>JAZREX010000029.1:0-19375 GCA_045661025.1 Faecousia sp. | reverse complement strand
TCCTTCTTGGTGAGGATGTGGCTCTTGTAAGCGCGGGCTCTCTTAACCTTGCCGGACTTGGTCAGGTTGAATCTCTTCTTAGCACCGCTATGGGTTTTCAGCTTGGGCATAGTTGGATCTCCTTCCGTACTATTGGTAATTTATTTGTTACTTACTGTTCTTGGGGGCCAGGAACATACCCATGAACCGGCCTTCCAGCTTGGGATTCTTTTCCATGGTTGCAACTTCGCTGCAAGCCTCGGCAAAGTCCATCAGCAGCTTCTCACCGATATTGGTATGTGCCATCTCGCGGCCGCGGAAGCGGACACTGACCTTGACCCGGTTGCCGTCCTTCAGGAACTTCTGAGCATTCTTCACCTTCGTGTTCAGGTCATTGGTATCGATGCTGGGACTCATGCGGATCTCTTTGATCTCCACCACTTTCTGATTCTTCTTGGCTTCCTTCTCACGCTTCTTCTGATCGAAGCAGAACTTGGAATAGTCCATAATTTTGCAGACGGGGGGAACGGCGTTGGGAGAGATCTTCACCAGGTCCAGGCCCTGCTCTTCAGCCATTTCATTGGCTTGCTCTGCAGAAACAATACCCAGCTGGGCACCGTCTTCGCCGATTAGGCGCACTTCCTTATCCCGGATCTCTTCGTTGAGCTGATGTTCTAACTTAGCTATGGTAAGCACCTCCATACTTTTGCTAACCGGGTTTTTGGTTGGTTGCCCTTCCAAAAACCAATAAAAAAGCGGATGCCAAAGCATCCGCATACTCGCAACATAGGTTTCCTGACAGGAAAAAGTTGGAATATTAACCGCTTTGCAATCTAGCTTACGGTGAGGCGGATGTTCAGCCTTCTTTATTACCCGGGTATCTTACCATAGTTTTTTGCCCTTGTCAATAGGAAGTTTTCGCATTTTTTGCGGAAATTTCTAATTTTTTACAAATATTGAAAATTCCTATTTACAAATGTCTTTGTATGGTGTATCATAACGGCGAACAGAGTAGGAGACCTCGCGTGAAGTGCTGTCAAAATGGGGAGTCGAGTGACAGACGAAGGATTTTCATCCGCGATGGGGTATCCGCACCCGCTGCACCATAATGGAATCACTCCTTTATGCAAGGCGATACTCGGTTAGGCAAAGCTGCCACCGATGTGTATCCGTTTATGACTCCCCGGTGCATTTGCGCTGGGGGATTTTTTGTTTTCGGATACCGTCGAGCCCTTTGCCCTATTAAAGGAGGAATTATTATGTCAACCACTAGCACTACCCTGTACCCCCATCCCTTTTCTAAAGCCTACTGGCGTGATGCTGCCCAGGAGCTGAAAAGCACCCGGATGCTGGTGATCACCGCACTGATGATCGCCTTGCGTGTGGCGTTGAAGCCTTTGGCGATCCCTCTGGGCCCTCAGCTGAGCATCCAGACCGCCATGCTGGCTACCGCTTTGGGTGCGATGATCTTTGGACCGGTGATGGCAATTCCCGCCGCCATGATCTCCGATACCATCGGCTTTTTGATCTTCCCCACCGGCGATTACTTCCTGCCCTTTATGCTTACAGAGATCGCCAGCACCATGCTGTATGCTTTGTGCCTGTATCGGGCAAAGCCCACCGCCTTCCGGGTAACCTTGGCTCGGTTCTTTATTTGCTTCTTCGTCAATGTGATCTTGCAGCAGGTGATCTTCGCCTGGCAGTATCTGTATATGGGCAACCCCGAAAAGGCAATGGATACGGTGCTGGGCATTACCGGAGTTGCCCGGATCTTTAAGAATCTGTGCTTCTTCCCTGTAGAGTCTGTGGTGCTGACCCTGTTTTTAAAGCTTCTGATGCCTGCTGTGCAGCGGGCCAAGCTGGTACATACCCGGGAAAGCGCGCTGCAGTTTACCTCTAAGCAGGTTATCGCTCTGGTTTGCTTGTTGGCTATCGGCGTAGGCACTTCTGTGAGCTATTTGACCTACCGCTACGATCCCAGCGGCGAAAATAAATCCCGCTCTGCTGACTACACCGACAGTGAGCGTGTGGAAATGAACCAGAAGATGACTGCTTTGGTTCAGGAAGAAACCGATCAGTGGGATGCAGAAACTTTGGTGTGTATTGTAGACAGCGCCTACCGGCCCATGTTCGACAATACCACCGACTATACTGTTTCTGTGTACGTTCTGGATAAGGAAGCCTTTGCTGTTGGTCAATCCGAGGAAGAAGGCTATGATATGGACACCTTGTGGGGCTATTCCAAGTCCGGTCCGAAAAACGACAAGCATCAGTCTTTGGTAAAGGTGGCACAGGCGACCTTTGAGATGAACGAGGATACTGACAAGTGCGAGAATTTCAAGCTGGAGATTGCAAAATAAAATAGGAAAGAGGCTGTAAAAACCAAATGTTTTTACAGCCTCTTTTTACGCCCCCTTTTTGTTTGACATACTTTGTGTTCCATATTATAATAAATGTATAGAAATTATCATAAGGAGCGTTATTTTATGCATATCGATCATGATCATATTGCTTCTGGTCATCACGACCACCAGCATTCCCATACCCACGAGCATGTTCATACCCATGACGGTGTGACCCATAGCCATCCCCATGTCCATGCCCACACCCACGACCATCAGCATCCCCACGAGCACGGGGCGCTGCACGATGACCACTGCGCTCACGATCACAGTCATGAGGAAAGCTGCTCCGGTAGCTGCAAAGGCTGCGCCGGCGGCTGCCAGCACACCCCTATGGAGGAGCTGACTGCCCTGATGCAGTATATGGTGGGCCACAACGCTGCCCATGCCAAGGAACTGGCAGATCTGGCTGCCCAGCTGGACACCATTGGCAACCACACGGCTTACGAGCAGGTGATGGCGGCTGTGTCTGATTTTGAAAAGGGCAACCTGCGGCTGAGCACTGTATTGGCAAGTCTAAGCTGAGGGGAGTCGAACCCCGATAGGTTTTGAAAGGCAGCTTTCCGCCAATACTGCGGAAAATTCCTCGACAATACCAACGGGTATTCCCTTCGAAATTTTCCTTGTCTTGACAAAAAGCTGCTCTTTCAAAACTGCGCAGCACCCCACAGCGAGGATTTTTGCTTTGGATGTTTGCGCAGATGACGAGAGCTTGCTGACGCAAGCCGAGGAAGATAAGGAAAATACAAATAAAAGGACCGCTGTGGGGCTGTCGGTGTTCGGCTCCCCTCAGCTTGGTAAGGAGATATCTATATGTGCCTTTCTACTGTATATCAGAATGAAAAGCAGGAGAGCGCAGTTCTCATGAAAAATGTGATGCGTATCGACTGCACCGAAACCCAGGTCACGCTGACAGACCTGATGGATCGCACCATCACCGTGGACGGCAAGCTGGAAAGCGCCAACTTAGTCGACGGCTTTGTGATCATTAAAACCAACTAATCAAAATACCTGCCAGGTTGCCCTGGCAGGTATTTTTGTTTTATTCCGGGAAGGTGTAGCGGTCGCGGTAGCGTTGGAATCGCTGGTTGAATTTTACGCTTTCCTGGAGCTGACCGCTCTTTAAAGCGTTGAGGTATTCGTGGGCTTCCAGTTTGCCCTCAGATACCTGGAGCATTTCCACCGCAATATTGGAGCAATGGTCGGCGCTGCGTTCGTAAGCTGTGAGGATATCTTCCAGCACAAACCCGCATCCCACAGAGCAAAGACCGTCCCGTAGCCGGCGGACGTGGCGGGATTTTACCTCCCGCACCAGATCGTCAATGACCTGTTCCAAGGGCTCTATCTTCATGGCCTGGTTCATATCCAAATGACACAATGCCTGGGTGGTCTTGTGGATAACTTCCTGTACTGCCGATTCCAGAACCGCCAGTTCCTGCTGGGCGGCCTGGGAGAATAGAATATTTTTCTGAGCCATTTCCTGGCCGGCTTCAGCCACGTTTAAGGCGTGATCGGCGATCCGCTCCATATCGCTGATTGTGTAGAGCAGGGTGTTTAAGGAGCGGTTATCCTGGGTAGACAAATTGGCCTTGGTCAGCTGTAGCAGATAGGTGTTTAGGGCATCTTCGTAGTAGTCGGTTTGGTTTTCCAGCGCCACCACCTGGTCCATTGCTTTTTGGTCAAAGGAATGGGTCAGTTCCATGGCAAGGGACATTGCCTGGGCAGCGGTGTCGGCCATTTGACTGGCAACATCCCAGGCTCGCTGGATCGCCACTGCCGGGGTGGCCAGAAAACGGGGATCGAGCAAGGTGTCTTCTTCCGGTTTGATATCCTCGGGGATGGTCAGATAGGCAAGCTTGACCAAAAGCTTATTCAGGGGCAGGATCACCAGGGTGGTGAGCAGGTTAAAGCCGGTGTGGATCAGGGCAATGTCCACAACAGAGGCGGTGTTTTGTAAAAAGGCCCAGGGGAAGAAAGCCCCGATACCGTAAAATACAAAGGAAAAAATTGCCACACCCAGAATGTTAAAGTACAGGTGGATCATGGCGCTGCGCCGGGCGTTTCGGTTTGCACCCACGGTGGAGAGCATAGCAGTAACGCAAGTACCGATATTTTGTCCTAAAATAATGGGAAGGGCTGTGCCGATGGAGATCACACCGGTGGAGCAAAGTCCCTGTAAAATACCTACAGAGGCGGAGGAGGATTGAATCACCGCAGTCAGGACAGCGCCCATCAAAATGCCTAAAACAGGATTGGAGAAGGAAACCATCAGCCGGGCGAACCAAGCTTCGTTTCTTAGAAACGCCATGGCGTCGCTCATAATATCCATGCCGGTCATCAGGGCTAAAAAGCCCAGCATAATCGAGCCGATCCCTTTGGCTTTCTCCCTTTTTGTAAACAGGTACAGCACAATGCCTGCAATGCCCACAAGGGGGGCCAGGGTGGTGGGTTTAAACAACTGCACCAGCAGGCTGTCACCTTCCAAGGCGGTCAAGGACAAGATCCAGGAGGTAACGGTGGTGCCCACATTGGCGCCCATAATGACGCCAACTGCTTGCTCCAGTAGCATAATGCCGGAGTTTACAAAGCCAACCACCATGACGGTGGTTGCAGAAGAGGACTGGATCACCGCAGTGACTGCCATACCCAGCAAAAAGCCCCGAAATACAGTGGAGCTCATTTTGGCAAGAATGGTCTGCAGCTTGCCACCTGCCTGCTGCTCCAAAGATTTTCCCATAATATCCATGCCGAACAAGAACAGGGCAAGTCCTCCCAGCAGAGTGATGGCTTGAATGATATAACCGGTTGTTGTCATAACTGCGTCACCTCACCAAGATGATATAATATTCCTACTGTTAGTGTACCAAAAAATTTATGAATTACAATAAAAAATATCCGCCAAACCTTTGTTTGGCGGATATTCTAGAAAAGTTATCCATTTTCTTCTGGCTCGTCCTGGGGTGTTTCTGCTTGGCAGACGGCGATCATATTGACAAAAAGCTTGTCTTTGCTGTGCTTACGGAAACACTGGGCAATGAGAACGGCTGCTGCAGCAAGGCAGCTGATGGCAGCCAGCAGCTGGCTGACCCGGAAAGGTCCGATATACAGGCTGTCTACTCGCAGACCTTCAATGAAAGTTCTGCCAAGGCCGTACCAGAACACATAGCCCAGGGCGATCTGGCCGTCGTACTGCCGTTTTTTGGAAAGAAAATGCAGGGCGATAAAACCTGCAAGATTCCACACAGATTCATACAGGAAGGTGGGATGGTAGTATTCCCAGCCTTGGGTAACATGGTTATATAGACCCATACGGAAAAAACTGTCGGTGGCTGCGCCAAAGGCTTCCCGGTTGAAAAAGTTGCCCCAACGGCCGATGGACTGTCCAATCAGAAAACCCAGGGCAACCAGATCCAGCACGGACCCCAACTTGATCTTTTTAATCAGACAGAATACCACAACCCCAATAAATGCGCCGATGACGCCGCCGTAGATGGCAATACCGCCGTTCCAGATGTAGAGGACACTGATGGGGTCATCTGCAAACTCGCTCCAGGAGAACAAGCAATAATAGACCCGGGCGCAGACAATGGCAAGGGGCACGATGCCCAGCACACCGTCTAAGATATCGTCCTCTTTTAAGCCGAATTGCTTGCTGCGCTTTAGTCCGTATAGCACCGCCAGCAGCAGACCCACAGCGATCACCACGCCGTAAAAGCGGATATTTAAGCTCCCGATGGAAAAGCCTCTGGCAGGATCTAATTCCAATCCCAAAAAGGGAAAGCTGATGGCTGAGTAATTACTGGGATTCATTTGTATCCTCCTGTTCCTGTCGGGGGTAGACCACGCTGAGGGCCATCCGGTCTTTTTGGACTACCCGTCCTAAAAATTCCAAAATTTCTTCCACAGTTACCTGCTCCATGAGCCGGGGGAAGTCGAAATAATCAAACCCGGACAGATGATAAGCGCACAGCCGGAAGGTCACAGAGTTGAAGCTATCCAAATCCCGGACCCGTCTGCCCAGGGCGCTGCGCTTCATCCGCAGAAAATCTGCTTGTGCGATGCCGGTTTTGACCAAGGCGGCAGCCCGGTCTACCACCCGGCGGGCAATTTCTTGAGGATTCTGGCTGTCACCGGACAGACACAGCATAGCCATGCCGTCTACAGTTTCAAAACCGCCGCCGAAGGAGGCATCGATAAGACCTTCCTGATACATTTGTAAATAGAGGCTGGAAGACTCCCCAAAGAGGGCTTCCGCTGCCAGATCGCCCACGATCTCTGAGCGGATGGCCTGTTCACCCTTGCCGGAATCTTCACATAAAAAGCCTAACTGGAACATGGGCATAGCCACTTCCATGGCCCGCTCTGTTTTTGGGGTCTGGGCGATCATAGGAACGTCCCAGGCCGCTGTCCGGGTTACAGTTTCTGCGGGGGGCTGAGGAAGCCACTTTTCTGCCAGGGCAGCCACCTGCTCCGGGTCCACATCGCCTACCACGCAAAGCAGCATATTGTCCGGGCGGTAGAATGCCCGGTGGCAAAGGTGCAAAATTTCCGGAGTGATCTGGGCAATGCTCTGGCGGCTACCTAAGATGGGCACCCGGATGGGGTGGGTGGGATAGAGGATGCGCATTAAGTCCTCAAAGACCCGGCTGTCCGGGTTATCCTCGTTCATGCCGATCTCCTGACCGATGATCCCCTGTTCTTTCGCCACGGTTTCTGCGGTAAAGTAAGGGGTAGATACAAATTCCAGCAGAAGTTTTAAATTTTCTTCAAAATACCCGGTACAGGAAAAATAATAGGCGGTAATATCATAGCTGGTAAAGGCGTTGACGGAAGCGCCCCGGGCGGCAAATTCGGCGCTCACATCCCGACCTTCCGGCATGTCAAACATTTTATGCTCCAAATAATGGGCAACGCCCCCGGGGACGGTGTAAGGTACGCCGTCGATGGCAAATTCTGTATGGATCGCGCCAAAGTCTGTAACAAAGTAACACAGCTTCTTGGAAAAACCGGGTCGCTTAAGCACCATCACTTCCAGACCGCTGGGCAAGGTTTTGCGGTATAAGGTCTCGTCCAAACCGGGATAATGCAGTTTTCTCATTCTGTTTCTCCCTTCAGACAAAATACGGTGTCCAGCACCAGAGTCTTGGCAGCGGCGGCAACATCTTCGGCGGTGACAGCAGCCACTTCCTTGCGATACTGCTCCGGGGTGCGATCAAGCCCCGACAGGACACCTACCCCGTAGTAGCTTTCCATAGAGCCGGGGGAATCGTGGACAGCCTCTAAGCTGGCATCCAGGGACTGTTTGGCAGATTGCAGCTCCTGAGAGGTTATGTCCCCGGCAGCCATCAAAGATAGCTGATCTTGTACCTTTTGCTGCACCGCATCCATTTTGTCACAGTCAATGCCTGCCTGGACAGTCAAGATGCCTTTTGCGCCGGAATAGCTGGAGCTGATATCATAGCAAAGGGATTCTTTTTCCCGGATATTCATAAACAGCTTGCTGGTCATGCCGCCGCCTAATATCATGTTAGCCACCTGCATGGCGGCAAACCGGGAATCTCGCAGAGTGATCTGCGTGGCGTAGCCCATGGCAAGCTTGCCCTGGGTGATGGCCATGGTCTCGGAAAACACGCCGCCGCCACAGCTGTGAAAAGCTGTCTGCTCCGGCAAAGCCGTTACCTGTCGGGGCAGCTTCTCAAACATAGGTTTTAGGCTCTGAGCCACAGTATCGGCGTCTGCAGCGCCTATATAAAACAGCTCCACCGGGCTGGTTTTCAAAAGGTTTTGGTAGTGGGCATAGGCGCTTTCGGGGGTAATGGCAGCCACATCTTCTTCGCTGCCCAGCCGGGGCACGCCAAAGGAATCCTCCCGGCACATATGGCGGTATAACCCCTGGGATGCGTAGGCCCGCTTGTTGTTTAGCTGAGACTGGATGGTGGAAATTAGGTTCTTTTTCTCACTTTGGACATAGTCTTTGCAAAACACCCCGTTTTCTGTCACCGGGGAAAACAGCAGCTTTTCCACAAAGGCAACCATAGGCGCAAAAACCGCATCTCCCGGCAGGGCGAACCGGTCATCTAAGAAGCTGCAGGACAGGCCGGTGGTCTGGTAATCGCCGATGCGCCGTACCAGCACGCCGATAGCCGCGCCGTACAGATCGTCCAGCTTTAAAGTGATTTTTCGCAGATCCTCTGTGCCTTCACAGCCCCGTAGGAGCACTGCAGGGATCAAGGCATTGAACGCCGCCTTTTTGGCTGTCATAGGTTGTACAAATTGAACGGTCAAGATCCCCTGTTTAAAACGGGTGTCCTGAATACACCGAAGGGTCACGCCCTCCGGAAAGAAATAGCTAGTAATCATGGTATTCTCCTTATAAAACAACGGTATCATTATATACACATTTTACCCAAATAGCAATAAGGATGAAAAATTTACACCTTTCCAGTTGTTATTTTCCCGGTTTTGCGGTAGAATAGTGGCAAACAAGGAACACGAGGTACAAAATAGTATGCAATGGCTGGAAATTACCATATCTACTGTGCCTGCGGGCATAGAAACTGTTGCCAGCGCTTTGACTGCTGCCGGATTTTCCGACCTGCTGATGGAAGATCAGCAGCAGTTCCAGGAATTTCTGGAGGACAACCGGGCGTACTGGGACTATATTGATGAAAAGCTGGAAAAATCCCTTCAGGGACTTTCCCAGATCAAGCTGTACTTAGAAGACACCGACAAGGATGGCCTGTTCCGTTTGCAGGCGCTGCTGGAAACCCTGCGGGAAAAAGATCCCTCTTTGGGGGAACTTCCCTGTGAAATCACTACTTTGCCCGATACGGACTGGGAGCAAAGCTGGAAAGATAATTACCCGCCTCAGGAAATTGGCACCCGGTTGGTAGTGCTGCCCTATTGGTTGGCAGAGGACTACACAGGCAGCCGTCTGCCGGTGATCTTAGACCCGGGGCTGACCTTTGGCACTGGGGCACACCCCTCCACCCAGATGGTTATTGCCGCCATGGAAGAACTGTTGACGCCCCAGGGCAGTTGTCTGGACTTAGGCAGCGGTAGCGGCATTCTCTCTCTTGCCGCCCTGCGTTTGGGGGCTGCCACCGCGGTTGGTGTGGACATTGACCCCAAGGCGGAAGATATTGCCCGGGAGAACGCGGCCTATAATGGCTTTTCTGCTCCCGAATTTACTGCCCTGACCGGAAATGTTTTGACAGACAAGAAGCTGATGGAAAAGCTGACAGCACGACATTATGATCTGGTGCTTGTAAACATCGTAGCCGATGTGATCATCGCCCTGTCGCCGGTACTGCCGGAGCTTCTGCACAAAGACAGCACCTTGATTTTGTCCGGTATTCTGGACACCCGGCTGCCGGATGTGCTGGATGCGCTGTCCCGGGCGGGGCTGACGGTCACGGGTATTCGCGCCCAGGAGGACTGGCGCTGCGTAACTGCAAAGAGGTAATCTACTATGAACATTCCATATCGCACCCGACGCAATTTGAAAAGAGCGGGGCTGATCGCCCTGGTGGTGCTTTTGTGCGCGTCTTTGATCTATTTTTGCTGGTTTCTATGGCTGGGCCGGTATGTGATCTATACAAGACAGGACGGCGCGCTGATCGACAAGAATCAAGACCCCCAGGTCCAGGAGGGCAATGTTGCCCAGCCCCCGGAATCGGAAACTGTGTCTATTTATTATAATGAGGGAGAAAACGCCATCAATACCTCCCGGGAGCTGACCCAGATCATAGGCTACTATGCCGATACTGCCGCGTTGCAGGATCTGCCTACCTTGACGCAGATCACCAAGAATCTGCCCACCGGAACACCGGTGATGCTGGATGTGAAGGACGGCAAGGGCCGGTTCTACTACACATCTACTTTAAGCAGTGACCATCCCAGCGGGCTGGATATTGCCGGTATTGACGATCTGATCCAGGAGCTTGATAAGAAGGGGATGTATCTGATCGCCCGTGTGCCTGCTTTCCGGGATTATGCCTTTGGCCTGAGCAACACCGCCAACGGCCTGCATGTGGCAAGCGGCGGCTATTTGTGGGCAGATGATGATTACTGCTACTGGTTAGATCCCACCAAGCAGGGCACAATCACCCATCTGATCGATATTGTCACAGAGCTGAAAGAATTAGGCTTCGATGAGGTGGTATTGGATAACTTCTGCTTCCCAAACACCCAGGATATGAAGTTCTCGGGGGATAAGACCGAGGCGTTGAACACCGCCGCCAAGACCCTGCTGACCTCCTGCGCCACCGGCAACTTCGCCCTGTCCTTTATCCAGAATCAAGAGGGCTTTGCATTGCCTCAGGGCAGAAGCCGTCTGTACTTAACCGATGTGGCAGCTGCCCAGGCCGCTTCTGTGGCGGCAGCTTCCGGTGTGACAGACCCTCTGGTCAATCTGGTGTTTTTGACAGATGTACATGATACCCGCTTTGATGAATACAGCGTTTTGCGCCCCATTCAGTCAGCAGGGTAATAAGGAGAACATATGCCTGTAAAGATAAAAAAATGGCTGCCTTACGGGGCAATTGCCGGAGCGGTCGCATTGCTGACCCTTTTGGGAATTTTACTCTTGCTTCCGGCAGAATCCCAGCTGGAAGAAACCACCGCTCAGACTACGGTGGAGACCACTGTAGAAATGCCCGATGCCAATGTGTTTACCTCCATGGACTTTGGCTATGTGGGCGACTATCTGACCTGTTTGACAGATGAGAGTGTTATGGGCATTGATATTTCTACCCATCAAAAGGAAATCGACTTTCAACAGGTAAAAGAAGCCGGAGTGGAATTTGTAATGATCCGCCTGGGTTACCGGGGGTCAGTGCAAGGCCTTTTGTTTGAAGATGAATGGGCTCAAAGAAACTACCAAGGGGCGAAAGCTGCCGGATTAAAGGTAGGCGGCTACTTCTTCTCCCAGTCTATCTCCGTGGAGGAGGCGGTGGAGGAAGCAAACTATGCCATGGAAATCATCAAGGGCTGGGAATTGGAGATGCCCTTGGTCTATGACTGGGAATTTCTTCGGGAAGATTACCGCAATGCCCATGTGGATGCCAGAATGCTGACGGATTATACGCTGGCTTTTTGCCAGACAGTGGAAGCAGCGGGCTATGATGCAATGATCTACTTCAATCCCGACCAGTCCCATAAGCGGATGTACTTGCAGGAACTGACAGATTATGGGTTCTGGCTTGCCATGTACTCAGATGAAATGGATTATCCCTATAAAATCGATATGTGGCAGTACACCTGCACCGGCTCTGTTCCCGGTATCTCCGGCAATGTGGATATTAACCTCTATTTTCCCTATCCCCGGGCAAACCCGGCAAACCAGGAGACAGAAGACCTATCTGAATAATAGCAATGGCGTGTTGCAATGCAACACGCCATTATTTTACTGCTGTATCATATAGCTTGCCAGGGCTCTTTCGCTGAAATATTCCAGCCAGCGGTCTGTGGAAGGGTTTTTCTGTTGGCTATCTTCTGTTGTCCAGGTCTCAGCCAGGACATACACATGGGCGATTTGGTCTGCTACCCCGGACAGCCGCAACCCCATATCTGCCTGCCAAGACTGCCCCGGAGCGATAGAAAGATCAGTCAGCTCCAACCGCTTTACAAAGGTGTTCTCTGTGGCGGAGGTCATCAGCGGCACCGGATTGCCCTGGGCATCAAAGGCGGCAAAGAGTATGGTTGCGCCGGTGAGGGTGGCTCCGGTATCGTTGCGCAGGTCAGCGATCAGGGTAGAGGTTTTTTCCTCATGAACAGCCCGGGGATTGACTGCTACCACACCTTGGGCCTGCAGTTGCTCTAAAAAGGTGTCATAGTGGCCTTTGGGGTCATCGGCTTGCAGCTGGGTTAGGGCATAGGATTCGAGAATATTGCCGTTATAATAGTCCATCCAGGTGTCCGCCAGGGGATTTTTCACCGTGTTCTGTTCCGGGTCGGTGTACTTGTCCACAATGGCTACTACATAGGCGATCTTTTCGTAACTCTCGGTCAGCCGCAGTCCCATGTTGGCCTGCCAGGTTTCACCCGGCGCTAAGTACAGATCTGGCAGCTTGGCGGCTTTCACATATTCTGCAGATGTGCTGTTTACTAAGGAAACAGGATTACCCTGCTGGTCAAAAGCGGCAAAATATACATCCGCTGCCATGAGAGAACCCTGGCTGTTGTTGACGATATCTGTCATTAAGAAGGCAGAACCGTCTTCCCGCAGGGAAAGCCGGGGATAGATAGTGGCAACTTCCTGCTGTGCCAGTTGCAGGACAAAGGATTCATATAATATTTGGGGGTCGGGCTGGGTGGTGGGGATGGTTTCCGGGATGTGGATCTGTGCACAGGCAGTCATGGACAGGCCAAGCAGCAAGGTAAGCACCCATACGGATAGTTTTTTCATAGGAACAAGCTCCTTGTTGTATAAGTACAGTAAACATACCATGGGATTTTGGAAAAAACAAGCAGACAAAGGGGGATTCTCCTAAAAAGTTAGTGTTGCGGATTGATTTCCAGGGAGGAAAGGCTTATGTATTTATAACACTTTACTAAATTA
The DNA here is from genome assembly GCA_045661025.1 of Faecousia sp. GTDB lineage: Bacteria > Bacillota > Clostridia > Oscillospirales > Oscillospiraceae > Faecousia. The sequence continues at coordinate 6,433 of JAZREX010000029.1, read as the reverse complement.
AAGAGGTAAAGCAAAAGCGGATTTTGTACAAATTGCCAAAGATGCAAAAAAATATAAAAAAGCACTTTACAACTTTAGTTTGATGAAGTATAATCCAAACATCAAATCAACCACGCGTTTAAAAGAAAGGAAAGAGGATTATGAAAAAGTTATTTGCAATGATGATGGCACTGGTACTTATGCTGACCTGCTTTGCAGGCTGCCAGCCCGCTACCAACGCCGATGATACTACCGGCAACACAGCCCCTGCTACTGATATGTCCTACGTTCTGGACAATGGCAAGCTGGTAGTTGGTATTACCGACTACGCTCCCATGGACTTCAAGGACGACAACGGTGAGTGGACCGGCTTCGACGCTGAGTTTGCCCGGATGTTCGCGAAGGAACTGGGTGTGGAATGTGAGTTCTTTGTACTGGCCGACTGGGGCAAGAAGTTCATGGAACTGGACACCAAGAACATTGACTGTGTTTGGAACGGCATGACCATCACCGAGGAAGCCACCTCCAACTCCAGCGTTTCCAACCCCTACGTCATCAACGCACAGGTCGTTGTGATGAAGGCAGACAAGGTTGCCGACTACGCCACTGCTGAGAGCATGTTGGATCTGACCTTCGCTGTGGAGAACGGCTCTGCAGGTCAGGATGCTGTGGACGCTATGGGTGCTAAGAAGGTCGTTCCTGTTCAGGACCAGGCCGCTGCTTTGATGGAAGTTGCTGCCGGCACTTCTGATGCTTGCGTTATCGACATCACCATGGCCAACGCTATGACCGGCGAAGGCACAAGCTACGCAGACCTGGCAAAGGGCATTTCCCTGACCGAGGAAGAGTACGGCGTATCCTTCCGTAAGGATTCTGATCTGACTGCCAAGTTCAATGCTTTCATGGACGCTTGCAAGGCAGACGGTTCTCTGCAGGCTCTGGCCGAGAAGTACCAGCTGACCCTGGCAGACTAATTTAAAAAAGATATCGCAGGGGAGGGTCACCTCCCCTGTTTACCCTGTTTAAGAGAGGTAATCATTTATGTTCGTGCCAGTCACGCTACAATTATTGGAAGGCTTTTGGGAAACACTGAAAGTATTTGCTTTGACCCTGGCCTTTTCCATTCCCTTGGGCCTGGTGATATGCTTTGGCTCTATGAGCAAATTCTCCCCGCTGAAACTTCTGGTGCGGGGCTTTGTGTGGGTCATTCGGGGCACGCCCTTGATGCTGCAGCTAATCATTATGTTCTACGGCCCGGGCTTGCTGTTCGATCTGCCGGCAATGCCCCGGTTTACTGCCACCATCCTGGCATTTTCCATTAACTATGCCTGTTATTTTTCCGAGATCTACAGAGGCGGCATCGAAAGTATTTCCAAGGGACAGTATGAGGCAGGACAGGTGCTGGGTATGACCAAATCCCAGGTGTTCTTCAAAGTCATTTTGCTGCAGGTGATCAAGCGGATCACCGCCCCCATGGGCAACGAGGTGATCACCCTGGTAAAGGATACCTCCCTGGCGCGGATGATCGGTATTTACGAGATCATCTGGGCAGGCGAGGCCTTTATTAAAAAGGGTCTGATCTGGCCGCTGTTCTACACCGGTGCATTCTATCTGATCTTCAGCGGTCTGCTTAGCTTGCTGCTGGGTAGGCTTGAAAAGAAGCTGTCTTATTTTAGAGGATAAATTATGGCTGTTTTAGAAGTAAAAAATTTAAAAAAGAATTTTGGCGCTACCCAGGTGTTGAAGGATGTTAGCTTTTCTTTGGAAAAGGGACAGGTGCTTGCCATTATTGGCTCTTCCGGCAGCGGCAAGACCACCCTGCTGCGGTGTTTGAATTTTCTGGAGACGCCGGACCAGGGAGAGATCATTGTAAACGGCAAATGCTTACGCCGGGGCAATGAGGAACTGTCTGAACAACAGATCCGGGAAAACCGTCTGCATTTTGGTCTGGTGTTTCAAAATTTTAATCTGTTTCCTCAGTACAATGTGCTGCAAAATGTGACCTTGGCCCCCACACTTTTGAAAAAAGGCACACCGGATCAAATCGAAGAGAAAGGCCGGGAACTTTTGCAGGAAGTGGGACTGTCTGACAAGTTGGAAAATTACCCCTATCAACTCTCCGGCGGTCAGCAGCAGCGGGTGGCTATCGCCCGGGCTTTGGCCCTGCACCCGGAAGTGCTGTGCTTTGATGAGCCTACCTCTGCCTTGGATCCGGAGCTGACCGGCGAGGTGCTGCGGGTCATCAAATCCTTAAAAAATGAGGACAACACCATGGTGGTTGTGACCCATGAAATGGATTTTGCCAGAAGCGTTGCCGATGTGGTGATCTACATGGCAGACGGCGTCATTGAAGAGATGGGAACACCGGAGGAAGTGTTCGGCAATCCCCAAAGCGAAAAGACAAAAGCGTTTCTTCGTTCTTCACAGGAGGGCTTTTAATGGAACATATCAATGAAAAACTGGATGCGCTGTATCAGCTGATCCTGGGTTTGGACAATCTGGAAGATTGCCGGGCGCTGTTTGATGATTTATGTACCCGGAAAGAATTGGAAAAGATGGCGGAGCGGGTCTATGCAGCCAAGCTGCTGATGGCAGGCAACACCTATAACCAGGTGATCGCCCAGACAGATATCTCCTCTGCCACATTAAGCCGGGTCTCCCGGTGTGTGCAGTACGGGGACGGCTACCGCAAGCTACTCAAAGACAAATAAGAAAAGAGGATGTCAAACGACATCCTCTTTTTTACGGTTTGATGATAGATTGGAGTAAGGAAAGCCATTTTTCATAGGGTAAATAGTTTGCCCGGCGGTTCATGTCCTCCAGGGCTTCCAGCATTTTTTCGTTCCACTGGGAGGCAGTCATTTGGGTCTCGATGCCGGTAGAAAAATAGGGACAGCCGGAAAGCTTTTCTTTGCCGAATTTGGCGGCAAAGGTCTTGTCCACACCCAAGGCGATGGCGTAAATATTATAGCGGAAGAAGAAATCCGGGTCCATACTTTGTATCTGGCGCAGCTCTTTTTTCGGGGTTTTCTTTAAATACCGGGCAAAGCCTAGGCTTTGACTCATAGCCTGCCGACCCAAGCTTGTCCGCTTGCCGCCCCAGGCATACAGTATTGAGGCAACCAGAAGGCCCAAGGTCATGCCCAGTCCCAGGGGGAATACCCCAGCAGCAGCAGACAGCACCAGCCAGAGGGTGTGCAGGATGGAAGTGGCCAGGATCTTTTGTCGCTGACCCAGGATCAGACCGCAGCCCCACTGGACCAGTAGCCAACCGGAAACACCGCCCAAGGCGGCCATTAAAATTTCAAGCAAGCCTTGCAGCGCAGCCCCGGCGCCCATAGTTGCGCCAATGCCGATACCGCCGAAGCATCCGATGCCTGTGCAAAGCACCTGGAATACCAGACGGTTGCCGCCGGTTTTCTTTAACAACTCTCCAATGCCCATAGGCTTCTTTGCAAAAGCGCGTACTAACTGGGCGTAACGGATATCCTGGGTGCTGACAGAAGCTTTTTTACCGAAGAGTTTTTGGAAGCACCGCTGCTCTGTTTCCGGCCGCTCGTTGCCCATGTCCATCCGTTTATGCAGCATCACAGCCCCGCGGTTTGTAGGCTGGATCATCACATACCCAAGCTGGGCCCAGCTCATCACCATCAGGCTAAAGTCCACACCGGAACGGGTGAGGATACTGCAAAGAGAACCTGCGCCGAAACCTGTCACCGGGGTGGGGCTTCGCCAGGGGATCACCGGAAGATTCCACAGGAAGAAGATCCAGTACAAAAGGGCCAGACCGCCGCAGATCCCCATACCTACAGCGGCAGTGCCGGCGTTCTGGCTTTGCACCAGGTTGCGGGGGAACATCTGCGTGGTGACAGATAAGGTCATGGTTAGGGTTTCATGGTCTTTTAAGGCCTTTTTGGAAACGCCGGTAATGGTGTTTCCGGAAACGGTGTAGGAAATATCCTGCTCAATGGCTGCCTGGTGGTAGCCGCTGGTAAATCCCGGGAGGGTATCCACCGCTCCGGGCAGGGTGATAGAAAAGCTCATTTTCTCGATTTGATGGGAAAAACCGCAGAGCATGGGAAGTTGCATCAAAAGGGTGTCTTCCTCGCCGGGGGTGATCACATCTCTAAGAGAATACTGAATATTTATCGAGAAATCTCCCACCATCTTGCCCAGAACCCGGGAAAGATTGATGTTTCGCACATCGCCGCTGCGGGAGGCGGTGACCCGGCTGCCGTTGACGCTGACACTGCTAGCCTCTGCAGGCACAGGAAACAGCAGGGTGGTGTTGGCGTCTTCAATATGTAGGGTCAACGCCAGGGACACCTGGCAGCCGCCGTCAGATCCCACGGTGGCAAAGCCCTGCAGTTCTGTTGCGGAGGTGGCAGCCTGTACGGTGCAGGCAGCAAACATGACCACCAGAATCAATATGAGAAGCCTTGCTCCTGTTTTCATGCTGTCACCTTCCTTAAGAACGCCGGTAGCCCCACGGCGGTCCTTTTATTTATCTTTCTTTTTTATACCATATTCCCGGGAAAAAAGCAATCCAATCAGAAAAAAACAGCAGCCAAAGGCTGCTGTTTATTTTATGGGGAAATCACTTGATATGTACCAAGCCAGGTGGGAATTTGGATGGAGTTGTTAAACATGCCGCTATCCACATTGGTTTCCGGGGTTTTTCCTGCCAGCAGCGCTTTTACAGCCAAAAGGCAGGCATCATCTAAAGAAGCATAATCCTTAAAAACCGTGTAGGTGAGGTTTTCTGTTTTCGTAGCTCCCTGTCCGCAGACTGTGGCAGCGGTTAGCCGGGCAAGGCAGCCCTGGGCAATATCATCGCTGCCGGAAATGACGATTTCCGGTTCTGTTCTGTCAGCGGTGGGAGCTGTTTCGGTTTCTTCTTCCGAAGGTGCATAATACAGTTCTAAATACCGCTGCAGGGTCTGTTCTGCAAGCTCCGGCAACCCGCCTGCTACTGCGGTATCCTCAAAGGTTACATGGCCGCTGGGGATCGTAAGCATACCGCTATCTAAATGGGGAGTCAGTTCCTCCATCAGTCCTTGGTAATACCGTAGGGATTGCTCTGTTTCTGCCTGGGACATAAACAGCTCCAGGGTCTTGGGGCTACGCAGATCTTCTGTTACCAGCTGCCCCATTTGCTTTCCCATTTGAAAATAATCGAAGGTTGCAAGGAAAGAGACCTTGTTGGTGTCGGTGAGCATGCTGTCATAGGCGATGATAGGGATGTTTGCCGTTTCCAGAACAGGGGAAAGGATCGCCGAATCCAGAGGGGCGATCACCAGTAGTTCTACCTTGTCCAGTAGGGCGCTTACCTGCTGGCATTGGAGCAAAATATCCCCCTGGGCATCCTGAAGAACCGCTTCATAGCCCAGATCTTCTAAGGCCGTTTGCCAGAATGTCCACCGATCTGCCCAAAGGCCGCTGCTTTGGGGAAGACATACCCCTACCAGGGGCTTGGCATCCGGGGACTTATTTGTGTTGGGATTTGCTCCCTGGTCTGCCGGGGCGCTTTGACAACCGCAAAGAAGACCCACCAGGCATAAAAGCAGGCACAGCCAACGCTTCATAGCAAACTTACCTCATATTCTTCCGATAAATAATTCCAAGACCCTTCAAAAGCAGGTTCTCGTCATAGACAATGTCATGCTTACAATGGGGCACGATCTTTGCCGCGATGCCGCCGGTGGCCACTAAGCTGGGCTGGCAGCCCAGTTCCTGACAGAACCGGTCGATCATGCCGTCAAGCAGTGCAGCATTTCCAAACACCGCGCCACTTTGCATACATTCTGTGGTGGTGGTGTTGATACATTTCTTTGGCGCTTCAATGGGCACTTTTTGCAGCAAAGAAGTGCCGGAAGAAAGGGCGTTCATAGAAAGGGCCACACCGGGGACGATGGCACCGCCGATAAATTTATTGCCCTTGTCCACCACGGTGATGGTGGTGGCAGTGCCCATGTCAAAGACCATCACAGGCAGGGGGTACTCCGCCATAGCTGCCACAGAGGCGGCTACAATGTCGCTGCCCAGGCTGGCGGGGTTTTCGATCATAATATTCAGCCCCGTTTTGATCCCTGCGCCTACCACCAAGGCTTTTTTGCCTATAATTTTTTCCACAGCTTCCTGGAAGATCTCCGTCAGCGGGGGTACGACGGAGCAAATGATCGCCCCTTCAAAGCCGTGGCAATCCACTCCGTTATGGGCTAAAATGGTCTTCATGCCGGAGGCATATTCATCCTCGGTCTTTTTGAAATCTGTTACCATACGGAACAGATGTAATACCCGGTCATCCTTGTCAAGACAGCCGATGACCACATTGGAATTGCCAATATCAATGGCTAACAGCATGGACTACACTCCTTACTTTTTTACAGCCTTCAAAACACCTTGACCAGCAGTACCAAATACAACATTGATGATCATTTCCGGCACAAAGTTT
>JAZREX010000028.1:0-28270 GCA_045661025.1 Faecousia sp. | reverse complement strand
CTCTTCCCGTATGGTTAAGAATGTAAAGATCGCTCCCTCTCCCAAGTGGATGCGTAACCGTCTGCGCGCAAACGGCATTCGTCCTATCAACAATATCGTTGATATCACCAACTATATCATGCTGGAATACGGCCAGCCCATGCACGCATTTGACTATCGCTATGTTTCCTCCGGCAAGATCATTGTCCGGGAAGCTGAAGAAGGCGAAACCCTCACTACACTTGATGGTACAGTTCGTCCTTTGACTACCGGCATGCTGGTGATCGCAGACGAGAACAAGCCCATCGGCCTTGCAGGTATCATGGGTGGCGAAAACTCCGAAATCCAGGACGACACTACCACTGTAGTATTTGAGTCTGCGAACTTTAATGGTACATCCATCCGCCAGACCGCTCTGGCTCTGGGTATGCGTACAGAATCCTCCGGCAAGTTTGAGAAGAATCTGGATCCCATGATGACTGTTCCTGCAGTGCAGCGCGCCTGTGAACTGGTAGAGCTTCTGGAGTGTGGCGATGTCCTTGACGGCATGATTGACGTGATCAACTATGTACCTGAAAGCAGAACTATGCTGTTAGAGCCCGAAAAGATCAACAATCTGCTGGGCACAAACATCCCTGAGGAAGATATGGTCAAATATCTGAATCTGCTGGAGATCCCTGTAGACGGCCGTACCATCCAAGTCCCCTCCTGGCGTCCTGACCTGAACCTGATGGCCGATATTGCCGAAGAAGTTGGCCGTTCTTATGGCTACAACGAAATCCCCACCACAGCCTTCAAGACCTCCACACAGGGTGGCTACGCCCCCATTATGAAGCTGGAAAGCAAAACCGGCACTCTGTGCAGAGCCCTGGGCTACAATGAGATCATCACCTACTCCTTTGTAGGTCCTAACATTTTTGACCAGGTGCGTATTCCTGCTGACTCTCCCTTGAGAAACACCCTGAAGATCCAGAATCCCCTGGGCGAGGACACCTCTATCATGCGTACCACTGCCCTGCCCTCTATGCTGGATATTTTGTCCCGTAATTACGCATACCATAACAAGAGTGTAAAGCTTTATGAATTGGCAAAGATCTATCTGCCTGTGGAAGGCCAGAAGCTGCCCGAAGAACCGAAGATTCTGGTCCTGGGCACATATGGTGCTGGTGAAACCTTCTTCACCCTAAAGGGCGAGTTAGAAGCCATTTTGGAAGGCCTCAATATGCCCAAGGCTGCTTACGCTGCAGATAAGGAAAATCCCTCCTATCATCCCGGTCGTTGCGCTAAGGTAACGATTGGCGATGTACAAGTCGGTTATATCGGCCAGATCCATCCTCTTGTTGCAAAGAATTATGGCATTGATAGTGAGATCTATTGTGCAGAGATCAACTTCACTGCACTGTCTGCCTTGCAATTGCCTGATCCTACCTATGTTCCCCTGCCCAAATATCCTTCTGTCACTCGTGACCTGGCCATCGTTTGCGACGAAGGGATTACTGTGGCACAAGCACAGGATGTGATTGCATCCGCTGCCGGCAAGCTGCTGAAGAATGTTAAACTGTTTGACATCTACCGCGGTGTTGGTATTGCAGAAGGTAAGAAGAGCCTGGCCTTCTCTTTGGAGCTTCGCGCTGATGACAGAACCCTGACTGATGCAGACACGCAGCCTGTTTTTGACAAGGTTCTATCTGCACTGAAGGAAAAACTGGACGCAAATCTGCGTTAAAGTTTTAAAAAAATCACAAAGAGTACTTTACACCCCGCAAAAATTGGGATATAATAACTTTAATATTCGGAAGGAGGTCGTTCCTATGACGGAAAGTACCATTAAATTTACAGTACCCAACAATGATAAAGATAACATGCGTCTCACTCTCCGCAATGTGTTCGACGCCCTTAACGAGAAGGGATATAATCCCATCAACCAGATCGTAGGCTATCTGCTGACCGAAGATCCCACCTATATCACCAACTACAACAATGCACGGAGCATGATTTGCAAGTTGGATCGGGACGAACTTCTGCAGGAATTGGTACGCTGCTATCTGTTTGAGAAGCCCTGAACCCACCGGGAGGCTTTTGCGGTGGCATAAGCCTACCGCCTAATTTTAGGAGGTTACTATGTCTGAAGAAAAGGTTTTGATGTACAAGGGACATCCTTTGATGCGAAAGGATAACTTGATTTATTACGGTTCTATGGCAGACACCCACATCATTATGCTCCAGATCCTGGAAACCAAGACTGTCAATGATGTTGAAATTGCCACCCGCGTATCTGTCCAGCTTCAGCTGACAGATCCTACTGTCAAGAGCCGCGACCGGGTTGTTAAAAAAGGTGAAAAAGCCGGTTTGTACACCGCTCTGGACTTTGGCTGTGTTTGGCTGGAACGAGCACTTGCCGGTAAATAAATATAAGCTGCTGACAAAATTTGTCAGCAGCTTTTTTTATACTTATTTCCTCAAATGGGTACAGTATTTATATAGCGAGGTGTAGATATGAATTACTGTAAAACAGGAAAGCACAGTTTTTCCCTTCCCGAGCCACCTGTGATCTCAGCATGGGCCAGTGTCGCAGGAAAAAAGGAAGCCCAAGGCCCTTTGGGTAAATATTTCGATATCACAAGTGATGATCCTTATTGGGGACAACCTTCCTGGGAGATGGCCGAAAAGCAAACCCAGCATTTGGCACTGACAACCATGGTGAAAAAAGCAGGCTTATATATCTCAGATCTGGATATGATATTTTCCGGCGACCTGCTAAATCAGTGTATTGGTTCTTCCTTTACTCTTAGAAACACCGGAATTTCTCATATTGGATTATACGGCGCATGTTCTACCATGGCAGAGTCACTTCTGGTGGCTACTATGGCCGTTGGCGGCGGATTCGCAAAACAGGCGGCTGCAGTTACCTCCTCTCATTTCGCCTCTGCAGAACGGCAGTACCGCTTCCCTCTGGGATACGGCGGACAAAGAACCCCTACCTCCCAATGGACTGTTACCGGTGCAGGCGCTGCCCTTGTGGCCTCCCAGGGGAAAGGACCGAAAATCACAGGCTGTACCGTAGGGACTGTTGTGGATTACGGAATCAAAGATGCTAACCACATGGGTGCAGCCATGGCACCGGCTGCATTGGAAACCATTAAAAACCATTTCGATGATTTTGGAATCGATGCCCAATACTACGATTTAATTGTTACAGGAGATCTGGGGCAATTAGGCAAAGAACTTTTGCTCACCATGTCTCAACGAGAAGGATTGGGACTTGGTGGAAAACTAAGCGACTGTGGCACAATGGTATTTGACGGAATTCGACAGGATGTCCATGCAGGTGGATCCGGCTGTGGATGCAGCGCAATTACTTTATGCGGTTATTTACTGGAAAAGCTAAGAACCGGGAAACTAAAGAATGTTCTATTTTGCGGTACAGGTGCGCTCCTATCCCCCACCTCATCACAACAAGGTATGTCGATTCCCGGTATTTGTCATGCAATATCCATTAGCGGAGGATAATATGGACTATTTAAAAGCATTTGTAGTTGGTGGCATCCTTTGTGTAATTGGTCAAATTTTAGTTGATAAGACCAAACTAACACCTGCCCGTATTTTAGTCGGTTATGTCATCATTGGCGTGTTACTCCAAGGAATCGGCATATACCAATATCTTGTTGACTTCGGGGGTGCAGGCGCAACTGTTCCCCTTACTGGATTTGGTTATACTCTGGCCAAGGGTGTTCGGGAAGCAATTGATGAAAAAGGAATTCTGGGAATTCTTACAGGCGGATTACGGGCAACTGCTGGCGGAATTACAGTAGCCATTATTGCTGGACTTTTAGCAGGTCTAATTTTCAAACCCAAGGATAAATCCTAATGTTTCGGGCACACTACCATAGCGGAATCCCGCAAATGATTTGATGGAGGATTAAATTATGAATAATCAGAACAAGAACAACCAACAGAACCAGAACAACCAGAACCAGAACCAGAACCAGAACAACCAGAATCAGAACCAGAACAATCAGAACAATCAGAACAACCAGCAGAACCAGAACAGAAACAGCCGCTGAAAAAATCCCTCCGGTAAGTTACCGGAGGGATTTTCCTACATAATCACTTCTGCAAATTGATTTAAAGCAAAGAAATACAACTGTACTGACTTAACAGGCATTTGATAGATCCGCGACAACGCTGAGGCATAAGCCATTACCTGGGGTCTATAATAATCTACCCGATCGGCAAGTTTTTCGTGGCCAATGCGATCTGTCTTAAAATCCAAAACGACAATGCCATCATCGTCCAAAATTGCGCAGTCTACAACACCTTGGAGCAATACATACTCTTGGGCAACATCATGATTATAGTGATTTGCATCATCCAAAATCGAGAATTTAAATTCCCTGATAACATTGCTGCTCTGAGCCAATCGCTGTCCCATGGGAGTTTTAAATAGCTGAAGGAGCAAAGAAACATCCACCAGTTCTACCCAATCACATGGCAACAGTTTTCTCGTCACCATATCTGCAATTTGCTGCTGGATTTCTTCAGCGTTCCGACACTTATCATAGGCGATATACTGCAATACCGTATGGATCGCCTTGCCGCGTACTGCACCTTGTTTTTCCTGCACTGCAAAGGTAGGTTTTCTCCACTGGAAAGATGACGTAAGATGTGCGCCTTCAGCCACCTCGCGATCCTTTTCCCTGCCTTTGATCTGAGTCGCAGTTTGCTTGGATGGCGTGGTTGTCGCGCCCATATATCCGTAGGAAAACTCCAAGGATGCTCCTATCTGGCGTAGGTGCTCCTCATTAAGAAGATGGGATGTCTCTTCTGCCGTTGTATGACATGCATCTTCTCCATCCACCATAACGGTTTCAATATGCCAAAAAGGCTTCTTTAATTGTGTGGACATGGGGCGTCCTGCAAGAGCAAATAGACTTCCGGCTTCCTGGCGTCTTAAGGCAGACAACAGGATCCAATCACCGGGACAATCCACATCCGAAGTCATCAAGTGCTTCGGTGAGACATCCATGCGTTCCACAACAGATGTCATTTCCGCCTGCAATCTGTTCGAAGCATATGTCATGATCAATCGATCCTTAGCACGAGTCATTGCCACATATAAAACACGCATTTCCTCGGATATCGCTTCGGAAATGATCTTTTCTACAATCGCCCGTTTTGCAATGGTGGGATAGCGAACGCGATTTTTAGTATCCACACAAGACAAACCAAGTCCTAAATCCCGATCGCATAACACCTGAGATCTGGCACTCTCTAAGTTAAATTTCCGGGATAAACCACACAAGAACACCACGGGGAATTCCAGTCCTTTGGACTTATGAATGCTCATAATCGTGACCGCATTAGTCGTGCCGCTTTCTGATGTATTTAATACCCCGCGCTCATCCATCGCTTCTAGGTGATACAAAAACTGATTTAGACTGCCTCCGGCATAAGCGGCAGCCAACTGGCAAAAGGTTTGGATATTCTCTATGCGTTGCTTTCCATCAGCCATGGCTGCGTAAATGCTATCCAATCGAGTAAGGGCAAGAATACGGTTTATCAGCACCGGTACAGTACAAAGCTTTGCCTCTTCCCGGAGCGTAGAAAAGCATTGTAAAAATTCAGTCGCTTTCTCATCTTTTGATACACATAAAACATCATAAAGACTTCTATATCTATTCTCACTGCGTATCCTTGCCAAATCGTCAGCAGAGAACCGGAACACTCTGCTAAGCAGTACTGCAGACATAGGAATATCCTGCAAAGGGTTGTTGATAATTTGCAGGATTGACCGGAGCACCTGCACTTCTTCCGTACGAAGAATATCCGTATTGCCGCCGGTATCGCAAGGAATTCCTATGTTTAGCAGGCTTTTTTGGAAATATCTACCGGAAGAGCCCGGTGAACGAAACAAGATCACAATATCCCCGGGTGTAATCGGGCGCAAGCCTTCCTTATCCCGTATCATATGCGTACCGTCAAGAAGCTGCTTGATCCGCTGGGCTGTAAACTTAGCTTCCTCTTCATAGGTGTCTTCTTGTACATCGATGGCGTACAACTCGATTTCCGGTTCGTCAATAGGTGTGTGATTGATGCCCTCATTTAGTCTTTCATCTTCACCGTAATCCAAACCGCCAATCTGGGCAGACATACAGGTTTCAAACACATCATTGGTGGCTGTGATAACCCCGGTTGCAGACCGAAAATTGCTGCTAAGCATAATTTTTCTGCCTTCACCAAACATTGCATCTTCTGCATAGGCAAAATTATTGTATTTTTCCAGAAAAATCCCCGGATCAGCCAAACGGAACTGGTAAATAGACTGTTTGACATCACCAACCATAAAACAATTATTTTGTTCTTTAGTAAGACTTTGGAAAATAGCATCCTGCACACCGTTGGAATCCTGGTATTCATCCACCATTACTTCTCGAAAACGTCTGCCGATTTCCCTTGCAATTTTGGTGACACCACTGCGAGTTTTTCCTAGGAACAGATCCAATGTTAAATGTTCCAAATCTCCAAAATCAAGAACATGCTTACTCCGCTTTAATGCAGAATATTGCTTATCAAACGCTTTCACCAGCTCTGTAAGCCCTCTGACAGCCGACATTGCTTGATCCAAATCAGAAAGAATCTGCAAACTATCATCGCTGAAATTACGAAGCTTCTTTTCCAATCCCTTTTTGCAATTTTCACGAACAGCCTTTACGCGGCCAACCAGTACAGGATCTTCTAAATTACGAGGGAAAGTCAGCCTGCCAAAATCAATTTTCTTATGACGAATAATTTCATCCCAAGAAGTACATTCAGCCAGCAACGCTAATTGGGCAACCGTATCTTTCAGTAAACAACTCTGCTTTTCAAGCCCTCCAGCCTCTTCCATTTGCAAAATACAGTTCTGCAGTGCTTGAATTTGCCATGCAAGATATTTCTGCAGATCATTTACCAGATACACGCCCCATGGGGTCTGGATCGCATCAGATACAGATTCGGTATTTCCCCCATCCAAGCATTTTTTTAGCCATTGTTCTGGGTCTAAATGGCACCGCGCGCTGTTATAAACTTTTAAAATAATCTCAGGAATTTGCCGGTCATCTCTGCCCAACCCCTGGCTATCCACCAGCGCACAAAAATCTGGATTGCTGTTGTTATAGGCATCTTCCAGAATTTTCTCCAACACCCTGGTTTGCAACTGCAGACATTCGTTTTCATCAGCAACACGAAAATCAGCGGATATATTTAATAAATAGGCATATTCTCGCAGAATATCGGTACAAAACCCGTGAACCGTTGAGATTTTAGCCAAGTATAAGCGCTGTATTTGCTGTTGCAAATGACGATTTTCAGGATGCAAGGCGATTTGCTCCGTAATTTTTTTTGCAATCTTACCCCGCAGTTCTCCTGCGGCCGCCTTTGTATAGGTGATGATTAGAAAATCATCAATATTGGCAGGTTTTATCGGGTCATTGAGGTATAACAGGAGTCTGTCTACCAACACTTTTGTCTTACCGGAGCCGGCAGCAGCAGAAACAAGTAATGGGCCGCCGCGATTTTCAACCGCCATTTTTTGCTGCGCAGTTAGAACTTCAGCCATTGCCGGACACCTCCTTTGCAACATCTTCCCAGAATCGTTGGGCTGTGATTGTTTTATAATCTCTACGGTTTTCTATACAATCGCTGTGGCAAATACTCTGGTATGGGCAGAATGTGCACGCGTTATGAGCCGTTCCGCGAGTATAAGGATTTGGCTGCACATTTCCGGAGGCAATGTCGTCTACCATTTTCCCCAAAAGTGCAAAAACATATGTTTTTAACAACTTAAATTGCCCACGGGACGCAATGTCACCGGAAATCGAGCCATCCTTCTTTTTGGCGTATGCAGTACGGACAGGAGCATCCAGGTCCTCCATAGCATTCAAAACATGCTCCTCTGAAAGCACCAGGCCCTTTCTCTTCCACAGCTTTTCCCTGGCTTGCGCAGCCTCTTCGTCAGACAACAAACTGTCTGCGTTTACCATTGGAACTCTGGCAGGAAAATACTGAACACCCGCAGGCACGCGCTTTTGTCCTAGCAGGTCAGCACCCTCCTGCTCAAGGGCAAACATATACAAAAGCATCTGCAGACCTAACCCGTTAAATACATCGCAATAGTCAAAATCCTTCTTTCCAGTTTTGTAATCCACAACACGGAAGAAGCTCTCCTCACCGTTGTTCCATAGATCCACACGGTCTACAAAACCCAGTAGCCGCGCATCCATGGAAGATCCATGAACATCCACAGGAGGCATCGGACCGTCAGGACCGAACCCTAACTCAAAGCCCACAGGCACAAATTGGCTGTTTTGCATTTCCTGCCATAACTCCCGGACGATCATCTCCAATTCTTTCGTATTGCGCCGGAAAAGATACTGAAGCCGCTGGGCATCTAACTGGGCAAAGCGTTCATGGGCATAGGCGGTGGAATGTTTATTTGCAATTTCCAACATCCGCTCCAATGTAACCCTCCCAAAGCCACCTTCTTCCATAACTTCAGCAACTGTATACTCCATAACAGCATGGACATAAGTACCAAACTCAGCCGGGTCTACAGAGGCAGACTTACGCTCTTTCAGCCGCAGGCCATATTTCAAGAAATAGGAAAGACGACATTGGGCCTGTCTATCAATTTGTGAAGCAGACAGGGTCAGCATTTTTCCATAAAGTGCATTTATATTCTCCTGTTTGATATTTCCCAGGGAATAACGAACACCTGCATCTGCTGCTTTAAATGCGTCAGTAATATGTAGCGCCTCTGCTTGATCCTCTTGATGCATACGAAGTAAATACGCACCAGCCTCCAGTTTGTCGCCCATAGCCAGCGCAATTTCCCATTGGGCATCGGTTTCTCCCTGGGACATGGCCTTTAGGCGATTATAAACGAAAGATGTTTCCGAGCCAGGGCAACTGACGCTTACAGATTCTGTCGCACCGCAAAATACACCATAAATCTCGGCAAATTCTGCCTGCAATCCCTCCATAGCACCTCCGGTCAGCGGCACACCCAGAGACCGCAGTTGCGTACGCTCCTGGTCAGACAGTACACCTGTGGAGCCTCCATAACCCGGCAGACTTCCTTCTGCAGCGCCCAATACAAACAAGTGCTTCGCCTTGTAACAACGCATAGCGCTAACTGAACCAATAGATACTGCATCGAGTACCGGAGGAATCGTACCAATATCGTACTGACTGAGTAACAGTTTGAAGAGTCTACAAAATGTCTCTGCTTCCCAGGCGGTATTTCCCAAAACATCATAAAGCTGTTCCAAGGCAGATATGAGGATCTCCCAAAGCTGATTCAGGATTTGTGCGCTGCGATTATCCGCTAAATCATCCATACGCTTTGCCAGCTGATCCAAACGCTTAGCCAAGGAAATGTCCTCTAAAAATGCATAAAGACTTTTTACCTGATCTGCCAAGGAGATTGCCTTGTAAAAACCATTTCTCAAAGATTCCAGAGGAGCAATCACTTGTCTTCTGGCCCGGTTGAGTTCGTCTAATTGTTCCTGTGTATGGCAATTCCACTTCTCCCCGAGACCTTCCGGATGATTTTTCCAATCCTCTAACCATTCTTTTCCGGAAACGCTCCACAAAATCCCGTAGTTTTCCAACTTATCTGCCATTTCCATAGAAACGGGGCAAACGGGAGATTTCAAATAATCCAATACATCCTGCTGTTCAAAATTATGTAATGCAGTATCCAGGGCAGCCAAAACTGCCATAATCACAGATTTTTCCAAAACCTGTTCTGTACCGGATTGATATATCGGTATATTGCATCTACTAAATATCATAGATATGGTATTTCGATAAGCTTCCATATCGCTGCAAACCACAAAGATATCACGATATCTTGCACCGTTTTGTACCAGCGTCTGAATTTGTGCAGCGGCGTTCATACACTCCTGGTAAATCGTCTGGGTACGGAAAAGCTTCAGAGAATCGACTGTAAGCTTTTCCCGGATATTGCCCTGGAACAATTTCTGGCGCAAAGGCAATAGCGCATCCTGACGGGATGGCATGGTAACGATTTCAACCGTAATTCCCATACGTTTTGCAAAACGGACAAGTTGACCTGCAGTGTTTCCTGCTTTTTCAAAAGCCATTGCAGACGAGTCTACCCCATCGCAATTCAAGCTAACCACCACCTGAGGCGATGTAACGATCAAATGCTCCAAAATCGCCATGTGCTGGCGGGTGAAATCAGGAAAACCATCCACATAAAATACATGGTTTTTTCCAAAATCACATCCTTCCAGTTCCTCAAGAAGCCAAGTCAATTGATCTCTGGGATCTCGTTTTCCCTGCTTGCATAGCGCATCGTATGCTTCCAGCAACAAAGAAAGCTCTTCCAGTTTCTGCGCAAGACTCCCTTCGGTTTTTGCAGATGCCTGGCGCAGATCTTCTGCCGAAATGCAGCACCGCTTAAATTCGTCTACTGCATCTAACAAGCCTGTTAAAAACTCAGGGTTTGTTTCTACAGAAGCATATGCCTTCAGTTTGCTGTGCAGCATTCTGGCTGCCGAGGCCATAGCAACTACCCGTCCGCCATTATCCAGGCACGGCTCTAAACCCTGACCGGTAAATTCAGACACGCGGCGCGCCAATCGGGTGAAAGAAACCACCTCAGCAAATCGGCTGGAAGCATCCCCGGCAATGGCACAAAGCCGCCGTTCTGTTTCATGGCTGATAAGTTCCGGCACCATAAGAATGCGGCCCGTTTTTTCTTCCTTGACATCCTCAGCAATTCTGCGCAAAATCTCTGATGCATTGACTGTCCAGTCAGTACCCAGCAGAAGTGTCAGCATAGCCAGTGCCCCCTTACAAATATTTTATATATTATACCACATTTTTTACATAAAAAACAGTATTAATCTCCAAATAATATATTTTCCAGCTTTCCAAGACAATCTAAAAGGAAAAATCGAATTTTGTAACTATCCTGCCCAGATAACGCACCGGACAACTGGTCATTGATACCACTTTCTTTGGCCATATCGTTAAAGGTTTCCACAGTGTTAGGGACGCAAAGCGACGGAAATACAACACACCACCAGTTTTCGCCCACACCTTCACCAATTTCAACTCGCAGGGACTGATAAACACCTGAGGGCAAAGAAAAAGTATCATACTGTCTGGCAGGGAAAGGTTCTTTACCGAGAGAGACCCGGACATTACTCTCATCCCCTACAGCTAGGAGTGTGTTCTTTGCAGTTTGTTCTATCATTAATAAATGATCATCAATCACATTGTAAGCCTGGTTTGGATCTTCCACATCTGTCAGACAATCCGATAAATACGCTGTGACAGCATCTCTAACTATTAACTTTCTTGTTTGATCTTCCTGTGTATTAGAATTTGCCACCACATGTAAACGTATTAAGTTCTTCTGCAACGCAATGCGATCTGCCAGAAGCAATCCAAGACAGAACATCGCAACGATCAACACAGATGTCCAAATTCTTTTTACAAATTTGCGCATAAAAACACCGCCCATACTGAAATAACTCCAGTATGGACGGAATTGGTAAAGATTATACAGGTTTTGCAATAAATACCTGGGGATAGTTCTCCTTCAGCATATTACAGATAACTGCAGCAAATTCAAAATCCGGCACCATAGCAAACACCGCAGAACCGGAACCTGTCATCTGCTGGCCAACAGAACCATAGCTATTGAAAATAGACTTAATATAATTCAGTTCCAAATGCTCTGCTGTCACCACAGGATCAAACACATTCAAAAGGTTTTCTGCTATCTTACCCAAATCTCCGGCAAGAATCGCGCTTTCCATTGCCTTGTTATCCGGACGCTTGGCAATGGTGATCTCATCGATCTTTTGATACAGCTCGGGTGTAGATACAGAAAAATCCGGTTTGCAAATGATAAACACACAATCCGGAATATCCGGCAACTTTCGCAACCGCTCTCCTCTGCCCTCTACCATGGCTGTTCCGCAAAGGGTACAAAAAGGCACATCACTACCAACCTTCGCGCCCAACTCAGCCAATGCAAGAATGGAAAAAGGATATTCATAATGCCGATTCAATGCCCGCAAAACTGCGCCTGCATCCGCGCTGCCACCACCCAGTCCTGCCTGGGAAGGAATACGCTTTGTAATACGAATTTCAATGCCGTCGGGATCTTTTCCAGTAGCCTCAAAAAACACTTCTGCAGCCTTCCATGCAAGATTTTTATGATCGGTAGGAATCCCCTCTTTGGAGCAAAATAATTTCCAAGGCTTGCCTGTGCCGATATCAATTTCGATATCATCACGGATCGAAATGGTCTGCATAACGCTCTGCAGGTTATGATACCCATCCGGCCGTTTATCCTGGACATCCAAAGTTAAGTTAAGTTTGGCAAAAGCGCCCTCATATAAAGTAACCATATTTCATATCCTCTCGATTTTTTCTATATTATATCGAATTACAATGCATTTGGCAATGGTTATCGTAAAAAAGATAACGTTGCATAAACGATTATTTTTCGGGCATCCTACCTGCACAAAGCAAAAGAAATGGAGGTAAAACTATGGATACCATTGCTTTGATTCTTTCCATCATCGGTTCTATTAACTGGGGCTTGGTAGGTTTCTTTAAATTTGACCTGGTCGCATGGATCTTCGGTGGCCAGAGCGCGCTGGTCAGCCGGATCATCTACGCCCTGGTAGGTCTGGCCGGTCTTTGGTGCATTACTCTGCTATTCAGAAGAGGGCATGAGCAGATCGCCGGCGAATAACCGAAAGCGGCAGAATCCAAATGGATTCCGCCGCTTAAATTTTAATTAATGCGAACGATGCAGTTATAAGTAACACCCTCATGGGTAGTAGTTACTACAGTTTTACCATTACCGGCACCGGTAACTTCATTGCCGGAAACAGAACAAACAGCAGCATCTGCAGAAACCCAAGTCACTGCCACCTCGTTGTTCTCTTTGTCTGTTAAGGTCAAGCTGAATTTTTCACCGACTTTTATTGTAACATCGCTATGGCTGATTGTATAGTCAGAATTTACAGTCTCTTCTTCCCCGGCTACAGGCTCCTGATATTTAGGGCCGCCGCAACGAACAATACAGCTTACCTTTACACCCATATACTCTGCGTAAACGGTTGTATAACCACCGCCGACTGCGGTTACAACGCCATTTTTGATGGTTGCAACTTTTTCGTCATCAGAGGTCCAGGTGATCTGATCTGCAGGAATTGTACCGCTATACAGCTTCCAGCTATCGCCGTTCTTGCCCAGAGTAAAGTCATCACGATTTAGTTTCAGCTCTTCGGCAGAAATTGTTTCCTGGGTCGTTTCCTGGTTGGGATCTTCAAATGTGCAAATAACATTACACAGAGCAGTCACTTCACCACAAGTTACTGTGATCACAGTTTCGCCGGGGCCAACTGCTACAACCTTGCCGTCTTCAGATACCGTGGCAACAGTCTCGTCCTGAGATTGGAAGAAAATCTCATCTGTCGTATCCTCAGGTTTGGACACAGCGCTCAGCAACACTGCAGCTTCCGCTTTATCAAAAGCAATCAAGGTCTTAGACAATGTAAGTTCTACACAGGGAATTTCCAAAACTGTGGTTTCTGTCTGTTCCACAGTGCTGGAAGCAGTGGTATTTTCAGTAGGCTCTGTTTTCACAGTGTTGTCCGGCAAGCTCTGCAGACCACCCATGTTAAAGAAGCGGACACCAATGTAAACCACAATTGCAACAATTGCCAACAACAATGCAACAATCACAATAATAAACGGCTTTTCGCTCTTTTTAGAATCAGTGGTCGGGGTTTCTTCGTTTGCCTTGGGTGTAACTGTTCTTAGCGCTGCACCGTTATTACGCTTTTTAACATTCGCTTTAGAGAATCTTCCGCCTTTTACATAATTGTATGTACCGCTTGCCGGTGTCTCTACCTCATGAGTATCCCCAGCTACTGTAACCGCATCACCGGGGCGGACACAACCGCAAATCGGACACTGGGTTGCAGCTTCCGAATAAGAAGTTCCGCAGACATCACATATAATTTTGCTCATAATCTACCTCCTAATGAAAACATCTAAACAGATGTTATAATCACATAGGACAATTATAGCATTTCTTGGTGAATAAAACAACCATAAACATGTTGCTTTTTTTGTAAATTTATTTTATCATATAAATGAACATAAAAAGGAGGCGATATATGTGTCAGAACCAATGCTGATTTCGCCAATGCTTGACAATTTTATTATGGGAAATCCAATCAGCGACCATGACGGTGTTCGCTGTTGTCCGGCCATGGCAATAGACTCTGATGATAAGTATATTGTAAAAATAATTTCTATTCCTGCTTCCCAGATGCAAGTGGAGGCGTTATTACTTAGCGGCGCATATGCAGATAAAGATGCTGCCCTTTCTTATTACCAGGAATTAGTTGACGGAATTAATGATGAAGTAAAAATTCTTGAAAAATTGTCCCAGATGGAAGGTTTTTTGCCCTACAAAGAAACGCAGACCGTCCCCATGACAGATGGTACAGGCTTTGACGTTTACTTGTTGGGCGCATATCGCAACACCCTTCAGCGTTACTATCAAAAGTCTGCAATGACCCACTTGGGCGCTATGAACCTGGGTCTGGATCTGTGCGCTGCCCTGGCTGTCTGCAGAAAGTCCGGATATCTTTATGTAGATTTGAAGCCCGAAAATGTTTATATCACCGCTGAAGGCAGCTATCGCATCAGCGATTTGGGTTTTGTCAAATTGAACTCTTTGAAGTATGCTTCCCTACCGGATCGCTACCGCAGCATTTACACAGCGCCGGAAATCAATGATGCTTATGCAGCTCTTAACACCACAATGGATACTTACGCTGTGGGTCTGATTCTTTATCAAGCATTTAATGATGGTCAACTTCCTTTTTGTGCTTCTGTCCAGCCTGGGGATATGATTCCCCCTCCTGCATATGCAGACTATGAAATGGCAGAGATTATACTGAAAGCTTGTAATCCCGATCCTGCTGAGCGCTGGGCCGATCCCATTGAAATGGGCCAAGCCATTATAAGCTATATGCAAAGAAACGGTGCCCACGATACACCCATTGTTCCAGTACCGGAGACTGTTCAGGAAGAGGTAACCGAGGAAGTAACTGAGGAAGTAACCGAGGAAGTAACCGAGGATGTGACCAAGGTTGTATCTGAAGAAATCCTAAGCGAGACTGTTCAAGAAGATTTCCAAAATTCTGCAGAGGAAGCTCTTCCAGAAGATCTGACCATTGAGGAATCACAAGAAGAAGTTACTCCCGATGCACCCATCGTTTCTTCCGAAGCAGAAGAACTGAACGCACAGCCTGAACCTCTTCTTTGCAACGAAGAAATCACCGAAGAATCTATATATTCTGAGGATGCAGAAGGCAATCTTACTTTCCTGGATGACGCCATGATAGATGAGACCACACCGGAGCATTTGGCAGAAGATATTGATTATACCGAAGTTTCTGACGAAGTGTCGGATATTCTAAACCAAGCCGATGAACTGATTTCCCATCCCACACCGGACCCGGTTATACCGCCGGAACCCATTGATGTTCCTATCCCTGCTCCTATCACTTTGGATGCAGATGTAGCTGAGCAGTCTACTGACGAAACAGAACCGGAAGCACCAGATACTGAAGAAGCCTCCAGTGAAGCTGAAGTGCCTCAAGAGGAAGAAGACCTTACTCCTGTTAAAAAGAGCCATTGGGTGCGCAATCTCATTCTTGCACTTTTGACAGTGGGTCTACTTGTTGGTGGTTTTTTCTTCTATAAAAACTACTATCTGCAACCCATCGAGGCAATCGTTCTCGAAGGCGCAGAAGACGGCTCTCTCACTGTAGCAATTAACAGTAATATCAGCGAAGAAAAACTCACTGTTGTGTGTTCTGACACATACGGAAACCAACTGACTCGGCCTGTTATTAACGGAAAAGCGGTTTTCGACGGACTTGCCCCCAACTCTGCCTTTACCGTTCAGGTTGTAATCGACGGTTTCCACCGTCTTACCGGTGATACCTCTGCAGCCTACACCACACCTACACAAACAAATATTGTGCAATTCAGCGCAGTTACCGGTGCAGAAGACGGCGGTGTTGTATTGAGTTTTGCCATCGAAGGACCCGACGCTGAGCAATGGAAAATTACCTATCATGATGACCAAAATCAGCCCAAAGAAAATATTTTCATAGGTCATATCCTTACATTAAACGGTTTGACCATCGGACACGACTATACCTTCGTATTGCAGCCTGTAAATCAGCTCAATATCACCGGCACAACAGAAGTAACACACAAGGCCAGTAAAATTGTCAAAGCTGATAAAGTTATAATCACCGGTTGTATCAATAACCAGTTAACTGCCGCCTGGATTGCACCTAAGGATGTATCTGTTACCAATTGGACAGTTCACTGCTACAACGATAAGGGCTTTGACGAGACCATTGTGACCGAAAGCACAACAGCTGCCTTTGCCATTAAAGACATCGCTTGCGAGTATACTGTGGAAGTTACAGCTGCAGGTATGAGTGTTGGTCAGCGCGCTTTCGCATCTGCTGACTCTGCCACTATCACTGATTTCAAAGCAGATGACAGCAATCCCAGTGAGTTGGCATTGACCTGGAATTCCGGTAATTTAAAGCCAGAAAACGGCTGGATCGTAATGTATACCATTGACGGTTCTGCACCCCAGGAAGTAAAATGTTCTGAAAATAAAACCTCCATTTCTCCTGTTATTCCCGGCTGTATCTACACGGTCTCTTTGCAACCTGCAGACGGAACAGCTGTGCTTGGCGGTGAACTGGTTTACACTGCTGCCGATGCAGTTGATTTCTCCGGCTACAGCGTAACCAGAGATCTTATGGAGTTTTATATGTGCCGTACACCGTCCTACTCTGGCTGGGATCGATATGATCTGTCCTCTTCCGATTATACCACTACTTTCGAAGTAGGCGAAAAGGCATCCTTCCTTGTGAAAATGCTGCAAGAGTACGATACATCCGGCGATAATATCGTCACCCTCTTTGCTATCGAGGATGAAAACGGTAATATTGTAGAGGCCTCTACTACAGAGGAAAGCTGGATCAATATGTGGTACCGAAATTACTGCGAATTGGACATTCCTGATATGCCCGAAGTCCCCGGAAAGTACACTATGTATATTTATTTCAATGGCGCTTTGGCGGGAAAAACCGGGTTTACCATTGTTAGCGATTAAGGAAAAACACGATTTTCCTCAAATTCATCTTGAAAAGCAAGAAACATAGTGGTATACTTTTAGCAGTACACCATTTGGAGGCTCTCATGATCACTTTGTATGCAGCACAGGATTATATTGCCTACTATTACTTTTTCATTTAAAAAGTAATAGCGATTTCTGCTGCAACGATTTTTCTTTTACATTTTTCATCGCCGCACAGAACCTACTCTGTGCGGCGTTTTTTTAGGAGGTTACGCCATGATTGCTGTGTTAAAAAGAGGTACCACCCCAGAGCAAACCGAAAATCTTGTAAAGTGGCTCAAAACCATGAATTTGGATGTGCATATCTCAAACGGTCAAAACGTTACCGTGTTAGGTTTAGTCGGTGATACCAGCCGTGTAGATATGGAACTGGTCGGTAGTCTGGATATTGTAGAGAGTGTAAAGCGGGTTTCTGAACCTTTTAAGCAGGCAAATCGGAAGTTTCACCCTACTGACAGTATTATTACCGCCGGCAATGTTAAAATCGGCAGCGGGCATTTTGCAATGATCGCCGGCCCCTGCTCTGTGGAATCTCAAGAGCAAGTCAATGATATCGCAACATCTGTTAAGGAAGCTGGCGCAAATATTCTTAGAGGTGGCGCATTTAAGCCCAGAACTTCTCCCTATGCCTTCCAAGGCTTGAAGGAAGACGGCCTGCAGATGCTCTCTGAGGCAAAAAAGTTAACCGGCATGCCGATCATCACCGAAATTATGAATATCCGAACCCTGGAATACTTTGAAAATGTGGATATCATCCAGGTTGGCGCTAGAAATATGCAAAACTTTGACCTTTTGCAGGAACTGGGCAAAACAAAAAAGCCTATTCTGCTAAAGCGTGGCTTGGCAAATACCCTACAAGAACTACTGATGAGTGCAGAATATATCATGTCCGAAGGAAATGAAAATGTGATCCTTTGCGAGCGCGGCATCCGTACCTTTGAAACAAGCACCCGCAATACATTGGATTTGTCTGCAATTCCTGTACTGCATGAAATGACCCATTTGCCGGTTGTTGTAGATCCCAGTCATGCAACAGGTCGTTCCAGTCTTGTTCCTACCATGGCAGCAGCAGCCGCCGCGTGCGGTGCTGATGGACTTATGATCGAGGTACACAACAATCCCGCCTGCGCCCTGTGTGATGGTGCACAGTCCTTGACCCCTGCCCAATTTGCCGATGTCTGCCAGACTGTGCAAAAAGTTCGAGAGGCCATTTTATGAAAGTAGGTATTTTAGGACTTGGTCTCATTGGTGGCTCTCTTGCCCGAGCCTACGCAAAAGCAGGACACCAGGTTTACGCCTGTGAAAAGGACCAGAGCATCTTCTCCTTTGCCCAGCTGGCCGGAGTTGTCACAGATACCTTAACACCGGAAACCATTGGACAATGTGAGTTTATCCTGTTAAGCATCTATGCCGACGCCTCCGCCCAATGGTTAGAAGACAACGGATGTTATATACACCCAAGTACCATAGTTATGGACTGCTGCGGTATTAAGAAAGAAATCTGTAAGCGTTGCTTTCCGGTGGCAGAAAAATACGGTTTTACCTTTATTGGCGGCCATCCTATGGCAGGTTCTCACCACTCCGGATTTAAGTACAGTCGTTCCAATCTTTTTCAGGGCGCGCCTATGGTGTTGGTCCCCCCGAGATTTGATGACCCAGTACTGTTGCAACAGGTCCAGGAATTATTATCTCCCTGCGGGTTTAAACAATTTTCTATTACTACCGCACAGAAACACGATACTACCATAGCCTTTACCTCACAAATGCCCCATCTTTTAAGTAATGCATACATCAAATCCCCCACTGCTTTGGAGCATTCCGGTTTTTCTGCAGGAAGCTACAAAGACCTAACCCGCGTGGCATGGCTCAATCCGCAAATGTGGGCAGAATTATTTCTTTCCAATCGGGAAAATGTTTTGAAAGAACTTACATACTATATAGAAAGTCTGGAACAATATCGCAACGCGATCTCGGAGCAAGACCACGATCGATTGATACAACTTCTGGATGAAGGTCGCATACGTAAGGAACAAGTGGACGGATAATCTCAAAATCTACGCAAAAAACCACCAGCACACAAGGCCGGTGGTTTTTATTTTTTTATGTAGCACAAGGTGGCATAGCGATTCGATACCGTGCCATCTAACAGCCTAGCCATATCGGTTAAAATTTGAAATCCGCATTTCAAATGTAAATGCATAGATGCAATGTTGTTCTTTTTAACATGTGAATAAAGAAGCGTACCACTGGGGCAATCCTCCAAAACCGCTGTCATCAAGCAAAATGCAAATCCTTTTCTGCGGCTCTCCGGGCAGGTTTCCAAGGATTGAATAAGATACCCATCATTATATTTCTCCATGCGCAAAATAGACTCTATCCCCTGCTCTGTGCGCCACAAAGCTAAGATACCTTTTCGCTCCGTAATAAAGCTCTGCAATTCATGATATAACCCATGCTTTTCCTGCCAAAATCCTTCACTTGTAGAACGCTCCAAAGACTGCCCATACACATGGCAAATTTCAAAAAAAGGCAAGTTTTTTATATCAGAAATGTATGTTAACATCAAAGCCTCCATTTTGCATATCATGCATCAATTTGAAGAATTTGTGGATTATTTCTTGCAAATTTCATCTTTTCCACTAAAAATGCAGAAAAATAACCAGAATATACGATTACTTATTCACATAATCCACAGACTTTTCCACAGGTGTACAAAATTTAACCCCCATAAAAGTACAAGAATTCCACGATTTTCACAAGTACAAACAACTTTTTACTAGATTACTTGTCAAGCTTTTATTTCCGTAAAAAAACGACTGAAAACTTATGTGAATATTCCCTAAATTTAATAGATTGCAGGAGAACACTCTGTCTCCTGCAATCTGTCAAATTGTTTCTCCAAGAATCGATTTTGTGGCATATGCATTCAAGGACATATCTGCTGTATTACCTGCCAGATACTCATAGTATGCTTGCGCGCCAATCATGGCTGCATTATCGCCGCACAACGATAACGGAGGCATATAAACACTCACATCTCGCGCCTGCGCTGCCTCAAGAATATCTTTTCTAATTCTGGAATTTGCAGCAACACCACCAGCAACAGCCAACTGCTTATATCCCGTAGCTTCCAAGGCCTGCATAGTTCTTGGTACCAGCATATCCGATACCGCGGCAGAAAACGCTGCACAAAGGCTATTAACATCCAGATCCTCACCAACCTGCTGGGCATGGTGAATTAGATTCAGCGCTGCCGTTTTTAGGCCCGAAAAGCTCATATCATAAGGGTTTTGACCGGGTTTGGATCTGGGAAGTATATACTTTGTTTCATCCCCAAGGGCTGCCGCTTTATCTAGCGCAGCACCACCAGGATAGGGCATTCCAAGAACTCTGGCAACTTTATCAAAGCACTCCCCTGCCGCATCGTCCAGCGTACCGCCTAAAATTTCCATCTTGGTATAATCCTTCACATCCACAAGCATGGTGTGTCCCCCAGATACAACCAAGCACAAGAAAGGTGGCTTCAATTCCGGATATGCAATATAGTTTGCTGCAATATGACCGCGAATATGGTGGACAGGAATCAAAGGTTTCTTTAATACATAGGCAGCAGCTTTGGCAAAGTTTACACCCACCAGCACAGCGCCGATTAGACCCGGCGCATAGGTAACCGCTACCGCATCAATGTCTTGCCGTGAGATTCCGGCTTTCTCTAAAGCCTGATCTGCAAGGCCGTAAATCGCCTCAATATGCTTTCGGGATGCAATCTCCGGTACAACGCCGCCATAAATGCGATGCAGATCCACCTGGGATGCAATACAGTCTGTCAGAACCTTTCTTCCATCCTCGACAATAGAAACCGCAGTTTCATCACAGGAAGATTCCACAGCTAATATCTTCATAGTTGCCATTCCTTTCTAAGAATCAGTGCATCCTCTTTAGGCTTACTGTAATACCCCGGACGCCGCCCTACCTGAACAAAACCAAGCTTGCCATACAAAGCAATAGCTGCCTCATTGGAGGCACGGACCTCCAAAGCAAGAGAATACACCTGCTGTTCCTTTAAACAGCCAATCAGCGACTTCACCAGTCCCTCAGCCACACCCTGTCTGCGATAATCTGGCTCGACAGCCAGATTCATCATATCTGCCTCGCCCATTACAGCCTGGGCTCCTACATAACCTGCAAAAACCTCTTCATCCATTGCAACAAACCAAACCGATAGTGGATTATGCAATTCAGAGCCAATGGCATTTTCGCTCCAAGGCGCACTAAAGCAGACTTTCTCCAAAGCAGCAATCTGGGCTACATGTCCGGTTTCCATTCTTAAATACTTCATTATTTTGCCTCATACCAGCTCTCACCCCATTTTGCCTCCGCAATCAAGGGAACTTGGAGCTTTGCAACCTGCTCCATTTCTACACTTACCAAACTGGCAACCTCAGGAGCAATTTCCTTAGGACATTCTACGATCAATTCATCGTGTACCTGCAAAAGCAGTTTTGCTTCCGGATAAGACTTTTGTAGTGCACTATCCACTTGAATCATAGCTAATTTTATCAAATCCGCAGCAGTTCCTTGAATCGGCGTGTTCAGAGCCATCCGCTCTGCACTCTGACGGATGTGGAAATTGCTACTCTTTAATTCCGGGATATATCTGCGTCTACCAAACATGGTGCAGGTATATCCCATTGCTGTTGCATCCGCAACCACCTGTTTCATATATTGACGAACACCGCGGTAATTAGATAGGTAGTTTTCAATATATTCTTTGGCCTCATATCGGCTGACACCAATATCATCTGCCAGAGAAAATTCTGAAATTCCGTATACAATACCAAAATTGACTGCTTTTGCATTGCGGCGCTGTAAGGGTGTCACATCATCAACTGACACCTCAAACACCTGCGCTGCTGTGGCTGTGTGAATATCCACTCCGCTGATAAACGCCTGCTGCATGGCCGCATCCTGAGCAATATGAGCAAGTACACGCAGTTCAATTTGGCTATAGTCCGCATCTACCAGTACATTTCCTGGAGCAGGGATAAACATCTTGCGGATTTCTGCTCCCAAATCTGTTCGTACCGGAATGTTTTGCAGATTGGGATCAGAGGATGACAACCGCCCAGTTGCGGTTACCAGATTTTGAAAGGTTGTCCGAATACGGCCATCATCGCCAATCACTTTCATCAAACCGTCAGCATACGTGGATTTTAGCTTAGTCAGCATCCGATAATCCATAATCGCCGGAATGATCGGATGCAAATGCTTTAATTTCTCCAGCACATCTGCATTGGTGGAATAACCGGTCTTAGTTTTCTTCACCACAGGAAGATTTAGTGTTTCAAACAGCAACTGACCCAGTTGTTTTGTAGAATTGATGTTAAACGGGCCATTTGCGTAGGAATAGATTAATTCTTCACAATCAGAAATTCGCTGGGAAAGCATCTGGCCAAACTGCGCTAACAGCGCCTTATCGATCACAACCCCGGTCTTTTCCATACGATACAGCACAGAGCACAAGGGAAATTCAATATCATAATACAGTGATTCCATCTGCTGCTGTTTTAGTTCGCAGAGCAGTTGTTCACGCAAGTGCCATAAGGCTTCCGCGCAACCGGCTGCATCCCCATCGTCTACTGTGATACCCAAAATGGTGGTAGCCAGCTTGGACACAGGATAATCGGACTGAGATGGATTTAAAAGATATGCTGCCAAAGCCGTATCAAAAACAAACTGGCCATGGGGCAATCCCATGGAATCCAAGGTGTGCAGTGTTGTCTTTAGATCGTGGCAAATCACTTCGGCTTCACTACCGAGCAAGCTATGCAAATACATAGCCTCCATAGGTGTAACCGCGCAAACGCCACCACTCCAAGCAACACCAATGGATCCATCGGTGGCAATATATATGCTAAACTGATCGCAACTGTCCGGTAAACAGTTTTGAGCAGGCAGCGCTTCAAAATTTTTTGGAGCTTCTGCAGGTGCTTCCTGTTCTGCACCCCGTAGGCCATATTTATCGATCAGCCGCACAAATTCCAGGCGGGTAAACAGCTTATGCAGTTCTACCCGATTATAGGGCTGAATAATGGCATCCTTGGGCTCAAAATCAATGGGCGCATTCGTACGAATGGTGGCCAGATCATAGGAAAGATAGGCGTTTTCCTTGCCGGTTTCCAGCTTTTCACGAAGCTTAGGACGAATGGAAGCATCATCCAGATTTTCGTAAACACCGTCCAGCGAACCAAACTTCAGTAGCAACTCTGTGGCAGTTTTCGGGCCAACACCGGCAACGCCCGGAATATTATCCGAGGAGTCTCCCATTAACGCCTTTAAGTCAATTATCCTCTCGGGTGCAAACCCATATTCTTCGCGGAAGGTATCCACATCGTACAATGTGGTTGTTGTTTGTCCCGGACGGCAAATCACCAATTTTACATGGACATGATCATCAATCAGCTGCAGGCTATCCCGATCTCCGGTAGCGATCACACAATCCCAATCGTTATTGCCACAGATCTTTCCAACCGTACCAATTACATCGTCCGCTTCCCAACCTTGACATTCATAAATAGGAATGTTCATGGCAGTCAGCACCTGCTTGATCACAGGCATTTGCTGTGCCAGTTCCTCAGGCATGCCATGGCGATTGGCCTTATATCCATCATACTGTAAATGGCGGAAAGTTGGTCCGTGAAGATCGAAAGAAACACAGACAGCCTCCGGCTGTTCTTCTTTGATCATCCGTTCCAAAATATTCAAAAATCCGTAGACCGCATGGGTATACAGGCCATCCCGGGTAGTCAATGGTCTAACACCGAAATAGGCCCGATTCATCATGCTGTTGCCATCCAGAATCAAAAGTTTCATACTTTTCTCCACTTTGTGCCCTGGGGTGTATCAATGATTTCAATACCCCGAGCCTTTAATTCATCACGAATTCTGTCAGCCTCTGCAAAATTCTTTGCCTTCTTTGCCTCTGTTCTGGCTGCAACCAGAGCATCGATTTCCGGATCGGCAGAAGCAGCTGCTTCTGCGGCTTCCTTTTCTCGAAGTGCCTGCGCTGCTTGCAGCAAATTCAGACTCAGAACCTGATCAAAATCAGAAAGAGCAGCCAATTTGGTGGCATCGTTCGTCTTTGCCTTCAAAACATCGTACACAGCTGTAATCGCCAAGGAGGTATTCAGATCGCCATTAAGAGCATTGACAAACCGCTCTTTCAAAGAAGACAGCACTTGCGTATCCACCTCACCGCCTTCTTGCAATGCGGCAATTTTTGCAACGAGCTTTTCATATGCAATTACTGCATTATCAAGGTTTTCCCAGCTAAACACCAAGTTACGGCGATAATGACTCTGTAAGCAGAACAGACGGTATGCCATGGGATCGTAACCCTTTTGTTCCAACAGACTTACAGTTAAAAACTCGCCCTTAGACTTGGACATTTTTCCGTCATCTGTGTTCAGATGATGGACATGGAACCAGTAATTGCACCACTTATGACCTAAATAGCTTTCAGACTGGGCTATTTCATTGGTATGGTGCGGAAATGCATTGTCAATACCACCGCAGTGGATATCCAGATCTTCACCCAGATACTTCAAAGAAATACCGGAGCATTCGATATGCCAACCGGGATAACCGACGCCCCAGGGAGAATCCCACTTTAAGGCCTGATCCTCAAATTTGGACTTGGTAAACCATAGAACAAAGTCATTTTTATTGCGTTTATTTGTATCTTCCTCCACGCCCTCCCGGACGCCGATGGCCAGATCCTCCTCATCGTGGTCATTAAATACATAGTATTTTTCAAGCTTGGAGGTGTCAAAGTATACATTGCCCCCGGCAACATAGGCAAACCCCTTTTCAATTAAACCTTCCACGATCTGGATAAATTCCGCAATACAACCGGTAGCAGGCTGAATAATATCAGGCTTCTTGATATTTAACTTCTCGCAATCTGCAAAGAAAGCGTCGGTGTAATACTGGGCAATTTCCATTACGGATTTATTCTCCCGTTTTGCACCCTTTAACATCTTATCTTCTCCGGTATCAGCATCGGATGCCAGGTGGCCTACATCGGTAATATTCATAACGCGCTTTACGTTATAGCCGCAATACCGCAGTGCCTTTTCCAGTACATCCTCCATAATGTAGGTACGCAAATTACCAATATGGGCAAAGTGATATACTGTAGGACCACAAGTATACATTTTGACAACATCCGGAGAATTGGGCTGAAACAACTCCTTCTTATGGGATAAAGAATTATACAAATACATAGATTTTCCTCCAAATAATGCTTATAATAGATAAAAAACGCCTCTTATGCCATGGCACAAGAGGCGGGTCATACAACTCGCGGTTCCACTCTCATTTTTCACTCAAAAAAACATTCGCTCCCGGTCGCACTTTCACAACCAGACACCATCCAGGCTTCCAGCCTACGACCCGGATTCTCTATTGGATAAAGATTGTTACTCTTACCGTTCACAGCGATATTTATTTTTTATATTTTAACATCCAGCAGACGTATTTGTCAAGTTTTCCCGGAAGTATTCTATGGTAAAATCGTTGCGAAAATTCTGTTTTTGTGGTATACTTCAATAGAAGAAGCCTAACAGGAGGACACAAAATGAAAAGAACATACATGTTACTGCTGATTCTGGCAATGCTTCTCAGTCTTGTCGGATGCCAACAACCATCTGTGGATGTGGAAACCTTATCCACACTAACCACTGATTTAGAGCAATCGCCCCCACAGCAGAACATTATCCCTCACGCCCCTCTTTATAGTGTTAGTCTCCCCGTTGTTTCCATGTCTACTCTGGCAGATGACGGCAATGAAATCTTTTGTTATAACCATCAGAATATTTCCTTAATCGTGCCCGATCCGGAAATTGCAGATCAAATTATCATTGATTATTTAAACCGCATCGACAGCGCCGCCCAAACAGCAGAGCAATTAGAATCAGAAGCGATGAAGGCATACCGGCCGGATGACCCCTGGACACCTTATGTTTGTAGCATCCTATATACACCCAGCCGATTAGATGCTTCTGTTTTTAGTTTATATGGCGCTTTTAGCACTTATAGTGGCGCTCCCCACCCGGAAACCGCTTACTCCAGCATCACCTATGATATGCTCACAGGCAACGTCTTGTCGCTACAAAATATTTTAACACCCGAAGCCACCGCTGATACCCTTGTTTCTTTAATTGTTACTGAATTAAAGCAAGCAGGCGATTCTCAATTATATACAAGCTATCAAAATACTGTAGCCTCCCGGTTTGAGAATTTAGAAGACAGCGGCTGGTATCTTTCCAACAAAGGATTGTGTATCTATTTCTCACCCTATGAGATCGCCTCCTACGCCTCCGGAAAGATTGTGGTAGAGCTCCCCTACGAAAAGTTAACAGGAATCCTAAAGGATGCCTACTTTCCTGCAGAACAACAAACAGCCTCCGGAATGATATCCACATCTGAATTTGATACAGAAAATGCTTCCCAATATTCGCAAATTGCAGAGGTGATTCTTCAAGAAGGTGGAACAAAGCTGCTGCTTCACACAGATGGCATTGTATTCAACATGAAACTGGAAACCGGAACCTGGCATGATAATCAATTCTTGCCCGAAGCTACTGTTTACCTGTCAAACGCTTTAACCGCTACCGACGCTATTATGGTAGAACACGCCTTAACCGATCAGCAAGGGCTTCGCATAAGCTATACAGGACAAAACGGTGATACCGTATCCTATCTTCAGGAAGTTCAAGATTGAGATCCAGCGAGATATTTCTGCGCCCGGCATTTTTGCCGGGCGCATTTATATTCTTTAGACAACAAGATCACCTGCTTTCGCAGCAGAAATAATGCAATAAGATTTGGAATTGCCATCAGTCCATTGACCACTTCAGACATTTGCCACACAATTCCTGTCCCTAAAATTGCGCCTGTAGCCCCTACAACGCCCTGTACCACCGCAAATATTTTCCAAAGGTTACCCCGGTCTCCTAATAAATACTGAGCGCAGCGAGCCCCATAGTATCCCCATCCAAGAATCGTCGCAATCGAAAAGCAGCACATAAATATCGCTATCAACACTGATGACCAATCCCCAATCACATCAGAAAACGCTTGTACTGTTAATATAACTCCTGTATCCAAACCGTAAGGAATTTGAATACCGCTACACAAAATCACAAATGCTGTTAAGCTGCAAATCACGATGGTATCTAAAAACACCTCCACAATACCCATCATGCCTTGCTCTACAGGATGATTGACCCTAGCTGACGCATGGGCAATGGAGGCTGTGCCCATTCCGGCTTCATTGGTAAAAACGCCTCTGGAAATTCCGGTACGCAGTGCGATCATACTGCTGCCAACCACCCCGCCAGTCACCGCGCCAGGATTCCACGCTCCCTCTATGATGTCAGTCAAAACACCTGGCAGACGATTTCCGCAGAGAAATAACACCACAAGACAAAGCAGCACATATCCAACAGCTGCAAACGGCACAAGGAATTCCGCTGTTTGCCCGATCTTCTCTCCCCCGCCGGACAGCAGGATTACAATCAAAACCGCAACTGCGACCCCAAGAATGATACATCCGGTGTTGGTAATTTCAAAACCGCACCCGGCAACTGCCTGTCGAATGCTGCCTACCACAGCGTTCACCTGGGTAGCATTTCCAACACCCAACGCTGCGAAGATCCCTAAAAAGGCGTAGACAAACGCCAAGGGCTTCCATTTCTTTCCCAAGGCATTTTCGATGATATACATAGGTCCGCCAACATATTCCTTGCCCACCATATGCCGATGGCGAACAGCAAGAATCACCTCAGCAAATTTTGTAACCATACCCAATATGCCGCTGACCCATATCCAAAAAACCGCCCCAGGTCCACCAAGGGCAATCGCGCCTGCCACACCCACCAGATTTCCCGTACCTACTGTTGCGCCCAATGCAGTACATAGCGCCCGATATGAAGATTTCCCCTCTGC
>JAZREX010000027.1:0-10489 GCA_045661025.1 Faecousia sp. | reverse complement strand
TGGGAACCGAGATGCGGGTGTAGCTCATCCGGTAGAGCGCCACCTTGCCAAGGTGGAGGTAGCGAGTTCGAGCCTCGTCACCCGCTCCAACAAAAGCAATTAGGAACGCTTAGCGTTCCTAATTTCATATGGTACCGTGGCCAAGCGGTAAGGCAAGAGTCTGCAAAACTCTCATTCCCCAGTTCAAATCTGGGCGGTACCTCCAAAAATAACAGACACCCAACTGGGTGTCTGTTATTTTGTTTTTTATTATTTGTTGATTTCGCATAGAGGATCTTTGGAAAGTAAGAAGTTATAGTGAATATTTAGGAAGTGTTGCATCCTGGTGGGCGTTAAGGTGTAATTTATATGTGTTGTGAAAGTATTAGAATTTAAAAGAATTGTATTCTTGTTATTTGTGTGATATAATTATAAATACGAAGTATAGACCATCGCGAATTACAATTTGAAGGATGAATGAAGATGAACGATCAGATGGAATTTGATAAGGATTTGCCTGAAATACAAACGATGGAAGTTGAAATCATGAAGAAAATTCATGATATATGTGAAAAACACAATATTTCGTATTTTCTTCTTGCGGGTACACTGTTGGGAGCGGTGCGCCATGGGGGATTTATCCCGTGGGATGAGGATCTGGATATTGGTATGTTCAGAACAGATTACAATAAGTTTTTGAAGGTCGTGCAGCAGGAATTACCGGATGATTACAAACTTATCGATGGTTCAATAGATGGAAGATATTCAAGAATTTATGGAAAGGTTTTCGCGCTTGGTACGAAGTATTATGAAAGCGAATGGGACAGTTTCGTTGAAAATTCTGGGCTTTGGATAGACATCTTCCCAATCGATAAGATTGCTGCCAATGATATAACAGAAGCAGTTGAAATTGCTAAAAAAAGAAATAACATTATTTCAAATGTGTCAATTTTAAGAAGATACAGAGAACACATAGATGTGGACAAAATGAGTGCTGTTACGAAAACAGTTTGCAAATGCTTATCTCTGATTTCGTATAAAGCACTATATAGAATCGTTCATAAAGGACTCTCAAGAGACGAGAAAAAAGACGCAAAATTTTGCACAAACTATGGAAGTGGCTATGGTGTTGTGAAACAGACAATGCCGATTGATTATTATCTCCCGGTTAAAAAGATTAAGTTTGCCGATGAGGAGTTCCTGTGTCCCAACAAGACGGAAGAAGTACTCAAACAAATATATAAAAACTATATGGAACTTCCACCGGTAGAGCAAAGAGTCATGAGACATAAATTAAAGAAAAGAATGTGAAGTGAAAACGTGAAAAAGAAAATTGTTGGATATACCACCGGGGTATTTGATCTGTTCCATGTGGGACACCTAAATATTCTGCGCCGCGCAAAAGAAAACTGTGATTATCTTATTGTTGGCATCAGTACTGATGAGTGTGTCCAGTCGTATAAGAATAAAACGCCTATGATTCCGTTTGAGGATAGACTAAAAATTGTCGAAGCGATTCGTTATGTTGACGAGGTTGTTCCTCAGGAAAATATGGATAAGATGGAAGCATGGCAGAGGTTAAAATTTGATGTAATTTTCCATGGTGATGATTGGAAAGGTACAAAGTTATACCGGTCGATTGAAGAAAAGTTTAAAGAGGTTGGCGTTGAAGTCGTTTACTTTCCTCACACGGATGGTGTTTCTGCAACAATGCTTTCAGAGAAAATAAAAAATGGCAAATAAAATTTATATGGACTATTTGAATTCTGGTGATATCTCGCAGTGCTACGGTTGCGGAGCATGCGCCGAGGTTTGCCCTCAAAAATGCATATCAATGGTTGAGAAGAAGGATACATTTTTATATCCTGAAATTGATAAAAGCAAGTGCGTTAACTGCGGACTGTGCAGTAAGGGATGTCCTGCAAATGTGTTTTCCTATAATGAGCCCATTAAGGCGATAGCTGCTGTACATAAGAAAGAGGAAATTGCAGCAAGGAGTGCATCTGGCGGTGCGTTTGCTTCTATACTGGAACTTCTTCGCAATGACAATACTGTAGTTTTTGGCGTTGTGATGGAGAGACTAAAGATCAAACACATGTATTCCCAGATAAAGGATATATCGGTGTTTTCAAAATCCAAGTATGTTCAGAGCGACACAAATGGCAGTTTTTCTAAGGTTAAACAGTTCCTTGCAAAAGGAAAAAATGTAATTTTCTCAGGCACTCCGTGTCAGGTAATGGCATTAAGAAATTTTTTGAAGGATAAGAATACTGAGAACTTGTTTACAGTTGATATCGTCTGTCATGGTGTTCCAAGCCAAAAAATGTTTGACATGTACATTGAAGGCGTTGAAAAAAAGAAAGGTGCTGTCAAAGAAGTTATATTTAAAAATAAAAAGGAATTTAACGGAAGAGTTAATTCGAGATCTGCTGAAATTGTCTACATGAACGGAGACAGCACGATTGAAAGTGTAGCAACGGATCCATATTTAAAAGCATATTATGCAAGGATTAATTACCGTCCAAGCTGTATGGATTGCCGGTTTGCATGTAGGAATAGGGTTTCGGATATAACGTTGGGCGATGCGTGGGGCATCGAAAGAAAATATGAAAAGCTTGATCCTATTAAAGGGGTATCGCTGGTTATTGCTAATACGGAACAAGGTGTAAAAGTATTAGAAAGATTGGCGGAGAGGATGGATGTTTACCCTATAAGTATGGAAGAGGCGGTAAACACCAATGGACAGCTTAAACACCCTACTGAAAAGCACCCCAAAAGAGAAGAATTTATACAGTTGATTAGCGAGCATAGTTTTGATGAGGCAGTTAGACGCGTGTTTCGTGTTTCGCTCATGAAAAGAGTATTGAGCAAAATAAAACGAGTATTAAGATTAGGTTAACGCAAGAAAAGCGGATAAACAATGCGCATCGTTAGATTCTATTCATTTAGTGTATCGTGCATTTAATAAGTTGCAAAATTAATAAATAATTTCGTGTTTTAACCAGTATTCCTTTCTGACGAACCAAAGCTCTACGGACGGTGATTTTTTGGGGTTTGATTTCGGTTGTACCAAAGACAACCCCGGCTCTGCCGGAGGACAAAAAATAGTTTATAGCGAGAATAAGTAGGCACAGAAAAAGTCCCCGATGTGAAATGGGCAGCGGTTGCCATGTCTTTGTTTGCCGGTGTGATTTCTGCATTTGTAGACAATGTGGCAACTGTGCTTATGGTTGCTCCTGTAGCTTTGAAAATTTGCAAAAAGCTAAAAACAAATCCTGTCCCGTTTTTCATTGCCATTGCAGTTTCCTCTAATTTACAGGGCGCTGCCACTATGGTGGGCGATACTACTGCAATTATGCTGGGCTCTGCCCTGGATATGAGCTTTATGGATTTCTTCTGGTACAAGGGACGTCCTGGTATGTTCTTTGCAGTGGAGCTGGGCGCGGTGCTTTCTGCAATGATTTTGGCATTTTTGTTCCGGAAAGAAAAAGTACCGATCCCTAAGACACAAGAACGCACCAAGGTTACAGACTTCGCTCCCTCTGCTTTGCTGTTGGGCACAATTTTGCTATTGATCTGTGCTTCCTTTATTCCGATTAAACCCGATATTACCAATGGTTTGATCTGCTGCGTGTTGTTGGTGATTGGTCTGGTATATAATTTCGCAAAGAAAAAGGATATTTCCGTGATTGTTTCTCCTTTAAAAGAAATCGATTTTGAAACCATCGGTCTTCTACTGGGTCTTTTCTTAATGATCGGCGGTGTTGCAGAACAGGGCGTAATCGATGTTGCTGCAAATCTGCTTGCCCAGGCTGGCGGTGGCAACATGTTTGTTCTGTATACTGTGATTGTATAGGCATCTGTGCGGATCTCTGCATTTATCGATAATATTCCCTATGTAGAACCATGATTCCTGTGATCGCAGGCCTTGCTACAAAATTGGACGTGGATCCTACAGTGCTCTATTTTGGTTTGCTGTCCGGCGCGACCCTAGGCGGCAACTGCACCCCCATTGGCGCATCTGCCAATATCACAGGTATTGGTATTCTCCGTAAAGAAGGATATATCGTTAAAAATGCCGATTTTTTTAAAATCGGCATTCCTTTCACATTGGCAGCGATCATACCAGCATACATCTATCTGTGGATTATGTACGGTGTGTAATATCTGTCTTCAAGCCCCCGAACGCAAAAGCGTCCGGGGGCTTTTGTAAAAAATGGCTTTTGGATGGTGTAATCTGTCTTGCGCCTGCTTTGGGGATATGGTAAAATAAATACCATAAAACAACAGAAAGGGATAAACAATGACAGTTTTGGATAAGTTTGCAGGAATCAAACGACCCATATTATCGCTTCTGAAATGGAGTCTATTAAGCGTTTTGATGGGCGTGATCGGAGGCGTTTTGGGTGCGGTGTTTCATCACGCTTTACAATATGTTACTGACTTGCGGATGGCACAGCCTTGGTTAATTTATCTTTTGCCTGTTGGCGGTGTTGCCATCGTTGGGTTGTATCGTTTATTCCGGCTGCAATCCAACCGAGGCACAGATGAGATCATTATTTCTGTATTGGAGAATAAAACGGTTTCTCCCATGGTTGCCCCAGGTATTTTCCTCGCCACTGCCATTACCCATTTGTTTGGCGGTTCAGCAGGCCGGGAGGGGGCAGCTCTGCAGTTAGGTGGCTCGACGGCGTCGCTGCTGGGTAAAGTTTTTCGCCTGAAAGAGGAAGAAAGATCTGCAATGGTAATTTGCGGCATGAGCGCAGTCTTTGCCGGCTTGTTCGGCACACCCTTAACAGCAGGTCTGTTTGTGCTGGAGTTCGAGTCTGTGGGAACGATCTTTTCTCCTGCATTGCTGCCTTGCTTCCTGGCGGCTATTGTGGCAAGTAAGGTTGCCTTGGCAATGGGTGGACATGCAGTTGTGGCAATCCAGGAACAAACCATAGGATTTACTTTTGGCAACTCCTGGAAGATTATTTTGTTGGCCTTGCTGATTGCTTTGTTGGGTATCGCTGTATGTTACATTTTTCACAAGGCGGAGCACCTGGCCCATAAGGGGATCAAATCTCCCTTCCTGAGAATTGCAGCAGGCGGTGTTTTGATTGCAGCATTGACGCTGCTGGTAGGGGATCACCGCTTTAACGGTGCGGGTATGGAAATGGCCCTGGAAGCTATCGGCGGGAAGGCTGATTGGTATTCTTTTGCCCTCAAACTACTATTTACGGCAGTGACCTTGGCGGCAGGCTTTAAGGGTGGCGAAATCGTGCCTACCTTTTGCATTGGCGCAACATTTGGTTGCGTTATGGGCCAAGTTTTAGGCCTAGATCCCGGCTTTGCAGCATCGTTAGGCCTGGTTGGTCTGTTCTGCGCTGTTACCAATAGCCCTTTGGCTTCCATTGCTCTGAGTATAGAAATGTTTGGTGCGGTAAATCTTTATATGTTTGTTTTGGTTTGCGTGATTGCATTTGCCCTTTCGGGAAACAGCAGTCTGTATGCCAGCCAGATCATAGAATTTTCCAAGTGTTCTATGGCCAGAAATAAAGAAGAAAAGGCCAATGATGGGCAATAAGAAATCAGTATTTGATATTGCTCTTTTTCATTTATGGTGGTAAAATCATATATGAGGTGATAATTATGATTATTGATCATTTGAAAAACAGCGCCCAGTATGTATCTGTTCATCCGGGCTTTCAAAAGGCATTTGATTTCATAAAAAAGGCTGTGGAAGAGGATATGCCTATTGGCAGATATGAAATTGACGGCGATGCGGTCTATGGGATCATCCAAGCCTATGACAGCAAAGCAAAGGAAGATTGCAAGCTGGAAGGCCACAAACGCTATATTGATATCCAGTATATGGTGTCTGGATGTGAAGCATTTGAGATCGCTGACATTGCAAAGGTATCTGAGAAAACAGAATATAACGATGTAAAAGATGTGATGTTTTATAACGATGCCGATGTTATGAACACAGCGGTGTTGCAGGCCTATGAATTTGGCGTGTTCTTCCCTTGGGATATCCACAGACCCGGCATTGCAGTGGGTGGAAAGTCTGAGCCGGTGAAGAAGATCGTTATGAAAGTTAAGTTATAAAATAGGATGGGGACTCTGTAAAAGCAGAGTCCCTTTTTGTTATAGGATAATTTAACGCCTTGCAGATTTCCTTTGGTAATAGTATAATAAATATAGACAATAGCCCCACAATGGAAGAGGAGATATATGCTATGAAACAATACATTTTGGCCCTGGATGAAGGCACTACCAGCGCAAGAGCGGTTTTGTTTGATCGAAAGGGTAATATTGTCTCCACTGCCCAGCAGGAATTTACTCAGATCTTTCCAAAGCCCGGATATGTGGAACACGATGCCTTAGAGATCTATGCCAGACAATATGCCACCATGACAGAGTGCGTTATGAAGGCGGATATCGATCCATCTCAGATTGCAGCCATTGGCATTACCAATCAACGGGAAACCACGGTGGTTTGGGATAAGTACACCGGTAAGCCGATCTACAATGCCATTGTGTGGCAATGTCATAGAACGGCAGATATGTGTGAAGCCTTAAAGGGAAAAGGCCTGTCCGATTATATTAAACAGACCACCGGTTTGATTCCTGATGCTTATTTCTCAGGCACAAAAATCAAATGGATATTAGACAATGTAGAGGATGCCCGGGAAAAGGCCCTAAAGGGAGACCTGCTGTTCGGCACTATTGATACCTGGATCTTGTGGAAGCTTTCAAACGGAAGCGTTCATGCTACCGATTATACCAATGCCTCCCGGACAATGCTGTTTGATATTCACAAGCTATGCTGGGATGACCGGCTTTTGGAAGAATTGGGGATCCCTGCTTCTATGCTGCCGGAGGTGAAGCCCTCTTCCTGTGTTTTTACAGAAATCGAGTTCATGGGTGCACGGATTCCGGTGGCAGGAGTGGCAGGTGACCAACAGGCAGCGCTGTTTGGCCAATGCTGTTTTGAAAAAGGACAGGCGAAAAATACCTACGGAACGGGATGTTTCCTTTTAATGCACACAGGAAGCAACCCGGCAGACAGTAAAAATGGATTGCTTACCACCATTGCTGCAGGCCGGGAGGGAGAGTCGGTTTCCTATGCCCTGGAGGGAAGCGTTTTTGTAGGCGGCGCTGTGGTGCAATGGCTGCGGGACAGCCTGGGATTGATTCGGGAATCGTCTGACAGTGAGTATTTCGCCGGGAAAGTGGAGGATAATGGCGGCGTATATTTAGTGCCTGCCTTTGCGGGGTTGGGCGCACCCTATTGGGATATGTATGCCCGGGGTACGCTCACCGGATTGACCCGGGGCACAGGCCGCAATCACATTATTCGGGCGGCTTTGGAGGCCATTGCCTACCAGACAAATGATATTTTAAAGGCGATGGAGACGGATACGGGAATTGATTTTCAGTTCTTGTGTGCCGATGGAGGCGCCAGTGCCAACAAGCTTTTGATGCAGTTCCAGGCGGATATCTCCGGGTTGCCTGTGATCTGCCCCCAGACAAGGGAAGCCACCGCCTTGGGCGCGGCGTTCCTGGCAGGCTTGGCGGTGGGATTCTGGAAGGATACACAGCAGTTGACGGCAATGAAAGAAACCTCCGCTGTTTTCCAGCCTGTAATGGATGAAAAGACCCGACAGATTTATCTTTCCGGCTGGACAGATGCGGTGGCGCGTTGTAAGGGGGAGAGCGTATGAATCTGACAGAAAGAACCATTTTATCTACCGACGCCATTCATCAGTTATATGTAAGACAATGGATTCCGGAAGGGGAAATCAAGGGCATTTTCCAGATCGTCCATGGCATGACAGAGCATATAGAGCGCTACGATCCTTTGATGAAGACTATGGCCCAGGCAGGGTTTGTTGCTTTTGGACACAATCATCTGGGACACAAAACTACCTCTTCAGATGAAGACTTAGGCTTTATCCACCAAAAAGATGGCTATCAATATTTGATTGATGACACCCAGAAGGTGGGAAAAGTACTTTCTAAAGCGTTTGCCGATGTGCCACATATCCTGTTTGGCCATAGCATGGGCTCTTTTGTTGTGCGTCTTGCTGCGCTGAAGATGCCAATCGATAAACTGATCGTTTGCGGAACCGGCGGCCCGAATCCTGCAGCTTCTATGGGTATCGGCCTTTGCAAACTGATGAAAAAGCTTTTTGGAGAGCGGCACATTTCCAAGCTGGTATATGCGCTGGCATTCGGTTCTTATAATCAAAAGTTTGAAAAAGAAAGCGAATACGATTGGCTGTCAGTCAACCGGGAAAATATCCGTATTTACAGCCAGGATCCTTACTGTACATTTCCTTTTACTGTCAGCGCTATGCAGGATCTGATCACGCTGATACAGCGCTGCAACAGTAGCAGTTGGTTTGCAGCCATGAGAAAGGAGCTACCGATTTTTCTGATTGCAGGCACAGATGACCCGGTAGGAGACTATGGCAAGGGTGTCCGGACTGTATACGAGGGACTTTGGAAAAATGGCTGCACGGTTTCCATGAAGCTATACGACGGAATGCGTCATGAGATTTTAAATGATGACTGCGCAGAAGAAGTGCTGGAGGATATCGTGGCGTTTTCTGATGTAACCGGGCATAATTAAAACCAAAAAATTATTGTACAGCAAAAGAAAGTGCTTGACAGACGGACAAATGTCTGCTAACATATGTTTAATTTCATAAATGAAAGCGTTTGAGCAAAAAGAGTAGAGCGGAGAAAAGCTTCAGAGAGTTGCCGGGTGCTGCAAGGCAATAGTAATATCCCCTTGAAGTTCATTTTGCGAGCAGTGTGTTGAACATGTAGTAGACACAACGGGTGCGACCGTTATATCGCTTGGGCTTGTTAGAGCCTGAAAAGGTGTTGCCTGTAAAGGCAATACGAAGCAGAGTGGTACCACGATTTTACATCGTCCCTGTATTTACAGGGACGATTTTTTGTTGTCATTTCCCGCATGTGCGGTAAATCATAAATGAATCGGAGGAAAAGAAAATGAAAAAGTTGTTAGCATTGACTTTGGCCGTAGTGATGTGTCTTGGTATGGCTGCTTGCGGCACTACCGAAAATCAGAGCGCATCTGGCGCAGATTTTACTGTGGGTATTTGTCAGTTAATGGTGCATGATTCATTGGATCAGGCTACGAAGGGTTTTGTGGACGCACTGACTGATGCTGCCACCAAGGCCGGTAAGACCGTTTCCTTTGATACCCAGGTTGCCGGTGAGGCCAATCTGTGTACTACTGTTATCAACGCTTTTACCGCTAAGAATGTGGATCTGATCATGGCAAATGCAACCCCTGCGCTGCTGGCTGCTGCCAATGCCACCACCAAGATCCCGGTTCTGGGCACTTCCGTTACTGATTATAGCGATACCTTCGCAGGCAATATCCCTGCAAATGTAT
The DNA here is from genome assembly GCA_045661025.1 of Faecousia sp. GTDB lineage: Bacteria > Bacillota > Clostridia > Oscillospirales > Oscillospiraceae > Faecousia. The sequence goes on along the minus strand of JAZREX010000027.1, from coordinate 1,092 downwards.
CCGGCACATCTGACGCCGTTCCTTTTGATGAACAGGCAAAGATGATGATCGAGACTTTGAACCTGGTGGCAGGCGATAAGGTTGGCGTTTTGTACTGCATTAATGAATCCAATTCCAAGGTTCAGTACGACGCTGTGAAGGCATTGTTCGAGCAAGAGGGTGTTGTGGTAGAAGCTTACACCTTCTCTGAGGTGACAGAACTGCAGGCTTTGGTCACTTCCATGGCCGATAGCTGCAAGGCTGTTTATGTACCTTCTGATAATACAGTCGCCCAGAATGATACCATTGTAGGTACTATCTGCTCCGGCAAGAATGTCCCGGTTTACACCAGCTACGGCGGTGCAGTTTGCTACGCAAGTCTGGCTATTGACTATTATCAGCTGGGTGTGGAAACCGGCAATATGGCGGCTGAAGTTTTGCTGAACGGCAAGACTCCTGCAGATATGGAGATTAAGACACTGATTCCCAGTGTTGTCTATAATGAGGAGCTGTGCGGTCAGCTGAATATCCCAGTTCCTGAAAAATAATTAATTTGAGGTAAATCATGGCTTTTCTAAATGCGCTTCCCGGTGCGGTTGCAGAGGGATTGATTTGGGGATTGATGGCGATTGGCATCTATATCTCTTATAAGATTTTGGATATTGCAGACCTTTGTGTAGACGGTACGATCTGTACCGGTGGTTGTGTTTGCGCAATGCTGATCGGCTGCGGTGTTCCCGTGTGGCTGAGTGTGCTGGTAGCTTGCCTTGCAGGCTTACTGGCTGGCGCGGTTACAGGACTTTTACATACGGCTTTGGGAATCCCGTCTATTTTGTCAGGTATTTTGACCCAATTGATGCTCTACACCGTGAATTTGTGCATTCTCGGCGGAAAATCTCTTGTAGCCATTGACCCCCGGGCAAACCAGCTGCTTTTGCACATGAGCGATAATCCTTCTGCTATTGTATCTGCGGGCTTATTTGTAGCGGCAACCATCGTGGTATTATGGTTGTTTTTCTACACAGAAGTGGGTCTGACATTGAAATCCACCGGTGATAACCCGGATATGAGCCGGGCACAGGGTGTGAATGTGAAATTCAATAAGGTGCTGGG
>JAZREX010000026.1:0-22935 GCA_045661025.1 Faecousia sp. | reverse complement strand
ATATGGATCATTTTGTCATACTTGCGCTGATTGCCACATTAGGTACATGGTTTGTTACTGCGCTAGGCGCAGCAACGGTTGTATTCTTCAAATCGCCAAATCCAAGAGCCTTGAATCTTATGCTTGGCTTTGCATCCGGTGTTATGATTGCAGCTAGCTTCTGGTCGCTTTTAGAGCCTGCAATTACCCGCGCAGAAGCCGAATCCCAAATACCTGCATATATTGTGGCAACCATTGGTTTTCTTCTTGGTGCAGTTTTTATGTGGATTTCTGACAAAATTGTCACCCATGCGCAATGTCGCGCTGAAAGTATATGTATCAAACAAAACGAGAGAATCAACCGTATCATTATGCTTACGCTATCTATCACGCTGCATAACATCCCAGAGGGTTTGGCTGTAGGCGTTGCATTTGGCGCTCTTGCAAAGGGTGATGCCTCCACAGAAGCCTTGCTCGGCGCAATTTCTGTGGCGGTTGGCATTGGTCTGCAGAACTTTCCTGAAGGTGCAGCTGTATCGATCCCTTTACGCAGAGAAGGTTACACTCGGAAAAAGAGTTTTCTAATCGGACAGTCCTCAGCAATGGTAGAGCCAATCGCCGGTGTACTCGGTGCGCTCCTAGTCGTTTACATGGAGGCCTTTCTTCCCTATGCCCTTTCCTTTGCTGCAGGAGCAATGATTTTGGTTGCTGTTCACGAATTGATACCGGAATGTCAAAAGAACCAGCACACCCAACCCTATACCGCAACAGCAGGAATTATCCTTGGATTTGCGACAATGATGTTTTTAGATGTCATGTTGGGATAACACAAAATAATCATAAAGATTGACAAACAAGCATGAATTAAGTAAAATGAGTTGAAATATAATCAGAAAGAGTGATAAATTTGTCAAATAAGTTAGAGCGTAAATACGGCCTGTTCACCGCAATCTGCATGGTTGTAGGCATTGTAATGGGCTCCGGCGTTTTCTTTAAAGCCCAGACTATTTTAGACAAGTCCGGCGGAAACATTCCCATTGGTGTACTTGCCTGGTTTATCGGCGGCTGTATCATGATGGTCTGTCTTATGACCTTCTCCTTTATGGCGCAAAAATACGAGCGCGTGAACGGCATCGTCGACTATGCAGAAACCACCGTTGGATCCAAGTACGGCTACCTTATGGGTTGGTTCACTGCAACCATTTATTTCCCCAGTATGACTGCCGCCCTGGCCTGGTTAACCGCCAGATACACCATGGAGTTTATTACATCGGTAAATCCTGCATTCCCATTAATGATTCCGGCTTCTGAAGGTGGTTGCCTCATTGGCCCGGAATGCATTGTGTTAACCCTATTCTTTTTGTGTATGGTCTATATCGTGAATGCCATTTCTCCCAAAATCGCCGGCAAGCTCCAGACCTCCACAACTATCATCAAAATGATCCCCCTGGCAGCTATGAGTATTATTGGCATTATTTATGGCTTATACCATCATACGCTGCAAGAAAATATTATCGTCACACAGGCCACAACAAATACCGTATCCAATCCCCTGTTTGCATCTATTTGTGCCACCTCGTTTGCTTATGAGGGCTGGATCATTGCTATTTCCATCAACTCAGAAATCAAGGACTCAAAAAGAACTTTGCCTAAGGCATTGATCATCGGCGGCATTATCATCATTGCAACATATGTGCTGTATTTCTTAGGCGTATCCGGCGCTGCAACAAAGGAAGATTTAATTAACAAAGGCGCAACGATTGCCTACACAAATATCTTTGGCGGATTCTTAGGAAATATCCTGAATCTCTTCGTCGCTGTCTCCTGCTTGGGCACCTGCAATGGATTGATGCTGGGTTGTAGCAGAAGCATGTACGCCTTAGCCGCCCGGGACAGCGGTCCCAAACCCCAGCTTTTCAAGCAAGTAGACGGACAGACCAACGTTCCCACTAACTCCGCACTCTTTGCATTGCTTGTCATTGTGCTCTGGATTGTATACTTTTATTTCTCAAATCTGGCAGGTACCTGGAGCGGTCCTTTTGTATTTGACTGTACAGAGTTGCCGGTCCTGTCCATTTATTTTATGTATATCCCCATTTTCTTCCAATGGATGCGCAAAGAAAAGACCGAAAGCACACTTCGCCGATTTGTTATGCCTGCCCTAGCAATTATCGGTTGTCTGTTTATGGTGGTGGCCAGTATCTTTGCACACGGCACTGCGTGTATCTGGTATTTGATTGTTTATTTCGTCATTATGGGGCTCGGTTGGATTTTATATAAAAAGAAGAACTAATAATTTAAATTAAAAACACCGCCAAAGAATTCTTTTAGAATTCCTTGGTGGTGTTTTTTCCATTATTCTTTTCTTGCGCAGGACAATGCTCTATGCTATAATAAATTCGTTAAAGAAATTTCATATCCATAGTATTTCTGTGAAATTTCGCACATTGAGGTTGGAAAATGTTTGAATTATTAATAAATGCAATTAAAACACACGATACGATTATCATTCATCGGCATGCCCAACCGGATGGTGATGCCATAGGTAGCCAGATCGGTTTAAAGCATGCCATACTTGAAAATCTTCCACACAAAATTGTCTATACAGTTGGTGATGAACCCGGGTTCTTTGACTTTCTATCCGGATCTCAAATGGACAGCATCCCTGATGAAGTCTATCATGGAGCATTGGCAATTATTCTCGATTGCGGTTCCCGGCACATGATCAGCGACAAGCGCTATATGTTTGCAAAGACAACAGTCCGTGTGGACCATCATATCCTTAATGAAAAGATCGCTGATTATGAAATCATTGACACATCATTTGAAAGCTGCTGCGGTATGATTGCATCGCTGATTGTCGAATCTGGTTGGAAATTAAATCCATTATGCGCCACAGCTCTGTATACCGGTATGGTCACAGACTCCGGCAGGTTTCGCTATGACGGAACTAACTCCCGAACCTTCCGTCTTGCGTCCATGCTTATAGAGCAACCTATCGATACCAACCAACTATTCAGGAATTTGTATGCCGATAGTTTCGAATCAAAAAAACTGAAAGCTTCCTTTGTGTTAAAAATTCAATTTACCCCGAAAAATGTGGCATATATCTATACAACGCAGGAAGAGTTGCAAGATCTTGGTATGGATACATTCACAATCTCCCGGGGTATGGTTAACGCCATGGCAGACATAAAAGGCGTTGATATCTGGGTCAATTTCACAGAAACAGAAAACGGTGTGCTCAGCGAACTGCGATCCAACAAGTATAATATCAATCCCATCGCTGTAAAGTATGGCGGTGGCGGCCACGCAAAAGCAAGCGGCGCAACAGTTGCTGACCGCAAAACCGCCATGGTTATGTTAGAGGATTTGGACAAGCTGATAGGAGAAACTCCATGAATTTTGAAATCAAGCAGCAAATTTTTGATAAGATCAAGGAATATTCCTGTATTTTTATCTTCCGCCATGTACGAAACGATGGCGACTGTGTGGGTGCCAGCAAAGGTCTCAAAGAAATCATCACTGCTACATGGCCGGAAAAACAAGTATACCTTATCGATACCCAGACCGCTGCATACCTTGCATTCATGGGCCCAGAGGATGCACCTGTGGATGAACAGCTATATAAAGATGGGCTGGGCATTGTTGTAGATACCGCTTCCCCCGATCGAATCTCCAACAAAAATTATGTGCTGTGCAAAGAGCTGATAAAAATCGATCATCATATTCCTCTGGAGGATTACGGAAATTATATATGGGTAGAAGAAGAGCGTTCTTCCTGCTGCGAAATGATTGTGGATTTTTACAACACCTTCCAAGATCAACTGATTTTAAATAAAGACGCTGCCACTTATCTATACACCGGCATGGTGACAGACTCCGGCCGCTTTCGGTATAGCGGTGTAAACGGAGAAACCATGCGTAATGCCGGAATCCTTCTAGATGCAGGGGTTGACACAGAAGCTTTATTTGCAAAGTTATATTTGGAATCCTTTGAATATCTCAAATTCAAGGCGCATATTTATCAAAAAATGCAAATTACCGAAAATGGCGTAGCCTATATTATCATCGATAGAGCTATGCAGGAACAATTCCATTTATCCCAAGAACAAGCAGGTGCCTGCATCGGTTGTTTGGATTCTATCCGAGGTTGTATCTGCTGGATTGTGTTTGTGGAGAACGAGGACAGGAACAACGCTATCCGCGTGCGCCTGCGTTCCCGCTTTGTGTATATCAATAATTTAGCTGAGAAATATCATGGTGGCGGACATGCATGTGCCAGTGGAGCCACTGTGTACGGCCACAAGGAAATCCAGGCCCTGCTATCTGATGCAGATGCCCTGGTGAAGAAATATAAGGAGACCCATGATCAATGGCTATAAAAATTTTAATTACCAATGATGACAGCGCAAGCGCAAAACAGTTAGTGCCACTGATCCGCCATTGCCGAAAATACGGTGATGTAACTGTAGTTGTTCCCAAATTCGAGCAAAGCGGCAAAAGTCATGGCATCGAGCTGCACAAGGGCTTTGAAGTAAAAGAATTAGAACTGGCATCCGATGTTACCGTATGGGCAGTTGACTCCACCCCCGCTGACTGTGTCCGTTTCGCCCGCTTCGGTTTAAACATGACATTTGATCTTGTCATTTCCGGAATCAATCGCGGCCTAAACATGGGGACAGATATTATGTACTCCGGCACTGTCAGCGCAGCAATGGAGGGGGCATTCCTTGGTATGAAGGCCCTTGCCATCTCCACGCCCCCTAGATATTACGAAAGCGCCATACACCACCTGGACGAAATCTTCCGGTATATTGAAAACCACAGGCTCTGGGAGTATCACAACCTCTATAATGTCAATATACCTGTCAACCCAAAATCCATTCGTATTACCACGCAGGGCGGTCCATATTATTCCGACGATTTCCAAAAAGAAGAAAATGATATTTACCGACCTTGTGGAAAATGTGTCTATGTAAATCAAAACGACCTATCACTGGACACAGATTGTATTGATTTTGGTCATATTTCCATCACACCGCTATCTATTAACCGGACAGATATTTCGGTATATAATCAGTTAAAAAAACTCAACGGATAAAAAGGTGTTGCACAGAAGTTCACCGAACTAAAGTGCAACACCTTTTTTATTAAATGTTAACCGGGGTATAATCGGGCAGGATATTGAGACACATCCATCATAGAAGCATGATTGCCAGTAATGGCAGCTGTGTTAGAAACGCTAAAAGTAGTATATGCATCATAAGTACCCAGATAGTAACTGTTCTTCTCATCTGCTTTATAAACCAGGGTGTTTAAAGTAGAATCGAAAACCAGAACTTCCATAGGTGCTGTGGTTACCAATTCCAGGCTACCCTTGCCCTTACCTGCATCGCCTGTCAGGCGCTCATAGATACGGATATATGTCTTTGTTTCCCCATTCATGAAGTACATCAGATACCCACCAGAAACAGACTCCAGTTTCACCCGGACTGCCTCATCAACATTTTCGGTAGCCGCCAAACGATGCGTAATACTGACCGACTCAGTCTTACCATTAAAGTACATCATAGATCCGTTGTTCATTCCCATGTAGTACATAGTTCCGGAAACAGGATTCTTGACATATTCACCAGATACAGAAGGTTTTGTTGTCGTAGGAACCTCTTCATCGATTACAGGAGGTTTCGTTGTTGCAGGAGGACCTTCGTCGGTTACAGGAGGTGTGGTTGTTACCGGAGGATCTTCACCGGCTAAAGGAGGTGTGGTTGTTACCGGAATATCTTCACCGGTATTTCTCCAATCGGTCATAACGCAACCGAAAACAAACTCAACTTCTGTATCACCGGAGCTATGCTGGAAGTTTTCCATATAGCCGGATACTGTTATGGTATCACCCAAACCGATCTTATCCACATCTGCGCCATTTAGTCGATAGCACTTAATCGGCATATTCTCTGCACCGACAACCTCGATGGTAACAGTAATATTACCGTAATCGGCAGAGTACGCGTCATTAATATTGAGTATCTTGCCGGTCAAGGTAGCCTTGTAAGGCAACTGTGTACCAGGCTTTAATGCATAGGCAGCCTTAACGATATCAACAGGATTTGTCGGTACAACATTGGGATTCTTTTTATAGGAAACCAGCGTAGGTTCATCAAATTCAATGGTACTGTAAAAAGAATCACCAACATAATTTTTTATGTAGCCTTTTACAGTGATCGTGTCACCAATATCGATTTTACTAACATCCCTACCCTTCATCCGATAACAGACAATGGGTTTACTCTCGCGTCCTGCAACTGCCATAGTAACTGTGATATTGTTATAAACAGCGTCATATGCCGTTACAACTTTCATAATTGTACCAGTCAGCGTTGCTTCGTACTTCAAAGACTTATTTACGCCCAGAGCATAAGCCTCATCCACGATCTGCTTTGGATCAGAAGGAACTTCGTCCACATTCTGCTCAGGGTCAGTAGGATTCTCATCCACTTTCTGTTTAGGTTCGGTGGGTGACTCAGTCTCATCCACACTTTGCTTAGGATCATAGGGAACTTCTATATGCTCGTCTGAAACCAAAGTATCCAAATTACAACCGGCATCAAACTCGATGATGCCGTTATGGTTTTTTAGCGTACCAGTAACTGTGATTGTATCGCCAATCTTGATATCCCTAACACCATCACCTCCCAGACGATAGCACAAAATAGGCATATCTTCTGCTCCGGCGATTTCGATGGTAACCGTGATATTTTTGTAGGTGTCGTCATAGGGAGTGTTGATAGAAATAACCCTACCGGTTAAGGTGGATGCAAAAGGAAGACTATCACCGGATGCCAATGCATAGGCAGCCTTCACGATAGAAACCATATCCATAGCAGCCGGCAGAATATAATTCCAACTATGAGAAACCTTTTCGCCATTCTCTGCGGTAATGGTGGCAGTCAAGACATAAGGAGTATCCGTTTCACATTGTTCGTTTACATCGATAGTCGTGATACCGTTATCATTTACAATAACTTTGATCAGCTCATCACTGACATCTGCTGTCCAAACAACTTCGAACGGAATGCCTGCAATGCGCACAATTCCGAATCTGTCATAATCAACAGGTGTCTTCCCACCGTCATCCCTGTAAAAACTTTTTAGATATGCTATAGCATCATTTATGTTTGAAGTTTCCGCAACATCATCCTTTGTGGACTGCGTAGTGCCCTTCTTTTTGCATCCGGCAAACACACTTAACAACATAACAAGCAGGATTATCCATGCAATATTTCTCTTCATAGCAAGTTCCATTCTAATTCTCTATCCAAAATGGTAATATATTTAAGAAGAACATCCTCTAGTCTTATATTGGCCGTTGAAAGTTAACAACGCCCTTCAGAATATAAGATCAGCCGCCCAGAAACACGCAGTTATCATATGCATCTTTAAATGCATTATTGATTAGGTTATCTACATCATTGGTTGGTTCGCTCATACACTTGGTCAACAAAGCGCCAACCTGTGCTCTGGCAACAGATGAACCATTAAAAGCAGGAGATGTGAAGTAGGTGTCAGCCCCATCCAGGCCGATCTTAACAACCAGAGCAGTCAAGAAATCACTGCCATTTGCCTTTGACAGCCAAGCAGCATAGTTCTCATCATTCTTCGCAGATTCCAGAACAGGCATATAGCCGGAGGCAGTGGAGAACTCCGTTTGAAAAGCCATATTCGTAGTCAAGTATTTCACAAACAGCCAAGAAGCCAGAATCTGCTGATCTGTGGTCTTGCCACCTTTCAAAATACACAGGCTTGGGCCTTGGGAAATTACCTTTTTGTTGTCCTGGCGCACCTGCGGTATTGGCGCAACGCCAACTTCAAATGCATTGTTTTCCGGAACCTGATAGCTTGCGCCACCGGAAGAACCGATGCACATATAACTGTGAGAAAGAGACTTATCCAGCTCAGTAAACAGACTGGATGTGTAAGAACCATAAAGCTCCTCGGTAGTCACATAGCCTTTCTGATACCACTCGCGCAGATTTTTTACAAAGTCCTTGCAGCCCTCATTATTAAAAAGATAATGCTCGCTGTCCTCAGCTGCACTTGTGTAGGGATAGCCATACTGCTCACACATAGTAATAAACCAGTTGTCCTCAGCGTCATACCCCAAAGGATAGCACTTAGGATCCAATTCCAGAATCTTCTGGCACAGAACCTCCATCTCATCCCATGTATTAGGGACTGACAAACCATTATCTTCAAAGAAAGTCTTATTGTAGTACAAAACCTCAGTGGACTTGCCCATGGGTAATGAGTACATCAGACCGTCGCCGTACTGTTTACCTTCATTATAGAAGCCATCAATAAAGTCAGAAATCTGCTCCTCTGTGAAACCTAAAATTTCCGTAGTACCATCGCCACGGCTCACAGCGACCTTACTATTGATCAAGTCGTCCAGGATCACTACGGATTTGGACATGTTATAGGAAGCAACATGATCGGGGTAGCAATAAGCCACATTGGGTTGATTGTCTCCCATGATCTCGGTGTTGATCAAACCGGAAATATCGCTCCAGGCGCCGTAACTACTATGCTCAACGGTGATGTTGGGATACAGCTTGTTGAACTGACCAATATGGTTGTTGAGAACTTCCTGAAGTTTTGTACCCATAGCATGGGCAAACTTAATCGTGACCGCACTACCATCATAGCCCCCCTCGGGTACTGTAAAATTACCCACAGTCCCGTTGGTGCCATTCTGGTGTTCCCCGCCGTTTCCGCCGCAAGCTGTGAACATACACATCAGCATAACAGAAAGCATCATTATGGCTAAAATTCTTTTCATCATAGATAGGCACATTCCTTAATTTCCATAAATTTCAACAAGTTAGTATGACAAATTGTCCAAAACAGAGAATCAACCCTTAATACCGCTGCGGCTAACGCCAGCCATGATATACTTACGCAAAAAAATAAATACAAGAAACAATGGCGCAGAAACCATGGCAACAGCTGCCATTTGAACAGGAATGTTAACCTGACCGGCGGCATCGGTAAAAGCATTGCGTAAACCGTTGGTAATCAGCTGGTGTGCGTCGTCATTAGCAACCAATTTAGGCCAAATATAGGAGTTCCATGCGCCCATCATCTTCAATATCGTAATAGAAATCAAAGTAGGCAGCGCAAGGGGTACCATCACCTTCCACAGATACTTAAAATCAGAAGTTCCATCTACCTTAGCAGCCAGATACAACTCGTTGGGAATCTGCAGGAAGGTTTGACGAAGCAGATAAACATAAAATACACTTACCAAAAATGGAACGATCAGCGCATAGAAAGTATTTAACCACTTCAAATTATTGATGGTAATGTAGTTTGTAATGGTAAACAACTCGCCGGGGATCATCATGGTTGCCAGCAACACGGCAAATATAGCATCTTTTCCTTTAAACTCTAAGCGGGCAAATGCAAATGCAGACAGCACTGTGATCACTAAAGACAAAATTGTAGAAACAACACCGACAAAGAGTGTGTTCATAAACAGTTTTCCCAAATTTGCTGTATTAAATGCATCTACATAATTAGATAACATTATTTGTTGGGGCCAAAAAGAAGGAACCGTCTGGCGAAATTCCGCTTGACTTTTCAAAGAGGAGATGATCATCCAATAAAAAGGAAACAATACGATCACCGCCATCACAAACAAAAACAGATAGGTAACACCCTTCACCGCGATGCTTGTAACACGATGACCGGAGAAAAAATGCTGCAGATCCTTCGCGTGCATTGAAGTCTCTTTTTTATTATCCATATGCTATCTCCTTAGAAGTGCACGCGTTTCTTGCTTACATGCAGATTGATCATGGTAACAACAAGAATAATAACAAACAAAATCAGTGCAGCAGCACTGGCAGTTCCATGGGAATTTGTACCCAAGGAATCATAAATAAAACCAACCACTGTATTCAAGCGGCCGGCATCATGGACAGGTCCCATAGTATCGCCAAAAATACCCACAATACTGGTGTACTCCTTAAAACCGCCGATGAAACCGGTAATAACAACATAGGCGATCATAGGAGAAAGCAGCGGTACTGTAATTTTTGAAAACACACGTCTGCGAGATGTTCCGTCCACCTTGGCTGCATCATAATACTGCTTATTTATACTCTGCAGTCCGCCTAACAGAACCAAGATCTTGAAAGGCAATGCATTCCACACAATATAAACGATCATAACTGCAATATTCGCCCAATAGCCAGAACCAGCGCTGATCCAGTTGATGGGTTTACCACCAAAGAACATAATCACATTATTAACGATACCCCAAGTATCGGCCATATCCCCAGTAGGACGCAGACCAATAATGTTAAACATTGCAGCAAACACCATACCAATGGCGATAGCGTTTGTAACATAAGGCAGAAAGAAAATTGTTTGCAGAAGTCGCTGTAAAGGACGAATCGAATATAAAGCAACTGCAATCAACAATGCCAATATCGTAGAAATGGGCACGGTTGCTACACACAAAATCATGGTGTTAAACAAAGAATCTAAAAAACGCTTATAACCAATCACCTTTTGAAAATTTTGAACACCAAACGCGAAGGTAGCACCGGCCTTTGCAAGGTTTGCACTGTAACCATTCTGAAACGCCATTAGCAATGTGTTGAAAATGGGCCACACCGTAAACACCAGCAGCAGAATGATTGCCGGTGATAAATACAGCCAAGCTTTCCATTGTTGTTTATTCTGTACCATATTACTTTACCTCAAGATCAATCCGCATTTCCGTTTGCTTGCTAAAAATAAAGATTTTGTGAGGCTTAATGTTGTAACGCACAGTTGCTTTGGCAGTATCCACTTTGTTATCTGCGTTGATAATAGAACGGACAACAGGATTCAAAGCTGCTGTATTTGTAGAAATAATACTCACATCCCGACCCATCACTTCCACATTAATCAAATCACATGCAAGCGCACCGTTCTCATCCAGTTCAAAGCCCTCAGGACGGATGCCGATCAATACTTCTTGGTCTGCAACATCGGTAGCATCCATAACCGCATCCTTACCAATATAGAGCTTCCCTTCTGCTATACGACCGGAAAACACATTGATAGGCGGTGTGCCCAAGAACTTAGCAACAAACAAATTCCGGGGATTGTCATATACTTCCTGGGGTTTACCGATCTGCTGCACAACCCCAAGCTTCATGACCACGATCAGATCGGAAATGCTCATTGCCTCTTCTTGATCATGGGTAACAAACACAGTAGTAATACCCGTTTCCTTCTGGATGCGGCGAATTTCCTCCCGAGTCTGCAGGCGCAGTCTGGCATCCAGGTTGGACAAGGGTTCATCCAAAAGCAAGACTCTCGGCATCTTAACCAATGCCCGGGCAATGGCAACACGCTGCTGCTGACCTCCGGAAAGTTCATTGGGTTTACGGTCCATTAGTTCCTCAATTTGAACCAATTTTGCAGCTTGGTATGCCCGCTCCAACATCACATCTTTCGACAGTTTGTCCTTACCTTTTAAATTCTGTAGCGGGAACAAAATATTCTGCTTCACAGTCATGTGGGGATACAGCGCATAGTTCTGAAACACCAGACCGATGCCGCGATTCTCCGTAGATAGCTCCGTTACATCATCTTCACCGAAGAATATCTTACCGCTGGTAGGTTTCTGCAGACCGCTGATCATATACAACGTGGTGGACTTGCCGCAACCAGACGGCCCAAGCAAACCGACGAGCTTACCGTCAGGAATCTCAATTGTAATGTTGTTCACTGCCACAACCTGTTTATCGGATTTTTTATTCCTGCTGGGGAAAATTTTTGTCAGATTCTGAAGCGCAACTTTCATAGGATTCCCTTCTGTTCGTTAATTTCATTGTCTAATAATCCTGCCCAGACGCCCGCTCTGCATGCACACACTTAGTGTAATTAGTCAAATCCTGAGAACTACAAAACACTTTTTGGCTAGGCAAGTCCACCGCTACAGTGCCTGCCAATAGATCATGAATTGCAGAATTGGTTTTCGTTGTGCCAATACAAATTACTTGCCCCAGAAGCAGAGCAAGCAGAATGACCAATCCAAACAGATTTACAGTTCCCCATAACAGCATCAATGCAATATACACAGGAATCATCGTTTCAATCGTAAATTTACCCAATAGCGTACGCACAAATAACTGTAGCGCACTTATTTGTACACTGTCTGGGCGTACAAGGCCAATGGCAAAAATTTTTTTGCCAACAGTTTGTCCGTTATTTAAAAGCAATGGAATAATAAATTCCAAAATAACCGTGGCAAAAAATATACCCAATGTGGTAATAAGCAACGATAGATTCAGTACCGTGTTGTAAATACGCACTACCGCTTGGTCCGCTCGTAACGCTTGATATGCCTGGTTGTAAAGTAACTTTTCCTCCTGCGTCATTACATTGTACTGTTCTTGCGTAATATGAAAAGCCGTGCCGAACTGGGTTTCATAAGCTGCGTAGGAATTTTCCAACTTTTGACTGTAATCATCGTATCCGCTTTGCACCGAAAGCAAAAACGCGATACCCGTTGCCAAAACACCCAGTAAAATTAAGTCAAAGATCCAGGCAGCTATCCGCTTCCATAGGCCTGCCTTTTGTAAATCCATGCCCATACACTTCTTCCCTTTGCGCTTTAAAATCTAAAGGAAAATAACCACAGAAATTCAATTTCCTAAATCTAAATAACCTATATTACTGTTGCCTGCCCTTCAGTTTCTCCAGAATTGTATAAGGAACCAGAAGATCTCCCCTTCCCATTCCCAATACAATGTCCGGTTTTATCATTCCGTGAAAGTCACTGCCGCCGCTTTGTAAAATCCCATATTCCTCCGCGATTTTTACAGCAGTTTCTGTGGTTGCAAAATCATATCGGGGATACATCGTCTCCATAGCATCCAGCCCAGCATCCAAAGCTACTGGCAAAAATTTCCGCAAGGCTGCTTCGTCCAGATTTAAAAACGGGTGAGCTAGCACTGCAACGCCCCCCAGTTTCTTTATAAACCGGATCATATCAAAAACATCCGCTCGCTTTGGCGGTAAATAAAAGCCTTTCCCCTCTGACAGATATTTCTCGAAAGCTTCGTTGATCGAAAAAACATATCCCTTTTCCACAAGTTTTGATGCAATCACCCCACGATTCACATATCCGCCTGCAGTCTTCGTGCGAATATCATCGTAAGAAATCACGATCCCTGCTCTGTTCAAATTCTCCACTAAATAACGGTTACTTTGATCCTTGCCGCGATGAAAATCTTGCAAAACAGACTTCACCACATCATAATGTTTTGGTTGCACATATAACATTAGTATATGTAGTTCCGTTCCAAAATAATCTGTTGAAAATTCCACACCTGGGACTGCTTCCATGTCCGCCTTTTTAGCCGCTGCCAGAAATCGCGGCAAACCATCCACATTATTATGATCGGTCAACGCAACAGCCTTAAGCCCAATTCTCTTAGCCTCTGCAATCAATTCCTCCGGCGTATATGTACCGTCGGAAAAGCAGGAGTGAACATGTAGGTCACACATAGGAATCATTGTCAGCGCACCTCTATCTATTAGGATTTCTTTTTCCGGATAGTCTTTTGAAATAAGCCCGCAATGATCTCTTTAGCCGCTTGCTCATAAGATTCCACATTTACTGTGTAATCGCAAATTGTAGCATTCTGCATCTCTGATTCCAGCGCCAGCAAGCGGCTCACCTTTTCATCCACGCTTAACTGTTTTTGCAAAATATCTGCAAGCAGCGCACGCTTGTCCCGCTTGATATAAATGGTTGTTACATTCTGAAAGTGTGTCTTCAGCGCCATAGCTCCGCAAATGTCCATAACTGTCAGAACATGTTTTCCACTGTCTAATATTCTCTGCACATCTTCTTTGCATGAACCGTAGCAGTGCCCTGCATACATGGTAGATTCAAAAATCTCTCCATTATTCTGCATCTTACGAAATGCCTCTAAGGAGATATAGTGATACCACTCCCCTCCCTGGATACCCACTGTAGCATCGGTGGTATAACTGATTAACTTTTCAAAATTCTTACATTTTTTGACCAGCTTTTTTGCAATTTCAGTCTTTCCACTGCCTGAGGGGCCAACCAATACAACAATACCAGGCTGATCCACATCGGGATGTACCCGCTTCGGATTATAGCTGTCAGCGATTACCTCAACTAACTTCAAAAACTCATCGTAGTTATTCACCGCAAGAACGCCGGTTGCAGCTTGATTCCAGGGTCTTCTCATCAAAATAGGATAGGCCGCATTGGAACGGGAAACATTATGCATTCCATCATCAAAGAGGATATCCACATCTATTTTATCTTTTCTGGATCCCATATAAATATGATCAGGAGGGATTTCAGGAAACTCCTCCATGATCCGCTGGGCACGGATACTCATAAACTCCGGATACACAGATGTAGAAACAAACACCTCAGTCATTTGGGACAACTTCTTCACAAATTCCCGAGCACCTTTAATAACCGGTTGGGTACGGAAAAATTCCGGGTCTTTAAAAAACTCAAAAATTACATCTGCACGGGTGCCAAGTTCTCCCCAACGATCCACCTCATAGATACTCAGCGGTGGATCAAAATGATATTTTTCATTGGCAAGGCGGATTGCGTAAGGCACGCACTCCATCAATAAATCATCAATATCCAATGCTGTTGACAATCTATATTTGCGATTCATATTGTACACCTTCTATATTTGTATATTTAATCCAAATTATTCACATTGAAAACATTTTACCGTATAATTATAGCATAAGCATACAATAAATCAATCTCAATGTATGTATTCACATCAATTTCCAGACACTTCATCATATGTATTTAAAATCGTTCCGCTATAGTAATGAGACAAAATTTCTTCATAAGAAGCTCCCTGCACAGCCATTGCTTCTGCACCATATTGGCTCATACCCACGCGATGTCCATACCCTTTTGTTGTAATTGTAACCGTATCCGATACAATATGAATGGCGAACGCTGTAGATCGAAGAGAAAGTAAATTCCGCACCTGGGTTCCTTTGTAGCGAATACCGCAAATTTGAATTTCCTCGACCCCTCCGCCCTGTGTATAGGTCACTGACTCCACCCATGACTCCGGAAAACCAGTAAATTTTCCTCCCATTTTTTCATTAAATTCCCGGGAGGTAAAAGTAACCTTATCTGTAAAATGGGACGCCCCCTCCTCTCCAGGACTATCTACGGATTGTAAATAAGGTATTTCCGCGCCCCAAACCGCTACTGCATCTTCTGTCATACCTCCGGAACAGGAAAAATATGTCGCTTCAATGAGTTCTCCTTGATAATACAATACTTGTTCTTGCGTCTGTTCAACTGCATTAGATACTTTGGAAAGCATATCAACAGACTCCCCGCCATCCAAAAAATCCTGTTGGTCACAAAAGCCCTGGCAGCAGGCCGGGTTGGTACAAATATCTGCCTGGGTATGCTTACTTCCTTTCCGGATCCGCCGTAGGGTATAGGTACGCGCAACCACCGCTTGGGCTTTTAATGCCTCCAAATCAAATTCTGCCGGCATTTCTCTCAACACAACACCCAAAACATACTGATCCAATTCCATCTCAACCACATCGCCATTATCCATAAGCACCGAAACTGTACGCGGTTCTGCGTAACTGGTGTTACTTGTTGTGGCTACGGTGGTTTCAATTGCTTCTGACCTGGAATCTTCTGCCGGTATCATGGCAATGATAAATGACGGCAGGATCACCGCAAGCAAAATGGCAAATAAAATTTCCAAATTCTTATGTTTCATAAAGTTAATCACCCCTTCATAGTTTACCACGAAAACTGGGTGAAATTTGTTAGTTCCAGATTTATCCAACAACGCTACAGACTTGACATACAAACCTACCACTTGTATAATTTATGTAGAAAACATCGAATTGGAGTAACAAATGAAAAAGATATTAAATATTGTGATTCCTATCGTACTGGCATTGGTAATCATCCTTTGCTCTGTCTGGTATCTATTTGTTTATGACCGGGAATTTAGTAGAGATATGCTCCTGGGCTGTGCGCGCTTTAGCGAAAGCCAAGGTAACCACAAGCTGGCAACCTGGTTATACAACACAGCGTATGCCCATGCCAACGATAATGATTCTGTCGCTATTGAGCTGGCAGAACAATACAAAGCCAGCGGCAATTTTACAAAGGCCGAATTCACCCTTTCCAACGCAATCGCGGATGGTGGAGGTATAGAACTTTATATTGCTCTAAGTAAAACCTATGTACAACAGGATAAGCTTCTGGATGCCGTGAATATGCTCAACAACATCACAAATCCAGAAATTAAAGAACAATTGGAGGACCTGCGCCCCAACACGCCAACCACAGTTCCAAAACCCGGCTTTTACAGTCAATATCTCTCTGTAACTCTGGAAGCCGAAAACGGCACTCTGTATGCCACAAACGATGGCACCTATCCTTCTGTTTCGGATTCTGCGTATACTGACCCCATTCCCCTCAATGACGGAGATAACACGATCTATGCATTAACTGTTGCAGATAATGGACTTGTCAGTCCTTTGTCCATCTTTGGTTACACCGTTGGTGGCGTTATTGAATTGGTAGAGTTTACTGACAGTGCGATTGAAGCGGAAATAAGAACACTTCTAAATGTATCCCAAGAGAAACAGTTATACACAAATGACCTCTGGGAGATTACATCTTTTACAGTTCCTGCTGCAGCAAAGGACTATACAGATTTACGGTTGCTTTCGTTCCTGGAAACACTGGTGATTGAAAATGCAGCAAAGGGCCAAGTCACCCATTTGTCCTCTTTGTCTAATCTAAGCACGCTGAAAATTACAAACACCCAGCTTTCCACCGAGGAAGTAGAGATCATCGGCGCACTGCCCCTTTTAAAAGAACTGACACTTTCTAATTGTACCTTGAGCAACATTTCCGGTCTGGGAAGCAATACAGGTCTTACTGTTCTGGATTTAAGTAGCAATACTATCAAAAATATTGCACCTCTTTCCGGTATGAAGGAGCTGACCAAACTAAATCTTGCCCATAATGCAGTGACAGAGGTAAGCGCATTAAGCGCTAACACTGCATTGCAGGAGTTAAATTTGGGATATAACTCCATTGGCTCTTTGGCTCCTTTGGGTTCTCTTTCTGCGCTGACCAATCTGGATGTTTCTAATAATGCAATTTCCTCCCTTTTTGATTTTGGAAAATTGACGAATTTAAAAGAACTGAATCTGGCAGGAAACCAATTAACGGATATCTCCAATTTATCTGTCTGTAAGACTCTGTCTAATTTGGATGTCTCCTCCAATCAGCTTGCTGACATCTCTGCTGTTGCGCAACTGCACAGCGTGATGTATTTCAATTTCTCCCGAAATCAAGTAACACAGCTACCGAATTTCGATAAAGACTGTCAACTGGTATCCATAGACGGTTCTCATAATAGGCTGTCCAGCCTTGAGAAATTGGGCGGTCTGGAACATCTGAACAAAGTAAACATGGATTATAATGCACAAATATCCTCCGTGAAACCCTTGGCAAGCTGTCATGCGCTTTATGAGGTCAGTGTTTACGAAACCAATGTAACAGATGTGACCCCTCTAACAAACCAAAGTATCATCGTCTACTTCAAACCGGTATAAACATAAGCTCCCAAAGGGCAATGCCCTTTGGGAGCTTTTATATGCATATAAACAATTGGCACTTATTTCGAAAGGTTTTCTTCTTGATCCTCTTGCTCTATTTCCTTAAGAAGCTTTCGATCTTGCTTCGACGATAGATCCAATTTTTCATACATATCCGGACGACGCTCTTTTGTTCTGCGAAGCGACTGCTTTCGACGCCATTGAGCAACCTTTTCATGGTTGCCGGATACAAGGATCTGGGGCACTTGTCTACCATGCCAAACCGCAGGACGGCTGTACTGAGCATATTCCAAAAGTCCATTATAATGGCTTTCATCTTCAAAACACTCCGGATCAGCCAACACCCCAGGCACCATACGGCAAACAGCATCCGTTACTGCCATCGCTGCGATCTCTCCGCCGGTCAGCACAAAATCTCCAAGAGAAATTTCCTCATCCACACACTCATCAATAAACCGCTGATCGATTCCCTCATAGTGGCCGCAAACCAATACGAGATTCTCCATTTTACTCAAACGGATCGCATCTTCCTGGCGAAATGTATGGCCGCAGGGAGACAAATAAATGGTATGCACCGGTCCGGCAGCTTGATCACATACTGCCTCCCAGCAGCGATATAATGGGTCTGCGGTCATAACCGCGCCACGACCGCCGCCATAAGGATAATCGTCCACCTGGTTCTGCTTATTGGCGGTATAATCCCTGATTTGATGGGCCTCGATCCGAATGAATCCTCGTTCCTGGGCGCGCCCAAGAATGCTTTCCGAAAGTACATCTCCCACAGTGTCCGGAAACAAAGTCAAAATATCAACTCTCATCGGTACGCATCCCTTCAATCAAGCGCACTTGCATGATGTTTTTCTCCAGGTCTGTAGACTGCACAAAGGCCTTTACCGCAGGAATCATATATTCATGTTCACCGCGGACTACATAAACCTTATTTCCGGGATAATCCAGCACATCGGCAATCACACCGATTTCCTCATCCTCGGCAAACACACGCACACCGATCAGTTCTGCAACAAAAATCAACTCCGCCGGTGCGTCCTCGCGGAAAACTTTTACTGCCTTCCCTCGCAGCGCCTGGGCATCTTCTACGGTATCGATCCCCTTCACTTTTAAAAGGTTGCAGGACTTTTGTATTCTACAGCTTTCCACCGTATACTGTGTTTCATCAATAAGCACCCTATGAAAGTCCATCAGAAATTCCGGGCCGTCTGACCAGGGTAGGATCTTCATCTCTCCACGAACTCCATGGGTTGTTACAATTTCGCCTGCCTCCAAATATTGAAGCTTCATAGAAATTCCTCCAAGCGCTAATCTCTTAAATATTATAACAACATTTACCCAGATGGGCAAGTAGTTTTCCCTATATAACGAGAAATGCGCAGCGCTATGCGCCACGCATTACCGTTTAATCAACGATTTCCACCGCAACTTTTTCACCGGTACGCTGGGCAACGGTCTTTACGATGGTGCGAATTTCCTTCGCAATACGACCCTGACGGCCAATCACTTTTCCCATGTCGCCAGGAGCAACACGCAATTCCAACACCTTGCCTTCCTCATCGGAAGTTTCAGTCACAGTAACTGCATCCGGATCGTCAACCAGATTCTTTGCCATATACAGCAAAAGTTCTTTCATCACGAAACTCCTTTGGGAATCTTACAGGACGCCAGCCTTCTTCAGCAGGGCACGAACGGTATCAGTAGGCTGTGCACCGTTCTTGATCCAAGTCTGAGCCTTTTCTGCATCCACAGTGATCACTGCGGGCTCAGTCAGGGGGTTGTAGGTACCGATCTCCTCGATGCAGCGGCCATCGCGGGGGCAACGGGAATCAGCAACAACAATCCGGTAGTAAGGAGCCTTCTTAGCACCCATTCTTCTCAGTCTGATTTTAACCATGGTTTTCACCTCCAAATAATCTTTTGTAATCATCTATATCGCAAAGCAATTGCTTAGAGCGAACAAAAATTAGAAGCCCGGGAAGCCGCCGAAGCCGCCAAATCCACGCATACGCTTCATTTTCTTTCCGGCTCCAGGACCGGAGAACTGCTTAATCATCGCGCGCATCTGTTCAAAGGATTTTAAAAGACGATTGACATCTTCCACCCGTAACCCAGCGCCTGCTGCAATTCTTTTTTTACGACTGGCACCGATAATATTGGGATTTTCCCGTTCCTTCGGTGTCATAGAAAGGATAATCGCTTCCGTATGGGCCATTGCCTTTTCATCCAGTTGCACATTTTTTAAGTTTGCGCCGCCGGGCAACTGTGCAAGAATATCCTGCATAGATCCCATGGATTTCATCTGAACCATCTGATCATAAAAATCCTGGAGGGTAAACTTATTGGAACGGAGTTTTTCTTCCATTTCCGCAGCTTTCTTGGCATCGTATGCCTGTTCTGCCTTTTCAATCAGAGAAAGCACATCGCCCATACCCAGGATCCGGGACGCCATACGGTCCGGATGGAACGGCTCGATATCCTCAAGCTTTTCGCCTATGCCAGCAAATTTAATGGGCTTGCCGGTAACTGCACGGACAGACAACGCCGCGCCGCCTCTGGCATCACCATCAAGCTTACTGAGCATCACTGCATCAATATCCAACCACTCATTAAAGCTCTGGGCAGCATTCACCGCATCCTGACCGGTCATGGCATCCACAACCAGCATGATTTCATCCGGCTTTACAGCACCTTTGATGTTCCTCAGTTCATTCATCAGCATTTCGTCCACATGCAGACGACCTGCTGTATCTAGAAATACCATATCAAAACCATGCTGTCTTGCATACAGCACAGCTTCTTTTGCTGTTTGCACCGGGTCTGCCTGCCCTTTTTCAAACACAGGAATTCCCAGTTTTTCTCCGCATACCTGCAGCTGCTGAATTGCAGCCGGGCGGTAGATGTCACAGGCTACTAACAACGGGTTCTTACCCTGCCGTTTCATCAGTCCTGCCAACTTACTGCCATTGGTGGTTTTACCTGCACCCTGCAGGCCCACCAGCATTACCACGGTAGGTCCATTGGGATTGATGGTGATATGCTTGGCATCGCTGCCCATCAACGCGGTCAATTCCTCATTGACGATTTTAACGATCATCTGCGCAGGACTCAACGATTCTAAAACATCAGAACCCACACAGCGCTCTGTGACTGCCTTTGTAAAATCCTTAACAACCTTATAGCTTACATCCGCTTCTAAAAGCGCCATGCGGATCTCCCGCATTGCCTCTTTCACATCGGATTCTTTCAGACGGCCTTTGCCTCTGAGTTTTTTGAAGGCTGCAGAAATTTTTTCAGTTAATCCTTCAAATGCCATATCTTACTCCTCAATCTCGCCGGCAAGAGCAATAATTTGCTCTGCCAGAGAAGAAACCTGTGAAGTCTCACAAACTTTCAAAGCGTTGGCAACTGCAAGAATCTTCCGGGTTGCCTTGCGGCAACGCAGATCACGGCTGACACAGCCGGTTTTCTCTTCCATGTTCCGCAACAGCGCCTCGGCCCGAGATAAATTATCGTGTACACCCTGTCTGCTTACCTGTAATTCCTCGGCAATCTCAGCCAGGGACAAGTCCTGATTATGACGCAAATCAAAGCACATACGCTGCCGCTCCGTAAGCAAATCTCCATAATAATCAAACAGCAATGTCATTTCCAACGCGTCCATAGCAGACCTCCTTGTCAAGCGGATATCCTTGACACTTGGCATATCATACACTATCCCAAGCCCTTTGTCAAGCATTTTCACTTGACAAAGTTAATTTATTTTATACCAACGGGCAATTTGTTCCACCGGGATAAAACCCAGTCGCTGATACAAGGCCATAGCAGGTAAATTCTTTGAGGCCACTTCTACACAAACCTGATCGGAATCTACTGCGTGACACAATGCCTGGAGCACTATAGAACCGGCGCCGGGCTTTACTGAAGCAATCGCCTCTATACACGATCCACACACCACGCCGATTCCAAGAAGCTCCCCACTTTGATGTACAAAGTAACCGCTGCCCTGTCGCAAAATCTCTTTTGCTTTATCTAATGTCATATACGCATGTAGCGGAACATGTTTCATTTTTTTATTATAGATCTGTCGCCATTGCTCCATTGTCTTTTCCTGTATAGGAAACAGGCAGGCATCTGTATCCGCAATGCTATTACGGGGCGCGGTCATTTTCAACAAATCAGTATAAACAGGATAGCTGTCTAGTATATCATGCCCTGTTGCAAACACCCCAGTTGCGCCTACTGCAAGACAAAACGCCTTGCACTCCTCCAGAAGCCCCATGGGGTCCATGCATGATTGCAGACGAATATAAGCCTGCTGACTGTAGGGCACCTCCTCCAGTGTGAGACTGGCAATCCCAGAGGGTGTGGTAAATACAGGAAAGTTCTTCAAAATATCACCTCTTTTGTGTAACATTATCACAAAATAATCCCTGCGTCCAGAATATTTCCTCGGTATTTGGTCATATTTTTTTGATTTTCCGGGAAAATATCTTGATTTCATAGAAAAACAAGGTATAATAAAAGAGTATACTTCAAAAAGGAGGGAATTTTATGAAGAAGATCATCTGTAAAAAGGAATATGATACAGAAACTGCAACACTGATCAAAAAGTGTACATATGGCTACTTTGGCGATCCTGCAGGTTATGAAGAAATTTTGTATCAGACTCCCGGTGGCCTGTACTTTTTGTATGTCCAGGGCGGCGAGAACTCTCCGTATCCCAAGGAAGACATTCTCCGTCTGGCAAAAGCAAAAGTCAACGATTGGCTAGAAACCCACTAATATGTGATTTTGAGGCTGCGTTTGCAGCCTCTTTTTCTTGACATATATGATATTCTATAGATAGAAATATTAGTTTAGGATGCTACCTATGAAACGATTCTTAATTTTATTTTTCACATTTGCTCTCTGCATTTCTCTGGTCGGATGCTCCCAGCCTGTCTACGGAGAAATCGTTGCAACCACTCTTCCTGTGTTTGAGTTTACACAAAGATTATGCCGGGATACCAACCTGACCGTTTCACGGCTGATTTCTGAAAATGTATCCTGTTTGCATGACTACACCCTAAAGGTTTCACAAATGCAGGCAATTGAGAAAGCAAATGTCATTGTTACCTCCGGTGCAGGGTTGGAAGATTTTCTGGAAGACGCATTGAGCGGAACAGAAAAAATCGTTGATGCATCAACTGGAATCACACTGCTTTGCAGCACCCACCACCATGAAGATCAAAATCACAAACACACCCA
>JAZREX010000025.1:0-17347 GCA_045661025.1 Faecousia sp. | reverse complement strand
CCGTCGGTGTTCATAGAGGTGAAGTTGCCGGGCTCGTCAACATAGCGGCCGAACTGTGCGTGAACAGGGCCGGGGTGGCGGTAGTCGCCTTCGTTAGCGAAGTCGGGGATCATCTTACGCATGATGTCCAGCAGGTCGTGCTGCAGGAACTCCAGATCGAAGGTGTCGAAGTCATGAGAGCACTCCTGGATCATAACGGAGCAGGTGGTGTGGTGGGAAACCACAGAAACAGTACCGTTCTTGATGCCGGACTCCTCAACGATCTTATGTACATCGATAGAGATGTCGTGGAAGGTGGGGATCCAACCGCGGGACTGCAGCTGGATTTCTTTCTGAATCATTTTGAATTCCATGTTTGTTTCCTCCAAATATTTAAAATTTTTGAATGCTTACTTATGACGCTCGTCCCAAGCCTTGCGGCAAGCAGCGATCATCTCGTCCACCATAGCGGGGCGGTCAGCAGCCTTGGCAACGCCGGAAGAAGAACCGGTAGCATCTGCGCCTGCGATGATGGTGTTGTATACATCCTCGCCACCGGCAATACCGGCAGCAGTCAGTACCAGAATGTTGGCGTTGACATCCTTGACGCACTTGGTAGCAGCTTCCACATACTCGGGACCCACGCTGACACCGGTGCCGATGAGCTCAGAGGGCTCGGCCACGATGATGTCGGGGTTTAAAGTAGCGATCTTGGAAGCGTCAGCCATGGAGTCGGCACAGACGATGGTGGTCAGACCAACTTCCTCTGCACGCTTGATGGTTTCAGCCAGAACCTCGAAGGTCAGGGGCTTTTCCACGTGGTTGAGCATAACGCCCTCTGCGCCGGCAGCCACCAGGCTTTCGGGGAGGATGTCAGCCAGACCGCGACCTACGGGGATGGGGTCCATGTGGGGGGCAAAAATGTGAATGTGCTTGGTGTTTTCCTTAACCCGGCGAATGTCTACAACAGGGCAGGTGAAGATGATGTCTACACCATACTTCTCGCTGGCTGCGTCGGCAGCCTGTGCCAGTTCCAGAATTTCATCGCCGTAGAGATAGGACTTCGGTCCGATCTCAAAGAACGGTGCTTTAATGGTAGTCATTAAACACACACTCCTTCCATATTAATCGCCTATATTATACCAATCATATAAATTTTCGTCAACACCGAAGGTGGTTATTTTTGATAAAATATAAGGAAATACCTTGCAATCAAGGGGCAAAACGAGTATACTCATAGTAGTTTTACAAATATTAGGAGGATTGCCCTATGATTACGAAGGAAGCAATGCAGGCAGCCAAGGCCGCCTACGATATTGAGGCCCAGTGCATTACCCAGATGAAAGACTATTTTGACGATGAGCAGTTTGCAAAAGCTGTGGAGCTGCTGATTGCTGCGCCCCGGATCGGCGCATCCGGCTGCGGTCATTCCGGCATTATCTGCCAGCATTTTGCCCACCTGATGTGCTGTATTGAGCAGCCTGCCCGTTTCGTCAGCCCTGCTGAGGCTGTCCACGGCGCTACCGGCTTTGTGCAGGAAGGCGATGTTATGGTGTTTGCTTCTCGTGGCGGCAAGACCAGCGAACTTCTGCCTATTGTAGATATCTGCAAGGCAAAGGGCGTAAAGATCATCACCGTTACCGAAAATCTGGAATCTCCCCTGGCGCTGGCTGCAGATGTTGTGCTGAAGCAGCATGTCAACCGGGAGACTGACAAGTGGAATGCCCAAGGCACCACTTCTACCACCGCTCTGTGCATGATCTTCCATGCCCTGCAGGCAGCTATGGTGGAGCAGACCGGTTATCAGGCAGAACAGTTTGCTTTGATTCACCCCGGCGGAGCCGTGGGCGAGCGTCTGAACAACAAGGCTCTGTAAGGAGAAAACCATGTTTGCAGGAATTGATTTGGGCAGTACCAATATCAAGGCTGCCATTTATGATGAAAACTTTAAACTAGTGGATCGCCGTAGTCGTCCGGTGCAATACATACGGGAAAACGGCTTTGTAGAGTTTGACGCAGCCGCCTACTGCCAAGAGCTGGTAGCGCTGCTGGCTGAAATGGTTCGGGAGAACAATGCTCAGGGTATTTTGCAAATGGCCTTTACCGGCCAAGCAGAGTCCTTGGTGGTAGTGGACAAGGAAGGAAAGCCCTTGATGAACGCGATCTCTTGGATGGACGAGCGAAGCGTTGCCCAGTGTCAAGTGTTGGCACAGCAGTTTGACAAGGCCACCTGTGAAGCGGTTACCGGCCAGATGGCTGTGCTGCCTACTTGGCCTGCTACAAAGATTGCTTGGCTACGGGAGAACCGCCCTGAGATCTATCAAAATGCAGATTGCTACATGCTGCTGAAGGACTATGTTGTTTACTATCTCACAGGAAAGAAGCTGGCAGATATGTCTATTGCCACCTTCTCTTTCTACTTTGATATTTACAAGAAGACCTACTGGCAGGAAATGCTGTCTGCTATCGGCATCACAGAAGCCCAGCTGCCCCAGCTAGCAGAGCCTTGCTCTGTGGCAGGCGGACTGTTGCCGGAAATTGCACAGGCTATGGGATTGACAGAGAAAACCCAGGTCAACATCGGCACATTGGATCATTTTGCCGGCATGATCGGTACAGGCAATATCCACGATGGTGGAATCACCTTGTCCACCGGCACGGTGATGGCTTTGGCTGCCATGACAAGCAAGCAGCTGCCTAAAGACAGCGGTATCGCCATGCACTATGGCTTCTTGCCGGACACCCATGTAATGCTGCCTGTGGCAGAAAGCGGCGGTGTCAGCTTGGAGTGGTTCCGCAGAAGCTGTATGGGTACCACGGATTATGACACTATGAATGCCCAGCTTGCCCTCCGGCAGCCTAACGATCTGCTGTTTTTGCCCTACTTAGTTGGCACAAATGCACCGGAATTTGATGGGGAAGCCAACGGTGTGTTCTGGGGTCTGCGGCAGGAGCATGATGCCATTGACATGGCAGGTGCTGTTATGGAAGGCGTCAGTTTTGTGCTGAAGAAGAATTGTCAGCATATTGCCAAGAATGGTGTGGAACTGACCGGTATCATTGCCACCGGAGGCGGTGCAAAAAGCCCCATTTGGTGCCAGATGCAGGCAGATATCACAGGCCTTCGGGTGTACATTCCTAAGGAAAAGGAAGCTGCCTGCCTGGGCGCGGCTATGATCGCCGGTGTGGCAGGAGGGCGGTTTGCTGATTACGCCGCCGCTGCAGAGCACTGCGTGGCCATGGAGCGCACTTACACACCCAACACCACACAGCATCAGCAGAAAAAGTATCGTCGGTTCTGCAAGCTCTATGAAGCTGCCCTGGCGCTGAACGATATTCAGTAATCAAATTTATTATAAAATGAGGTATCAATTATGGCAATTTTAAGCCCTTCTATTTTGTCTGCGGACTTTGTGAATCTGCAGAAGGATCTGACCCAGACCGCTGTTGACGGCGCGCGCTGGCTTCATGTGGACTGCATGGACGGCCACTTTGTTCCTAACCTGTCCTACGGCATTTCTGCTGTGCAGGCGATTCGTAAGATTTCTGATCTGGTGCTGGATGTCCATCTGATGATCGATCGTCCTATCCGCTATGTAGAGCGGTTCTGCAAGGCTGGCGCAGACTATCTGACCATCCATGTAGAGGCAGATACTCCCGAAAACACCATGGCTGCTTTGGAGCAGATTCGTGCGCTGGGTGTAAAGCCCGGCATCGTCCTGAAGCCCAAGACCCCGGCAGAAGCCTTAGCGCCCTATCTGGACAAGGTAGATCTGGTGCTGGTCATGACGGTAGAGCCCGGCTTTGGCGGCCAGAAGTTTATGGCAGATATGATGCCTAAGGTTAAGCAACTGCGGAAGATGCTGGATGAAGTGAACCCCGATTGCCACCTGGAGGTAGACGGCGGTGTGGATCTGGAAACCGCTAAGGTTTGTAAGGAAAATGGCGCAAATGTCCTGGTTGCCGGTTCTGCGTTCTACGGCGCAGCAGATCGGGCAGCGTTTGTAAAGGAAATTGAAAAATAAGAAATGCAAATAAGAAATCCCCCTGGAAGATATCTTCCAGGGGGATCTTTTTTCATTTACTTTTTCAGCTTGGACTTTACCATACCCAACGCTTTATTTTCCATTTCCAGCAGGAAGCTGTCTTTGAGGATCTGTAGCACCAGTACATAGGCTGCAAAGAACAACACAGCTCCCAGAGCCAGGATCCAGAACTGAGACCATGCCAGATTGGGAACCCAGAAGGATGCACCAGCGCCTGCCGCACAGGCTATGACGATATTCCGGATGCCGGTTTTTCGGAAGTAATCCGGCTTCAATTTCAGCAGGGCAATGGCTTGGATGGAAGCCACGGTGATCTCAGCCAGTAAGGAGCTGCAGGCAGCACCGGCAGCCTGAATTTTGGGGATCAGCAGGGCGTTTGCGATGCAGTCTACCACGGCGCCTGCAATATAAGACCACAGTAATATATGCTCTTTTCCCAGAGGCACCAGGGTTTGCAGACCGATTACGCTGCCCAAACCAATGAAGATCAAGGTGGGCATGATCACCTGCATGGGTACAATAGAACCGACATAGCCATCGCCGGACAGGAAGAAGATTCCGTTTTTGGCGAAGATGATAAAAAATACCGTAAAGGGAACTGCGGCGCACAGAGTAAAGCGCAGGGATTTGCGAAGTACATCCCAGAACTTGTCCATTTGATCCTGCTCAATGTAGTAGGAGACCCGGGGCAACAGTACAGTACCCAGGGCGGTGATCAGGCTGACTAGGATGTTTTTGATCTTAACCGCAGCGGCATAATAGCCCACATCGGTGTCGGTGGCCAAAAAGCCCAGCATCACCGAGTCCAAACTGGTGTAAATGGTGGTAGCGCAGCTCATGGCGAAGAACACCAGTACCGGCTTGATATGCCGTTTCACATCGTAATTGCCTAAGAATCGGCAGGAAATGTATTTTCTTGCGTTGAGGAGGTTGAGCACATTGGAGCCGGCTGCAGCGCCTACGGTGATGCCGGCATAGATCACATAATCGCCCTTGGCATGGACCAGCAGGAACATAGCAACCACGGAAACCAACTTAAACACCATAGACCGGATAGCAATATAGCTGTATTGTTCCAGTCCGCCATACATCCATTCCATACTGATGCCTGCCAGAACGATGTTCAAACTGGCAACCAGGTACAGTGGCTTTTCTTGCTGGAATTTGGGAACTGACGATAGCAGAACAAAGAAAATTGCATAGGCTACCGCCATCATCAGTACATTGATGCTCAGCAGTTCATGGACAGTGCGGCTGAGTTTTTCTCGGTTATCGCGAACAATGGCGCAGGCCCGGATACCGTAGGTAGGGATACCCAGCTGGGTCAGCAGGGAGAAGTAGGTAAGAACCGACAGGGCCATCTGTACTTTGCCGTAACCATCAGCTTCCAGAACCCGGGATACATAGGGAAATGTGATCAGGGGGAACAGAAAGGAGGACATTTTCAAGATGGTATTCATTAAGAAATTGATGCCCAGAGAAGGACGTTTACCAGTAGACACAGGCGTGCTCCTTTATTCGTGGCCCCGACGCAGTAACTGCATTAGCTTGTGGGTAAAATGGAAATAGGCTTTGTAGAAAGCAAAGTTCCACTTTGCAAGATGCAGCAGCCAGCGGGGGGTGGAGGTGTAGGTTTCGTAATAATAGTGGACTGCGTGGAAGTCGATCTCCCGGACACGGAAGACAGACAGGGAATTTTTTGTAGTTTGTCCATGTTTATGGACAACTTCAAGACGGGGACAATACCAAACTGTGTAGCCTACCTGCTCTAAGCGCCGGCTGAGGATCATCTCCTCGGCGTATAAAAAGGTGTGGGGATCAAACATCCCAGCCTTATGAAACGCTTCGGCTGTTACAAAGAAGAAACAGCCAGACACCCAGGCACAAGGGCCTTCCGGGGCGTTTTCTACTAAATCATTGCAATGGGTGGAAAGATAGGCGTCTTTTTTGCTGCTTGTCATAAAAGAGGCGAGAATGCGCCGCCAGTAATCAACGATCAAACGGCGTCCGGCAGGTGCCCACGCTTGGGGGGATTGACGGTTGCCCTGGGGGGTGATGACCCCGGGACCTACCAGCCCCACTTCCGGATGAGAGGCAAAGATCTCATCTAAAACCCGGATGTCAAAGGGCTGTTCAAAGTCAAGGTCATTATTGCTGATCAAATAGCCGAAATCTTGCCAGAGTTCTTTGGCGATGGTTGCACCCAGGTTATTTCCGCGGGCATAACCCATATTTTCACCGCTGTGGCAGTAGCAAATATCCAGCGTCGGGGTGTGGAAGCACAGTAGGGGCTGGGAAATTTCTGGGAGCGTTTTGGTTTCCGGTGCACCGTAGACTGCCCTTAATTTCTCCTCTACGCCATCATTACTTCCGTTTTGTACCAGGACAACGTGGCGGATGCCTAGGCTTTTTTCGCACCGGGTAATGTGAGCTAGGGTAGCATCCATGCCATTATAATCCACTACAATGAGCGTATACATAGGATTTCTCCTTTTTCGCTTACTTTTTGCTTTTCTGTTTCCGGGCTGCTAAGTAGTTAATGGCGTGCACCAACAGTCCGGGACGATAGTATTTCAAAGCCTTTTTTCCCGCAACCTGGCGATATTGTGCACGGGCAGTACGGAATACAGGATTTCGTAAAATGCTGTAGATGTAGGCAATGCCTGTCCGGAAGCTGTAGCTTTGGGAACAGTAAAGCTTGCGGACTGAGGCGATTTCCATATTTAAAAATATGGGGTAGATCAAACGGATATCTTCTGCAGTCAAATCCTCTTTCATTTGCGTGAGCATTTGGAAGAACCGAATATTAATTGCTTGTTCTGTGGGGTGGAATTTGCTGACAAGAGATATGCCAAGCTGGTTTTGTACATAGTAATAGCCAGCATGATCAATTCCACAAAGGGTATGACAATGGGATAGGAAGGACAATACAAAAATGCCGTCTTCCCGAATCTCAAGGGTTTCATCAAAACGTAGGCGATAGTCGCGAATCAATTTTGCCAGAAACAGCTTATTTACCGGGCCGAAAATAGTACGCAAGGCAACTGTTTGGGAGTAGTATTTCTCCAGATACGGCTCCTTATCGCAGGCAAAGGGGAACTGATCGATAACTTGCTGGGTTCCGTCCGGGTAGATAAAACGCAGACCGCCAATGACGATATCATAGCCATTTGCGTGGGTGACAAAGTTTTCTACATAGTCTGCAGCAACATAATCGTCACCGTCAATAAACATTAGATAATCCCCAGTAAATTGGTCCAGACAGTGGTTGCGGGCGGCGCTGACGCCGGCGTTTTTTTGGCGAATGGGAATAATGCGAGAATCTTTGTTGGCATATTGGGTGATCACATCAAAACTGTGATCCTTTGAGCCGTCATCAATGACAAGGATTTCCAGATTTTCATATGTCTGGGCCAGGAGACTATCCAAACATCTTCCGATACAATGTTCAAGATTATAGCAGGTTACGATCATGGAAACCTTAGGTGATTGTTTGGTCATTGTAATTCCTCGATGAAAGTTTTTGTGTTTTCTTCGGTCAACGGGGTTTCAAAACAATGGATATGGGCAGTTACTTTTTCAGGTGTCAGTTGGGAAAAGTCTAATGTTTGGGCTTGTGCTTGCAC
The DNA here is from genome assembly GCA_045661025.1 of Faecousia sp. Lineage (GTDB taxonomy): Bacteria > Bacillota > Clostridia > Oscillospirales > Oscillospiraceae > Faecousia. Next base: position 9,696 of record JAZREX010000025.1, on the reverse strand, counting down.
CTCAGAAGCAAAGCGGTAGCGAATCACTTTGGCTGGTACGCCGCCTACGATGGCATAGGGGGGCACATCTTTTGTGACGACAGCGCCGGCAGCCACAACAGCGCCTTTGCCAATTCGCACACCGGACATGATAATACTGCGAAAACCTACCCAAACATCATCTTCTAAAACAATAGGCCCACGGGTAACAGATTCGTTGTCAGTAAGGCCAAGTTTTTGAAGGAAGGGGTAGGTGGACAGGCCTGAATAGGGGTGCTCTCCGCCGGTCATGAATACGCATTCCGGACCGATTGAACAGTAGTTGCCGATGGTAACAGATTCTTTGGGGTTGCCGAAATGCCGTACATCCAAAGGTCCGTATGTGCCGTTGCCCACGGTTACAGACCGGGCGTTAAAGCAGGTTGCTGCGGTGGTATGATTATGGGCATTGGCTTTGCGCCATTTTCTGCGGAACCAAAGAAGTTTTATATGGGAAAGCACGCTGCTTTTTTTGATCGCAGCCTGTATGGATGCCTTTAAACGCAATTTTACTCACCTCTGTAGCGAAGAACAGTTTTTAAGGCTGTCCCCCATTTTTGTTTCTTGTTTTTTGCGATTTGAGAGCGAGTGAGAAGAGCCTTAATGCTAAAAATCAAATACTTGAAAAGGCTTGCCAAAAACAGCATAACCCGATAGCAAGCCAAGTGGGCTTTGCCGTGGTATTTGCTAACAAAACACATACAGGCAGTAGTGACATAAACCACTTTTTTGCTGTTGACAACCTGGCCTTCGCTGTAACCGCCCAGGTGGATCAGTTTATAATCTCCAAGATAATAAGTCTTTTTCTTAAGCGCATAGTCAAACAGCTTGCAGATCTCCGTGTCCTCACCGTACATAAAAGAGGTGTTGGGGTAGCCGCCGATGGCTTTGACCTCTTCGTGACGGCACAGATGGGCGGCGCCGTAGGTCCAGTCAACAAACCGATTTTCGGTGCCGTGATATTGGGCTTGGGCAAACCGGGCCCATTTCTTTTTCGGCAGAAGCCGATACATTTGCAGATCATCCCAGAAGACTTTGGAGCAATTGGGGAAATTACAGGTGCTGATCTGGTAGCGTCCGTCGGGATAGATCAGTCTGGGGCTGACGATACCCACCTGACTCTGGGTTTCCAGAATCTTCACCATAGGGGTCAAAATGTCCTCCACAAACACCACATCGGGATTGACAAAGAAGATGTAATCACCGGTGGCGTGGGCCAGGGCTACATTGTTTGCCTTAGAGAAGCCCAGGTTTTCCCCGGCTTCGATCAGCTTCACCTTGTCGCCGTAGCGGCTGCGGATCAAATCGCAGGTATTGTCAGCAGAGTCGTTGTCCACAACGATGACCTCGTTGTCAAAAGGGGTATATTGCAGCAGGGTGTCAATGCAGTTTGCAATGATTTCCTCGTTGTTCCAGGTAACGATCAAATGGGATATCTTCATCAGTATTTATTCCCTTTCTGGTTTATATATAAGATCGTAGCACAGCATCAGTACAAAATAGCAACCGGAGGTAGCCATAAACAGGGTGTGACCTGCCAGGAAGGAGAAACCCACCACCAGCAAAAATCCAAAGGGACGGGCAATCGTGCCATCGCCTTTGCAGTTTTGTACGCATTTGATAAACAGGTAAAACAGGCCTGCAGTTACGGCCAGCAACCCGATCAGTCCTAAATAGAAAAAAAGGTCAATAAAATCCATTTCCACCAGGCTGTCAGAACAAAAACCGTTGCCGATGAGCAGTCGCAGGAAGAGATGATCGCTGCTTGTAAAGTCTGCCCAGGCCTCCTCTAAGAAGAAGGTCCGGCCGCTGACAAGAGTATCCAAGATAGAGCCGCCGTACAGATCGTGCAGATAGCTTTGCCGTTCTAGAAAGGAGGAGATCTGATCCATTATAAAGTTTATAGATACACAGCCTGCCACAGCAATGAGGAGAAGAAGCAACCCTTTGTATTTGGCGCCGGGCTTGCGCAAATATTCGATTACAAACAGTACAAGACCCAAAGCACAAGCGATCATGCCGGATTTTGTGTTGAGTAGCAGCACGCAAACGGTGATGCCTCCCAGCTGTATTAGGTTCGCAATATTCAGACGCATAACGGTGCGATATAAGCTGTAACAGAATAAGATCAGCAGCACCACACTCAGTTCGTTATTGGAGTAGAAAAAACCTTTGTAGCCAATGCCACCGGAATAAATGGTGTTACCTAGCCCCAGAGCATAGGGGATAAGGATCACAATAAGCATCAGCCAGGTGCTGCCGTTGAAGATGGTGTCAAGGCCTTTTCCGGTAAGAAGTCCTGCTCGGTGGCAGTTTAGCAGCAGTACAAACTGCATCACATTAAACAGAAGTTTAATAGGGAAATCTATAGTAATGAGGTCGCCTTTAAGCAAAAACACATTAAGGCCAATGCTCAGTGCCAAATAGGCCCCAGCCAAAAGGCTACAGACCAGTATCCCTGGCGAAAACAGACCGTCCCGCAGAGAAAACAGAATCAGCAAACCTAAGATACCTACCTTATAGATGGTGCCAATGGAGGGCAATCCCCGGGTAATCAGAATGCCGTTCAGGGAGTCCAGCACCGGTAGTACCATGAATAGGGCAATGATGATCTTTTCAGTTGTCAATCCTTTACTTCTTGTCATGGGTTACTCCGTTAGAATTTGATTCATTGTTGCGATCACACGATCAGTATCGTAATTTGCTGCGGTGTCCCAAGCGCCTTGGCGCAGGGCATCCCGGTTGGGCAAGTCCATGAAGCTGGAGATGGTTTGCGCCAATGCAGCGCTGTCATTGACAGGAAACAGATAGCCGTTTACACCGTTTTGGATATAGTCGGCTGGTGCGGTACAATTGGAGGCAATCACAGGGACACCGCAGGCCATAGCTTCCAGAGCCACCAGCCCAAGACTCTCACCCATAGTGGGGAATATAAAAACATCCAGTTGTCGGTGGATATCCGGCAGTGCCTGCTGGGGCAACAAAGGATACCATTGAATGCGGTCCTGTAAGCCCAGGTGATTCATATGGGTAAGCATCTGCTCTTTTTCTGGCCCGTCGCCTACTACGATCAGCTTCCAGGGGCGATCCGTCAGCTGGGCACAGGCATCCAGCAGGATCTTCCAGCCTTTGCGGGAAGTGATCCGGCTAACAAAACCCATAGTGAATACATCGGATCTTTCTGTTGCTTTGGGGCAAAATACTTGGCGATTTACGCCGCCGCTGGCGCAAACATAGATCTTTTCCTGGGGGAGCTGGTATTTTTCTGATACCAGGGTCTTGAAATATTCCGAGGGGACGATGACCTTTTCGCTGTTTGCCAGGGCAGCCCGGGTGTAACGCTGCATTTTTTCCTGGGAGGGATTCTCAGGGACGGCATCAGAGCCGTGGAGGTTGGTAAACAGGCGGAACTTTCGCAGCTTCCGTGCCAGCAGCACGCCGGCGCTGCTATGGGAGGCGTAGTGAATATACACAGCGTCATAGCTGCCGAACAGGCTTTTTAGGAAAGATTCCGCAAAGAATTTCAAATAGCCAAACAGCTTTTCCAGCTTGGTTTTGCTCTTGCACATAACTGCCAGGGAATAGTCAATGCCGGAAATTTCCAGCCCCAGGCAGAAGTTTTTTACAAACACGCCGTAGCTGGGGAAATTCTCGTTGGGGTACATATTGGACACAACCAACAGTTTCATGTTATGTTCTCCAAATAAGTTTCAATATCTGTTAAAATTCGCTGGGTGTTGGAAACGTAGGGAACGAAGTCCTTTTCCTTGGCTTCTTTGTATGCATTAGGCAAATCTTGGGTGTCATAGCAAGGCTGTAAAATACCCATGTCTGCAAACTGGTCAATGATCTGGACTTGGTGGTCGTCCACATGCTCACCGTATTTGGAAAGCCGGGGGACGGCAATCACTTTTTTGCCGGCCTTCACAGCGCCGATGATCGCGCCAGTGCCGGCATGGGTAATGACAAAATCTGCTTTGGCCATATTCTGAGAGAAGGTATCTCTGTCCAAAAAAGCCACGGCTTCATAATGTTGGGGAATATAGGTGCTGGCGCCAGTCTGGGCAAAGATTGGTTCGCAGATGGTGCCGTCTTCTACCATATCGTCCAGTTTTTTCAGCAGTCTGTCAAAGGGGAATTTCTGAGAGCCTAAGGTAACGAAGATCATATGGCCGCCTCCTTAGTAGATGCCGCCCAGGCACAGGGCCTCGGGGTAGATTTCCAGCATACTTTCCCATTGGACATAGAAACGGTCGGCAAATTTGTACATAAGCTTGCCGGTTTCTGTGGGGGAGGTGACCTTGGCGAAGGACTCAATATAGATCAACTTGCCGCCAAAGAGCTTGCACAGCAAGCACATGGGGATCATTGCCAGCACGCCGGTGCAGATCACCACATCAGGGCGTTCCTTCAGATAAATCCCCAGGCTGTGGAAGGCGTTAATTAACATGGCAAAGAGCCAGGTTTTTTCTTTCCGGTTTACCTGGGACAGATAATAGACCCGATCGGTGTCCTTGAGCACCTTGTAGCCGGTTTTTTCTGTTATAATAAAGCTGTCATATTTTTCCATTAAGGGCCGTAGCATCAAAAGTTGCTCAAAATGCCCTCCGGTGGAGGCGGCAAAACAAATCTTTTTCATAGCGACCTTCTTGTATTTGTAGTATGAGAGGAAGTGGTACTCTACTTCCTAGCGGTTAGGCAATGAGGCGCCAGGTCCCTTTAATCAATGGTGATGGCACCGATTACCGGTTTTTGTGCCAATTGGGCGGTGGCCAGAGTATCTACTACAGCACCGCAGCCGGTGTGATAGCAATGGGCAACCAGGATCACGCTGTCGCAGTTGTGTAGCTGCTCTAAGGTTTTGGGGTTTTTCAGCACATTTCCGGCGTGAAGAACAGAAATGTTATTTTCCTTCAAAGCTGTGGCGATTTGTTCCAGCAGGGCATCTTCCACCGCACCGGTAATCACCACTTTGCCGGCTGTGCAGTGGGAAATTCTGGCTGCGATCAGCTGTGTGTTGTCTGTGGTGTTGTCCAGGGTTCTGCCCTCCAGAGCCATAAGCCAACGGGTAATGGTGCTGGGCTTTCTGCCACTGGCTATGCTGCCAAACCAGGAAAGGTCAAACTGGTGTTGCAGCGCCTGACCGCTGTAGACTTTGTCCCTAAGCAGGAAGATAATAGCCAGAGCCGCTACAGATAGTACGCCACCCAGGATGCCGCCTGCAATCACCATTTTGATGACTTCTTTCCAATTGTCTGCAGGAGCGTCGGTGTCAGCGGCAGGGGGGACAAGTTCGGCCAAAGCGGCTTTGACAGTTTCCAAGTCTGCCAAAGCAGCGTCCAGACTGGCCCGTTCCTGGTTTTGCTTTGTTTGGATGTCGTTGCGAATGGTATTGGCGGTGGCAATGGCACCTGTTTGAATGCCATAGTTACGGACCAGAGGGGAGATGGCATTTTGGGCATAATCCAGAATTTCCTGCAGCAGGATCTCAGCCTTTTCTGCGGAAGTGTGGCAAACAGATATGCTCAGAATAGGGCTGTTGGTATTGTCTATCTTTACCAACTCTTTTAGATAACTGGGCTCTACCTCAGTGGCAGCTGTCAAGTGCATATACAGCGCATTGTTGGTCAGAGCGGTGTAATAATAAGCGCAGACATACTTGGCGATGTTCAGGGATTCATTATCATCGAAAAGGGTATCGCCACCTGAAGTCACATACAGGTTGGCAGTAGCTTCGTATACATTGTAGTGGTTCAGTTGCATGAAAATGGATTTTTCCAAATAGGTAAACTGGGTGTCGATCTTGTCTTCCAGAGTTTGGATGTTATTTTCATACAGCGCCTTTTCCTGCAGATACAGGGCCATGGCACTCTCGTCAGGAGTGCTTAGAGCGATAATTTTGCTGCCGAAAATGCCTTGCACCATACCAAAGACCAGGGCTAAGGCTGCCACGGAAGCTATGATCCATTTCCATCCGTAGAGAATGGAAAAACATAAATCACGAATACGGATTACGTTGTTTTCGTTTTTCATAATAACTCCTAATATACGGGTACATTTTCAAAATATACACTTTATCTAAAGTATATAGGAGTTTTATAGAAAAGTCAAGGTTTCTGCGGATTTTTCGGGAAAAGGAAAGACCCCGACAACCATGTGTCGGGGCGCTGTTTAATAGTGGACGGCTTGGGAGCCTTTTAGCTGCAATTGTAGCTTGTCTGCAATCAGAGCGATAAATTCCGAATTCGTCGGTTTTCCTTTGGTATTGCTTACTGTATAGCCAAAAAATCTTTGCAAAGTGTCCAGATCGCCTCTGTCCCATGCAACCTCAATGGCGTGGCGGATGGCCCGCTCTACCCGGGAGGGGGTGGTCTGGAAGGCTTTTGCCACCTGGGGATACAAAACCTTGGTAATAGCGTTAATGACATCCATGTCGTTTACTGCGATGATAATGGCTTCCCGCAGATACTGATATCCCTTGATATGAGCAGGTACACCGATCTCATGGATGATGTTGGTCACCAGAGTCTCGATACTGGTGTCCTGGGCGTGTTTGGGCTTCGTTCGGGTTTCTGCCCCCCGGATCTCTTCCAAGCGCTCCACCAATGCGGTCATATCGCAGGGCTTGACCATGAGATATCTGACCCCCAGATCTGCTGCCGCAGATGCCACATAATCGGTGACAAAGCGGGATGTAGCTAAGGTGGCAGGCTTTCTGTCCAGTGTGGAAATGGCTTTCAGTACACTGATGCCATCTTGCTTCGCCAGCATCAGATCCAGAACCAACACCTGTGGCCGCAGCTCCTTGACCAAAGCGATGGCCTTTTCTCCATCGTTGGCAGTTGCCATTACGTGAAATCCGCCTGAGCGCTGTAAGGCCGCGGTAAGGCCGGCGCAGAACTCCTGGGAGTTGTCTGCAATCAATACATTTGTTACATTGTCCATAGCTTCCTCTCCTGACTGTTTGATAAATCGTTCCCCCTATTGAAAAACGGCGGCGCTCCGCCGTGATGCGACAAATATAATTTAGCATAATGCGCTCGAATTTGCAAGGAGAAACGAGAATAATCGTTCGACAAAAAGCGGGATAAAACCGACAAAAACCGACGAAAACAAAATTATTTTAACAAAAACGGAGAGAGACTGTATTTGCGGTAACAGTTGACGCAAGGAGCAAAATCGTGTAGGATGTAGCTATATGAAACAGGAAAGAATGAGGAAGCCGTATGAAAACAAACATTCATAGCTTTTTAGACTTTTTAAACACCAGCCACAGCAATTTTCATGCTGTAGCCAATTTGGAAGGAATGCTGAAAGACGCCGGTTATGTCCGGATTTTCCGGAAGGCATCCTGGGAATTGGTCGCAGGTGGTAAATACTATGTAAAAAATGGGGATAGCGCATTGGTTGCTTTCTGTATTCCTGCTGTTACTCCGACCCGTTTTTTGATCACTGCCAGCCATGCAGATCGGCCCACTTTTAAGGTCAAGGAAAATCCTGCGCTTGCAGGACAGTATACCCGCCTTTCTACGGAAAAGTATGGCGGGATGCTGATGGCAACTTGGCTGGATAGACCCTTGTCTATTGCAGGCCGGGTGGTTGTGGAAACTGACACAGGTGTAAAAACAAAGCTGATTGACATTGACCGGGATCTGCTTCTGATCCCCAATGTGGCGATTCATATGAACCGCAAGGCAAATGAGGGTTATGCCTATAACCCTGCAGTAGACACTTTGCCTTTGGTATCCACAGGCGATAGCAAAGAAGCCTTTGCGGCGTTGCTCCAGGAAGCTGCCGGCGGTAAGATTTTAGGACATGATTTGTACCTGTATCTGCGTCAGCAGGCAAAGCTGTGGGGCTTGCAGGAGGAATTTATCTCCGGGCAGGCGCTGGATGATCTGGCTTGTGTCTGGGGTTGCGCGCAGGGATTTTTACAGGCAGAGCAAACAGATGCTGTTCCGGTGCTGGCAGTGCTGGACAGCGAAGAGGTGGGTTCTGCCACAAACCAAGGTGCAGATAGTACATTCTTGGCAGATACCCTCAGTCGGATCTGCGCTTGCCTGCAGTTGGAGGAAAAACAGCTGCTTGCCGGTTCTTTCCTGGTGTCTGCGGACAATGCCCATGCGCTGCATCCCAACCATCCGGAGTTGTCCGATATCAACAATGCACCCATGCCCGGTGCAGGCGTGGTGGTCAAATTCAACGCCAACGGCCGCTACACCACAGATGGCCTGTCTGCCGGAATTTTCCGGAAGATCTGTCAAAATGCCAAAGTGCCGGTACAGACCTATTGCAACCGGGCAGACATCCCCGGCGGTTCAACCTTAGGGGCGATCTCTTTGAGCCATGTCAGCGTTTCTTCTGTGGATATTGGCTTAGCGCAGCTGGCAATGCATTCTTGCTATGAAACCATGGCTGCTAAGGATATCGCCCATCTGGTGGCAGCGGTTTCCGGCTTCTATGCAGCGTCCATCCAGGACAACGGAGAAGGGGAATTGGAGATCGGCTGATTTATAGGCATATTATACAAAAACAGATACCAAAAACTGTGCAAAACCACCATTGCATCTTGCGGTGTGATGTGGTATCATATTACCATCCGGGCATATATCGTCTACTCCACAACAATAGGCGTTTTATATGTCACAAAAGGAGGAAAAACAACCGTTAGACTCACGGTGTGGCAGTGTGGAGACCTGTCGCAATGCTGCAGCTGTTTTACTCGGCTGTAGTGAGAGTATACGCGAGGAGTCGGTATACTTAGAGTCGTAAAGTTATGGCAAATGTAACCCTGAAAAATGTCAAGAAGATCTACCCCTTCAGCGGCGACGACATCAAGCGCAACAAGAAGAAGGCAAAGCAGAAGAACAAGGTAGAGGACAACCCCGAGATCGAGAAGGCAAATCTGCAGGTCACTGAGCAGGGCGTAGTCGCTGTGCAGGAGTTTAACCTGGAGATCGCTGACAAGGAATTCGTGGTTCTGGTTGGACCTTCCGGCTGCGGTAAGTCCACCACTTTGCGTATGGTCGCAGGTCTGGAAGAAATTTCCGACGGCGAACTGTGGATCGGCGACAAGCTGGTCAACGATGTTGCTCCTAAGGATCGCGACATCGCCATGGTTTTCCAGAGCTACGCACTGTACCCCCACATGACTGTTTATGATAACATGGCTTTCGCACTGAAGCTGCGTCATACTCCTAAGGAGGAGATCGACCGCAAGGTTAAGGAAGCTGCTGAGATCCTGGATATCACCCAGTACTTGGGCCGTAAGCCTAAGGCTCTGTCCGGCGGTCAGCGTCAGCGTGTTGCCATTGGTCGTGCCATCGTTCGTGATCCCAAGGTCATGCTGATGGACGAGCCTCTGTCCAACCTGGATGCTAAGCTGCGTAACCAGATGCGTGCAGAGATCATCAAGCTGCGTGAGCGTATCGACACCACCTTTATCTACGTTACCCACGATCAGACCGAGGCTATGACCCTGGGCGATCGTATCGTTATCATGAAGGATGGCTTCATTCAGCAGATCGGCACACCTCAGCAGGTGTTCGATCATCCCTACAACCTGTTCGTAGCAGGCTTCATCGGCTCTCCCCAGATGAACATCTTTGATGCTAAGCTGGTAAAGGTCGACGGCAAGTACGCTGTAGAGCTCAACGGCCACACTGTTGTGCTGTCCGA
>JAZREX010000024.1:0-11068 GCA_045661025.1 Faecousia sp. | reverse complement strand
GGAGATCATCTTGGGAGCGTACTCGGAAACCTCAGCTCTGGGCTCTGCGATACAGGGGATCATGACCTGCTCCAGGATCTCCAGACGAGCCTTGCGGCAACGCTCCAGAGCGTCCTCGATGATTTCCATGGTCAGACCCTTGTTCTTCAGGTCCATCTGGATAGCGGTGATACCCTCGGTAGTACCGGCAACCTTAAAGTCCATTTCGCCGTGGAAGTCTTCCACGCCCTGGATATCGGTGAAGGTTCTCCAAGCACCGGTCTCCTGGTCGGAGATCAGGCCGCAGGAAATACCGGCAACGGGACGCTTGATGGGCACGCCGGCGTCCATCAGAGCCAGGGTAGAGCCACAAATAGAGCCCTGAGAGGTGGAACCGTTGGAGCTAAGCACCTCGGAAACCACGCGGATCGCGTAGGGGAACTCCTCAACGCTGGGGATCACAGGCAACAGAGCCTTTTCGGCCAGTGCGCCATGACCGATCTCACGACGGGAAGTGGAACGGGCAGCTCTTGCTTCGCCGGTGGAGAAAGCGGGGAAGTTGTAGTGGTGGATATAACGCTTACCCTCTTCGGAGTAGATGGTATCCAGCTTCTGTGCAGCAGACAGGGTGTTCAGTGTGCAGATGGACAGAACCTGTGTCTGGCCACGGGAGAACAGGCCGGAGCCGTGTACTCTGGGCAGCAGGCTGACCTGGGCATCCAGAGGACGGATATCGTCCATGCCACGGCCGTCAACGCGCTTGCCTTCCAGCAGCCACTTCTTAACGACCTTCTTCTGCATCTTGTACAGGCAGACCTCAATGTGGGTTTCGAAATCTTCGTACTTCTCGCCGAACTTCTCAGCAAAGTCCAGACGGGCAGCGGTGAGCCGCTCTTCGCGAACATTCTTGTCGTCGGTGTCCAGCGCGTGCTCGATCTGGCCCAGACCGTAAGCGATCAGATCATCCAGCAGATCGTGGTTTACAGCAGCCTTTTCAAAGGTGAACTTGGGCTTGCCGATTTCAGCAACGATGGAGTTGATGAACTTCACGATCTCCATGTTGGTCTCGTGAGCGATGCGGATGGACTCCAGCACAACAGCCTCGGGAGCTTCGTTGGCTTCGGTCTCGATCATAACAACCTTCTCGAAGGTGGAAGCGATGCAAACGAAGCAATCGCAAGCCTCGCGCTCTTCAGCAGAGGGGTTGATGATATACTGGTCGCCTACGTGAGCAACGTTGGTGGTAGCAACAGGTCCGTTCCAGGGTACATCGGAAGAAGCGATGGCGATGGAAGCGCCCAGAGAAGCTACGATCTCCACGGGGTTTTCGTAGTCGTTGGCCAGAACGGTGCAGGTAACAACGGTGTCGTTACGCAGTTCCTCGTCGAACAGAGGACGCATAGGACGGTCGATGATACGGCTGTTCAGGATGCCACGCTCGGAGGGCTTGCCCTCACGACGGTTGAAAGAGCCGGGGATGCGGCCAACGGAGTACATTCTCTCTTCAAACTCGATGGTCAGAGGGAAGTAGTCGATGCCAGCCTTGGGAATGGGGTTGCAGGTGCAAGTGGTCAGAACCACAGTGTCACCGTAACGGCAGATGCACTCTGCATTTGCCAGCTCGGCAACCTTACCGGTCTCCACAGTGAAGGGGCGGCCGCCGATTTCCATCTCAAAAACGTGATGGTTAGGGTACTGCTTGCGAGTAATCATAGTTTTTAGCTCCTGATTTGATTTTGTATGGGAGGTTTAGCACTTGAAACTAATGCCGAATTTCAGCATCACTTTCAACTGCTAAATATCTCCCAAAATTGTTGAACATTTGGAAAAAGGGCGACAAACGTCGCCCTTTCACACATCTTACTTACGGATACCCAGCTTGGCGATCAGTGCACGGTAACGGTTGATGTCCTTCTTTGCCAGATAGTCCAGCATGTTACGGCGCTTACCAACCATCATCAGCAGGCCACGACGGGAGTGGTTGTCATGCTTGTGAACGCGCAGGTGATCAGTCAGCTCGTTGATACGGGCGGTCAGGATAGCAACCTGAACCTCGGGAGAGCCGGTGTCACCTTCGTGGGTAGCGTTTTCCAGGATAACCTGGGTCTTCTTTTCCTTCAGAATCATTTTAATTTCCACCTTTCATTTATTGGGGTCAATCACTTCAGTGCTTGCCCTGTTATTTCCCGGAAGCTAAGTAGGGGTTAGTGGAATCCCTTTTTGGGTTTCTCCCACAACTGAGCAACGGGTATATCGGTTGCTGACCATAGTCAGCCCGACTATCTTACCATAAGTTTTTCCAAAAGTAAAGAGAAAATTTCATTATTTTCCCAATAATTTCTTAGTTTGCGCCCCGTTTTCGGCAATTTCTCGGGCTAAAGTTTGCAAATCGGGGAATTTCTTCTCCGGCCGGAGAAAAGCGTGGAAGGTGAGGCTCACGGGCTTGCCGTAAAGATCTCCTTCAAAATCCATAAGCCAGGGCTCAACGGTGATCCGGTGTCCTCCCACAGTGGGCCGGGTGCCGATGTTGGTCACCGCAAGATATTGCTTGCCCTCTACATAAGCCCGGCAGGCATACACACCGAAGGGGAGCATCAAAACACCTTCCGGAAGCTGCAGGTTTGCAGTGGGAAAGCCTAGAGTCCGGCCTAACTGCCGCCCGGAAACAACCGTACCGGTGAATATATGAGGGTGGCCCAAAAAGGTGTTGGCGGCTTCCAGGTCTCCTTGCTCCAAAAGACGTCGGATATGGGTGGAAGAAACGGTTGTTTCTCCTATTTTTTGGCAGGGGATCACCTTACAGGGGATATTCCTTTCTTGACAAAAGCATTGTAGCTTGGCAGCTGTGCCCTCGCCCCGGTGTCCAAACCGGAAATCTTCTCCGCAGACAAGGCCTGCAGCATGGTGTTTTGTGAAAAGAGAAGCTGCAAAATCCTGCCAAGGGGTGCGCATCATCGTTTCATCAAAGGGCAGGGAAACCACTTTTTCCATGCCGTAGTGCTGCAGCAGCCGATCCCGATCTTCATAGGTATTGATCAGCGCTGGGGCAGCCCCTGTAACAAAAGCATCCGGGTGATTTTGAAAGGTAATCACCCCGGCCTGGCAGTGAAGATCACTTGCCAGTTCCCGGCAGGCAGTAAGCAGCGCCTGGTGAGCCAGGTGTACCCCGTCAAAAAAGCCCAGGGCGTAGACAGTTGGTGCAGTTGTCATGGCGCTTACACCTCAAAAAAGCTTTTAATGGTTGACATAATACCGCTTTCTACCTTGGCAAGCATGAGAAATTCTCCTGCCTGGTCATAGGCCCGGTAAGTACCTGCTTGTAAAGTAACAGAAAAGGCGTTGCCGTTGCGGCAGCGCAGGGCCTGCTTTTCCGTCAGGGTGCAGGCAGGGTAGGAAAGGAACATACTGTCTAAGGGCAGCAGGTAATCTTCTGGATTTTCCGCGTTTACCAATGTTTCCAAGGCGACCGCCTGGTCGATGGTGTATTCCCCGGCGGTAACCCGGCGCAGCTGGGCCATACAGCCGCCGCAGCCTAAGGCATCGCCAATATCCTTGCACAGGGTACGGATGTAAGTGCCTTTGGAGCAGTGTACCCGAATCTTGGCTTTTTCCCCGTCAAAGTCCAGAAGATCCAAAGCATGGATGGTGATGGTACGGCTGGGCCGGGCCACTTCTTTTCCTTTTCTTGCCAGATCGCACAGCTTTTGTCCATGGATCTTCAAGGCAGAGTACATAGGCGGAACTTGCTGGATCTCGCCCCGGAAATTTTCCAGAGTTTCTTCCAGTTGCTGCTTTGTTACCTGGGGTTGGGTCTGGGTCAGCACAGTGCCGGAAATATCCTCGGTGTCGGTGGTGATTCCTAGCTGCAGCACCGCTTCATAGGTTTTTTCTGCATGCTCGAAAAACTCCACAGCCCGGGTGCCCCGGCCTACAAACACCGGCAAAACACCGGTGGCCATAGGATCTAAGGTGCCACCGTGGCCGATCCGACGGGTATGGAGCACACCCCGAAGCTTGGAAACCACATCCTGGCTTGTCCAATCCTGGGGCTTATCGATAATTACGATTCCGTTCATGTTGTCTCCTTGTTGATGGCGTTAAGGACTTGGCGGGCTGCTTCTTCCATAGGCAGCATCAAGCTTGCCCCGGCAGCGCCGGCATGTCCGCCTCCACCAAAGTTCTGGCAAATGGCGGCAGCATCATAGCCGGGAACGGCCCGGACCGAGATCTTTATCCGTCCATCCTCTGCTTCCCGCAAGGTGGCGGCCACCTTGACCCCCTCAATAGAGCGGGGAAAGCCAGAAATGTTCTCTAAGTCATCTTCGGTCAGCCCCAGTTCTTTTTCCACCGCCCGGGGCAGGGGGCAGATCACAAACTGTCCATCCTGATAAAACTGGGCGTGTTCCACCAGCCAACCCTGCACCCGCAGACGGCCTAAGGAGTTGGTGTCAAAAAGCATCTGATTTAGGGCAGCCAGGCCGTCGTTTGCCTCATAGCAGGCAGCGGCGGTGCGGAAGCTGTGGCTGTTGGTGTTGGGATAGCGAAAACACCCGGTATCTGTGGAAATGGCCACATAGATCGCCTGTGCAATCTCTTTATCCAAAGTAACGCCCAGCAGCATCAAAATATCATAAATGATATCACCGCAGGCGGCGGCATCCGGGTCAACCAACGCCATCTGGGAAAAATCTTCCCGGCTTTTATGATGGTCGATCCGCAAAGAAAGCCGGGGCAGAAGGGCTTGGTGACAACCAGGAAGCATTCCCGGGGCAGCCACATCCACACAGACGATGGTATCATCCGGGTCTTCCTGGGGCTTGGTTAAGTTTTGGTGTAAAAAGCGGTATTTTTCTGTGATTTCCGGATTTTCCAGGATATGGGCCTTTTTTCCCAACTGCCGCAGACCCAGACAAAGGGCGGCGGCAGAGCCTAAAGTATCCCCGTCGGGGCGGCTATGGGTCAAAATAGCAAAGGAATCCTGGGATTTCAAAAACCCGGCAACCTCAGTTCTGTTCAGGCTCCTCATCTTTATTTACCTCCAGAGAGTTGATGAGCTTCAACATTTTTGCGCCGTAGGTGATGGAATCATCCTGTTCCCACACCAGCTCCGGAGTATAGCGAAGCTGCAGAGCCCGGCCTAACTCCCGGCGCAGATATCCACCGGCAGACTTTAAGCCCTTCAGGGCATCTTTTGCCCGGCTTTCTTCCAGAAAACTTACATATACCTTTGCATAGCGCAGATCCGGGGTGGCTTCCACCCGGGTGATGGAGATCATGGTGTCCTGGACTCTGGGATCTTTTAAATTCCGCAGAAGAGAGGGCAGTTCCTTCTGGATCTCTTCATTGATACGGCCGATACGGTTCGATGCCATAAAATTTCCTCCTTTATAAGGATGATAGCAATCACCGCCGTGCCGCGAACGCGACACGGCGGTAAATGGATGATCTTACTGATCTTACTGTTTTACTTCCTGCATGACAAAGCACTCGAAGATATCGCCTTCTTTGATGTCGTTGAACTTCAAAATGCTCATGCCGCACTCATAGCCGGCGGTAACTTCCTTGGCAGCATCCTTAAACCGCTGCAAAGAGCCAACTTCGCCTTCGTGGATAACGATGTTATCACGAAGCACTCTTACTTGGGCATCCCGGGAGACCTTGCCATCCTTGACCATACAGCCGGCGATGGTGCCGATAGCGGAGACCTTATAGGTCATGCGCACTTCTGCGTGGCCGATGATAGCTTCCTCAAACTTAGGTGCCAGCATGCCCTTCATAGCGGATTCGATCTCGTCGATGGCATCATAGATGACCCGGTAGAACCGCATATCCACATTGGCACGCTGACCGCTTGCCTGGGCAGCTGCAACGGGACGGACATTAAAGCCAACAATGATCGCGCCTGCGGTGGAGGCAAGCAAAATATCGCTTTCGTTGATAGCGCCAACACCGGTGTGGATAACGCGAACCCGAACTTCCTCGTTGGAAATCTTCTCCAAAGACGCCTTCACAGCTTCGGCAGAACCCTGCACGTCAGCCTTAACAACCAGGGGCAGTTCCTTCATTTCGCCCTCTTGCATCTTGGCAAAGAGGTTATCCAGAGTAACCTTGGTCATAGCGTTGGCAGCGGCATCCTTTGCAGCCTGCTTCCGCTGTTCAACCAGAGTTCTTGCCATACGCTCGTCGGTAACGGCATTGAACTCGTCGCCGGGAGCGGGAACTTCTGCAAGACCGGTGATCTCTACAGGAACGGAAGGTCCGGCAGTCTTTACAGTGCGGCCCTTATCGTTGGTCATCACACGGACACGGCCCACAGCAGTACCGGCGATGACGATATCGCCCTGATTCAAAGTGCCGTTTTGCACCAACAAGGTGGCGATAGGACCTCTGGTCTTATCCAGACGGGCTTCGATAACAGTACCCTTAGCACGACGGTTGGGGTTAGCCTTCAGCTCCTGCATTTCGGCGGTCAAAATGACCATTTCGAGCAGATTATCCAGACCCATACCGGTCTTGGCGGAGATGGGGCAGATAATGGTGTCGCCGCCCCATTCTTCGGGGATCAGGTCGTGCTCGGTCAGCTGCTGTTTGATCCGGTCGGGGTTGGCTTCGGGCTTATCCATTTTGTTGATAGCAACAATGATAGGCACCTGGGCAGCCTTGGCATGGTTGATAGATTCAATGGTCTGGGGCATGATGCCGTCGTCGGCAGCTACCACCAGAATAGCGATGTCTGTGGATTTCGCACCACGGGCACGCATAGAAGTAAAGGCAGCGTGACCGGGGGTGTCCAGGAAGGTCACCATGTTGCCGTTTACATCCACAGTGTAAGCACCAATGTGCTGGGTGATGCCGCCAGCCTCACCGGCGGTAACAGAGGTCTGCCGGATGGCGTCCAGGGTAGAGGTCTTGCCGTGGTCAACGTGGCCCATGACCACCACGACGGGGGCGCGGTTTTCCAGCTCCTGTGCGGTATCTTCGTGATCGTCGATGATCCGCTCTTCGATGGTAACGGTGATCTCCTTTTCTACCTTACAGCCCATTTCCACTGCCACAAATTCAGCAGTGTCAAAATCAATGGTCTGGTTGATGGCAGCCAGAACGCCGTTCTTCATCAGGCACTTAATGACCTCGCCGGCAGTCTTTTTCATACGGGGAGCCAGTTCGCCAACGGTGATCTCCTCGGGGATCTTAACGGTAACGGGGGCTTTCCGGGCCACTTCCATCTGCAGACGGCGCAGCTTCTCCTGCTCCTCGTTACGGGCCTTGTTGCCCTTGAACTTATTGTCCTTGCGGTTCTGCTGGCCCTTTTTGCCACCGATCCGCTGCTTACCGCCCTGGTAATTTTGTACCCGCTCGGAGACCAAATTATCCACATCGGCAAACCGATTGGTGTTGACCTGCACCGCAGAGGTATCCACCACCCGGCGTTCCCGCTTCCGCTCGGGCTCTGCGGGCTTTGCAGGCTTTTCGGGTTTTTGCTCCTGTTTTGCAGGCTCGGCCTTGGGTGCTTCTTCCTTCTTAGGCTCAGCCTTAGGAGTTTCTTCCTTCTTAGGCTCAGCCTTTACCGCAGGCTGCACCGCAAACACCTGCTCCAAAGAAGCAATCTGGTTTGTCTGGGTGATATAGTCAAATACAACATTCAATTCCTCGTCGCTTAGGACATAGGTGTTGGATTTGGGTTTCTCAAAAAACTTTTCCATAACTGCGCTGACTTCTTTGGTTGTCATGCCAAAGTCTGCAGCCAGTTCTTTCAAACGATATTTTATGCTCATAAAACGCACCTCCTGTTACTTTTTTCGACCTGTCCGCTTATTACGAAGGTGGGCCTTTTCCTCGGCCTGCCGCTGGCGGATCCTTTTAGAACGCTTTTCCAGATCCTCCATCGCTTCCTGGTAGACCTGGGGCTGATTCAAGGCCTTCAAAAAGGCCAGAGCCATTGCCGGGTCTGTAAAAGCGGCGATTGCCAGGCTGCTTCTGCCTACGCTGGTACCTAACAGGTCTTTGCCAAAGGGCACTTTGATGCATTGCTGACCGGTGCCTGCCACAAAGCTTTTTGCTCTGCGCCAGGTATGATCCGAGGCGTCCTGTGCCACAACCACCAGCCGTGCGTGCTGGGCGCGGGCGGCAGCGCCTACGGGCTCTTCACCAAGCTCAATGCGTCCTGCTTTTCTTGCCAATGCTAAATAATTAAGCGCCTTATCCATTTTGTTCCCCCAATTCCTTTTCCAAACGATCATAGACCTCCTGGGGAATGGGAACTTCCAAACTCCGTTCCAGACTCTTGGCTCGTTGTGCCTTTTTCAGGCACTCGGGGCTGGGGCAAATGTAAGCGCCCCGGCCGTTTAGCTTGCCGCCAAAGTCCAGACTCACAGTACCGTCCGTACCGCGAACCACACGGATCAGTTCCCGCTTGGCTTTGCGCTCCCGGCAGCCCATACACTGCCGTTGAGGGATTTTCTTTTGCATGATGATTCCCTCCTTTTGCTCTTATGGGGATTATTCCCCGATGGATGCCATATCAGCCTGGCTTTCCGGCTTGATGTCGATCTTATAGCCGGTCAGACGGGCGGCAAGACGGGCATTCTGGCCTTCCTTGCCGATGGCAAGACTCAGCTGGTTGTCAGGAACTACCACCAGGCAGGCCTTCTGACCTTCCACAGGGGTAACGCTGATCACATCAGCAGGGCTCAAAGCAGCCCGGACATATTCACAGGGGTCTTCGCTGTAAACAACGATGTCGATCTTCTCGCCGTGGAGCTCTTCCACCACAGCGCCTACACGGCCACCGCGAGGACCAACGCAGGAACCAACAGGATCGATATCTTCCATAGCGGCACGAACAGCCACCTTGCTCCGAGAACCGGGTTCCCGAGCGATGTTGCGGATCTCCACCTGACCGTCTGCGATCTCGGGGATCTCCAGCTCAAACAGCCGGCGCACCAGGTTGGGATGGGTACGGGAAACATGGACCAGAGGACCCCGGTTTGCCCGGTGCACTTCCAGAACATATACACGGATCAGATCGCCGGGGGCGTAAGTTTCACCGGGGATCTGCTCGCTTACACGCAGAACAGCATCGTTCTGCTCATTGCCCTGGCCAATGCGGACAAAGATGTCGCCGGTGGGATCGATCCGCAGCACAGTGCCGGTGAGCATTTCCTGTGCCTTGGAGGAGTAGCTTTCGTAAATTGCGCCACGCTCGGCTTCCCGGATACCCTGGATCACCACCTGCTTGGCAGTCTGGGCAGCGATGCGGCCAAACTTTTGGATATCCACATCCAGAGTGATGGCGTCGCCTACCTGAGCGTTGGGGTTAATGTTACGGGCTGCATCGATGTGGATCTCGATGGCGGAATCTTCCACTTCTTCTACAGCGGTTTTGATCAAATGCATGGAAAGACCCTGCTCGCTCAGCTCCACCACCACATTTTCAGCAGGGATGTCCCGGTGATCTTCCCGATCCTTCCGGTAAGCATTGGTCAATGCCTGCTTCAGCCGTTCTACCATATACGCAACGGGAATACCCTTGATTTTCTCAAGATCCCGCAGGCTGGCAAAAATCTCTGCGCCAATGTCTACCTTAGGTGCTGCAGCACCCTTTTTGGCTTTTGTTGTTCTGGCCATTGTATTTCCTCCTCTATGGTTTTTCTTATATAATTTTTTATTTTTTAGAATTCTACCCGCAGCCGGACAAGGGCCAGCTCGGACTTTTCAAAGGTAATGGTTTCTTTGCCGGATTCTACGGTTACTTTTCCATCCTCGTAGCCCCGCAAAATGCCGGGGATCTCTTTCAAACCGTTTCTGGGGCGATACAGCTTTACCAGCACAGGGCTTCCCATAAACTGCTGGAAATCACCGGGGCGCTTGAGCACCCGCTCCAAACCGGCGGAGCATACCTCAAAATGATAGCTTTCTGCAATCGGGTCTTTTTCGTCCAAAATAGGGTCTACTGCCCGGGCAACTGCCTCGCAGTCATCAATGCTGACACCGCCCTCTTTATCGATGTACAGCCGCAAAAACCGCTCGCTGCCCTCCCGGACATATTCTACATCCCAAAGGGTGCAGCCTTTTTCCTCTACAATGGGTTGGGCAAAGGCGGTTACCTGATCTGTAATTTTCAATTCGTTCACCTCACTAGTCCACAAAAAAGAGAGGGGTGAAACCCCTCTCTTTCATACACATCTACATCTTACATGGGTATTATAGCACTTACATTTCCGTTTTGCAAGGGGTTTTTCCGGAAAAAAGTGATATTTTTTCCACTTTTCACGATTCAAAGGGCGCAAGACCCTGGACATACTTATGATCCCAGCTGTCATCGAAGATCTTAAGCACCTGTTTTCCCTGGGAGATATCTTCTGCCAGCTCCTGTAGTGCTGGGGCGGCTTCCAAGGATTCTAAGTAAAATTCCGGCAGGGCTTCATAGCCCAGCTTTGCCCCTAAGATCGCGCCGGTGATGGCACCGACGGCGCAGCTGCGGCCGGAGTGGTTTACAGCGGAGATCATAGCCTCGTCAAAATTGCCGGTGTGAATACAGCTGGCATATACGCTGCCGGCCAGGCACTCTGCTGCGGTGGTGCAGCCAAGCAGCGCCAGGGCAGCTAGGGGGCTAAGCTCCGGGTCTTTTGTCAGTTCTATGGCCCGGTGCACAAGGTCGGATACCTTTTGTGCCTGGGGAAATTGATCGCCAAACTGGGTTACCACCGCGGCGCACGCCTGGGAAAATTGGGTAGCCAGGGGCGTTTGATTATCCTGCAAAATGGCGGCAATGCTATAAGCCAACACGGACGCCGCCAGGAAAGTCTCCGGATCGCCATGGGTGCAGGCCACCGCTTCGATAGCCAGCCGGCCTACCTGGGAAATAGGCATCTTCTCCGGGTCATACATCAGCCCTACCGCCACGCCGGCAGTCAGTGCGCTGGGAGTGTCGGACACCAGCACCGGCTTTTCCGGTGTGCCTAAGGTCTCCCGGTTCAGCGCGTCCAACATTCTTGTGTCCATACACAGCCGGCGGCGCATCTGGGGCACTTGTGCCAACCAGCAGAAGGTTTTTTCTGTGCTGGCGCGGAACTGTTGGCTTTTTGCC
>JAZREX010000023.1:0-2973 GCA_045661025.1 Faecousia sp. | reverse complement strand
CTTTGTTATTCCTTCAATCCTTCTACCAAGCCGTTTGCCATGCCTACCACACCCTGCATCTGGGAGGGAATAATGATCTTGGTTGCCTTTCCGTCGGCTACCTTTTCCATTGCCTGGATGGACTTGAGCTTGATCACCTGGTCATTGGGGGCTTTTTCATTGAGCATCTGCAAAGAATCTGCCAGCGCCTGCTGCACCATCCGGATCGCAGCAGCCTCACCGTCAGCCTTCAAAATGGCCGCCTGTTTCTCTGCCTCTGCCCGCAAAATAGCTGCCTGTTTTTCCGCATCTGCTCGCAAAATAGCAGATTCCCGCTCACCTTCTGCAATCAAAATGGCAGATTTCTTTTGTCCTTCTGCCTGCAAAATTGCCTGGCGACGGTCACGTTCTGCCTTCATCTGCTTTTCCATGGAGTTTTGTATATCCTGGGGCGGCAGAATGTTTTTCAACTCCACCCGGTTCACTTTAATACCCCAAGGATCGGTGGCCTCGTCCAAAATGGCCCGCATTTTGGTGTTGACCACATCACGGGAGGTAAGGGTCTGATCCAATTCCAGATCGCCGATGATATTACGCAAAGTGGTGGCTGTCAAAGTTTCCATAGCTGCCATGGGCTGCTCTACGCCATAGGCATACAGCTTGGGGTCAGTAATCTGGAAATACACCACGGTATCGATCTGCATAGTAACATTATCCTTGGTGATCACCGGCTGGGGCGGATAGTCCAAAACCTGCTCTTTTAGACTCACCCGGCGGGCAATACGATCGATAAAAGGAATCTTAAAATGAAGACCAACGCCCCAGACAGACTGGAATGCGCCCAAACGCTCAATAACATAAGCCCGGGACTGCTCCACGATGGCAATGTTTGAAATGATCAATACGAATAACAACGCCAATAAAACTAAAAGAATCACCATATCAAGACCTCCTTATACTTTTTGTGTTTCTTTTACAACGGTGACAAATACTTTTACGCCCTCTACCTTATCTGCCCGGATCAATGTGCCGGCGGGAATCACTTCATCTTTGGTACTTCTGGCAGACCATTCCATAGCGCCTAACTTCACCCGTCCGGTGGCAGCCGTATTATCAATGTCTTCCAGAACCATACCCATTGTGCCCACCACTGCATCCACATTGGTGCGGGTCAGTTTTGGGGTAAAGTATTTTTTCGTAATAGGCCGCAGCAGCAACAGCAGTACACCGGATACTGCTACAAAGAGAAAAACCTGTAGCCATATCGGTCCTCCTAAAATATCGGTGATCATTGCCACCAATGCGCCTGCAGCAAACCAAAGAGAAACTACAGACACCGTAGACGCTTCCACCACAATAAATGCGAACATTAGGGCAAGCCAAAAATATGCAGCCACTGTCATTATCGTCCCTCCTTTTTCGGTTGGTCATTCTTATCATAACAAAAAAGCATTGGAAATTCAATTCTTTCTTGAAAAAAGGTTGCGCCTTAAGAAAATTTGTTGTATAATTTATATGTGAAATTTTGGGCATACGCCCGTATTTTGGAGGAATGTTATCATGTTCAATGCAATGATTGAAGTCCTGAAGAAGAACCCCCGCAAGATCGTCTTCACCGAAGGCCATGACGCCCGTATTCTGGAAGCCACTGCACGGCTGAACGAAGGCGGTTTCTTGAAGCCCATCCTCATCGGCAATGTTGAGGAAGTGAAGGCCAATGCTGCAAAGGGCGGTTTCAACATCGAAGGTGTCGAGATCATCGACCCTCTGAGCTACGAAGGCATGGATGCCATAGTTGAAAAGATGGTGGAGCTTCGTAAGGGCAAAATGAGCAGTGACGACTGCCGTGCTGCTCTGTCTAAGGGTAACTACTTTGGCACTATGTTGGTGAAGATGGGTCTGGCTGACTCCCTGCTGGGTGGCGCTACATACTCCACCGCTGACACTGTCCGTCCCGCTCTGCAGTTGGTGAAGACCAAGAAGGGTGTAAATCTGGTTTCTTCCTGCTTCATTATGGTTCGCGGCGAAGAAAAGCTGGCTATGGGCGACTGCGCTATCAACTTAAGCTACGAAGACACTCTGGACAAGGAAGGCAATGTGGTTCTGTCCGGTGCACAGAAGCTGGCTGAAGTTGCTGTGGAAACTGCTAAGACTGCAAAGGTCTTCGGCATCGATCCCAAGGTTGCTATGCTGAGCTTCTCCACCAACGGCTCCGGCAAGGGCGGCACTGTGAAGTTGAGCCACGATGCTACCGCTATCGCTAAGGAACTGGCTCCTGAGTTTGCCATCGACGGCGAAATGCAGTTCGACGCCGCTGTCGCTCCTGAGGTTGGCCAGCTGAAGTTCCCCGGCTCTAAAGTTGCCGGTTACGCCAACACCTTTATCTTCCCCTGCATCGAAGCAGGCAACATCGGCTACAAGATCGCACAGCGTTTGGGCGGCTTTGAAGCTTACGGCCCCATCCTGCAGGGTCTGGCTGCTCCCATCAACGATCTGTCCCGCGGCTGCAACGCAGACGAAGTGTACAAGATGGCGATCATCACCGCTGCAATGGTCTAATTTTTACCTATCTTTGGGGGTGCAAAAGCACCCCCAATTTTTTTGTTTTTTCATCCGGTAAAAACCTTAGATTTTTCAAGGGTTTTTGCCGGATTTTTCTTTCTGTTTTTCTACTGAAAAATTGCTTGTTTTTTTTCTGAAAATATGATAAAATTTAGGTTGAGAAAATATCGATTTTTTTCCACAATTTCACTGGAAAATAGCTTTATAGAAAGGAGCCCAAAATCATGTATTCCTCTGCCTATGTTTGGGCGAAAGTCCTCATTTACTTAGAAGAACAGCTCACCTCTATCACCGTTTCCACTTGGTTTGACGATGCGGAAGTTGTAGAGTTGAATGAACAGCAGCTGATTCTATATTCTCCCACAGAATTTCGCCGGGAGATCATCCGCCGTCGCTGCACCGACCATATTCAGGATGCTTTGAAAGAGATCT
>JAZREX010000022.1:0-21511 GCA_045661025.1 Faecousia sp. | reverse complement strand
TGGCCACCAGCGGCGGATACCCCGCCTCAACCAGGGCGTTGACAGCCTGGCCTTCCGGCTGTCCCACATTCCAAATTCCGTATTTCAAAGC
The DNA here is from genome assembly GCA_045661025.1 of Faecousia sp. Lineage (GTDB taxonomy): Bacteria > Bacillota > Clostridia > Oscillospirales > Oscillospiraceae > Faecousia. The sequence continues at coordinate 21,420 of JAZREX010000022.1, read as the reverse complement.
ATAACACATCCAATTATATCATTTTCCATATATTATACCAAAAACCACCGCAATACGCAACAAAAAAAGTAACCTTATGCAAACACCCCCTGATGCGAAACTGCATCAGGGGGTGTTTGGGGAATTTTTGATTTATTTTGCCACTTTCAGCGCTTTCCGCTCTTCTTTTGTTTTGCAGAATTTCTCCAGCTGGGGCACAAACAGCAGGCAGATGATTGCTGCGGTGAGGCCGCCGTTATACAGGCAGAAGCCGCCGTGCATATCGGGAACTGCGGTAACCAGCAGATAGTGCAGACCGCTGGCCAGCATACCGTAGCCAAAGCCGTACTTGCCGGCGATGGGGCTTAAGCCGTTGGCATAGCACAGACCGATGAGAATGGACTGGTTGCCCACAGTCAGGGCAAAATCGCCCTCGCCCTGGAAAAGCCAACCAAATACCAGGGAAGTTACTAAGTAACCTACCATAATGGGCAGGACATTTCTGGGGTGGCTGCCGGAGTTACAGGTAGCGAGCATACAGAACACGATGCCGAAGGTCATGCCGGTCCACACATTCTTGCCGTCGATCAGGCCTGCCAGGTTGAAATAAGGCACGATCATCAGGCCAAACACGCCCACATTCATCAGGAAAGGTGCGTTACCGTACTTGGTGGTGAAGCTGACACCATGACCGGTATCTTTCATCAGATTCCAGTAGTCCTTGAATGTGCAACCCATCAAAAAGGCGAATACGATGCAAAGTGCAAAAAGCGCAATACAGAAAATATTGGTTGCAGGAAGACTTACCACATCCAAAGCGCCCATAGTGGAAAGCTGACCCAAATCCGCTAACTTCCAACCTAGTACCACATTGTAAAGGACTGCGCGAAGGAAGAATGCGGTCATGCCAATGGGCACAGCAGCGGAGTAATGGTCATAACCCTTGTGGATATTGGGCGCGTGACCCAGGCCTGCAGGCAGGAAAAAGCCGATGATCAGACCGATAAACAGAGCAATCGCCGCACCGATCCAGTTAAAACCGATGTACTCCACACCGGGATAACGGAACAGTAGATCCGAGATCAGCGGGGCGATACCGGTGGAGTAGAGCATGGCGTTGCTCATGGCAGCCAGTTTTTCTTTCTTTAGCAGGCAGAACAGGCACACGCCCAAAACCGTGGGGATCATGTTCAAGGGGTTAATGCCCCACGCGCCGAAGCCGATAGTCAGCAGCACACCCAAGGTGGTGACGTTGTTGGGCTTTGCCCCGGGCAGGCAGCAAAGACCTGTGCAGATAAGACCCACCAGACCCATGTTCAGGAAGGTGGCTGCAAAGCCGCCTTGGGCAAAATAGTTGGTAGAGATCTTACATGTGCCGGACATCAGCTTCCACAGGCCGGAAACCATGGCATTTCTATCGGGCATAAAAGGCGCTGCCACCAAAAATGCCAAAGAAACAAACAGGAAAAACACTTTTAAAAACTTGCTTTCTTCCATATTTTTTAATTTTTTCATACCATTTCCTCCTAAATAAACAATGGGCGATCCGATAGTATATATCGGATCGCCCAGACGGTCGGCTTTTATTCCTTTGCGCTCCCTTGCGGTGCTCCGCAATTCCGTCAGTTACGCAAAAGCTCTTGCTTGTAAGTTAGATCTTCTCAGCAGCCTCAACCACATGCTTCATAAGCACTGTGGTAGTAACTGCGCCAACGCCGCCGGGAACGGGGGTGATGGCGTCAACGATAGGCTCGACTTCCTCGAATACGCAGTCGCCGGACATACCGCCCTTGCCCTTGGAGGTGATCTTCTCGGGATTCCAGTTCATGGAAACATCAATAACGATCTGACCCTCGCGGACAAAATCCTTTGTCAAGCTGTTCAGCACGCCGGCTGCAGAAATGATAATATCAGCGTTCTTGCAAACTTCTGCGGTGTTCACAGTCTTGGTATGGCAGATGGTAACAGTGGCATTCTTAGCCATAAGCATCATAGCTGCAGGCTTACCAACCACCAAAGAACGGCCGATAACCACAGCGTTCTTGCCCTTGCAGTCAATGCCGTAGTGATCCAAAATCTCCATGCAAGCTGCGGGCGTGCAAGGCGCATAACCCAGATCCTGGCCTTCAAACACGCCGGCGTTGGACATATGGGTCATGGAGTCCACGTCCTTCTTGGGAGCCAAGCGGTTGCAGATCTCGTCCTGGTCAGCCTTCAGGTGCTTGGGCAGAGGGCGGAACATCAGAACGCCGTGAACAGAATCGTCAGCGTTGACCTGGTCGATGACCTTCAGCACATCTTCCTTGGAAGCATCCTCGGGCAGGATGTAGTTCTTAACTGCAACGCCCACTTCCTCAGCGCGCTTGGTAGCGCCCTTCTCATAAGACAGGTCGGAGGGATTCTCACCCAGACGGATAATACCCAGAGTGGGTTGTACGCCCTTTTCCTTCAGCGCAGCGGTACGCTTCTGCAGAGCAGAAACCAGCGCCTCGTTAACTTCTTTACCCAACAGTAACTTTGCCATTTTATCTTTCCTCCTGATTCTTACTGACCGAAGCCAGCCTTAACGGTGTTGAAAATTTCGTCAGCCATTGCGCAGTATTTGGTGAGCATATCGTTGGCCTTCTTGTTCATCTGCTCAGCCACTTCCCGATTCTTCAGACTCTTGGTGTTGATGAACACATTGAGGGATGCTGCCTGCAGAGCGGCCTTGCAGCACACAGCGCCGCAGCCGGCATCAGAAACAGCCAGACGGGAACCCTTTGCTGCAAACACAGCGATGTACTCGATAGCCTGGCAGCACAGCTCCATGATGGTCATGGGGGTGGAGCAGGCGATGATGGTTGCCTCTTCCATTACCTTGTCCCGGTTGGGGTCATCCTTGGGGATTCCGTAAGCCTTTGCCAAGGGCAGGAAGTTGACCTCGTCAGCTTCTACCTGGTTCAGAAGTTCTGTCTGCAAAGCGTCGCACTTTGCCTTCAGGTCGATGATTTCAGCCTCTACCTCGGCATATTTCTTCTTACCTACCGTCAAAGAGCCCACCATGTTGCCCAGAGCAGTACCCACAGCGCCTACCAAAGCAGCTGCGCCGCCGCCGCCGGGAGCGGGAGCATCGGAAGCCAAAACTTCCACAAACTTACGGCAAGATTCCAAAGTCATATCCATAATTATTCTCTCTCCTTATTGGGCTGAGAGAACTCGAACCAAAATAGGTTTTCAGACGCCTGCATTCCCCAATTCATCAGAAAATCCCTTGATAATACACAAAGTATTGTCTTCGTGATTTTCTTCGCCTTAGAAAATGCAGACGGCTGAAAACTGCAAAGCACTTCTCAGCGAGTAATTTTTGATTGATTTTTGTCGCAGATGCCGCCGCCTTGCTGACGCAAGGCAAGAAAGATAAGACAAAAAGCGGCAAAAAGGACCGCTGAGAGGCTGTTTCGGCTCGAGTTCTCTCAGCCTATATTCAGTAATTCAATACTGAATAAAATATACCATCATTCCCACCGGATGTCAACCCAAAGAACTGGCGTTGGGTTATTTCGGTTGGATGCGATACAAACGCAGGGCATTTTCGGTGGTAATCTTGTGAACTTCCTCTAAAGAAATGCCCCGAATTTCGGCCAGCTGCTCTGCCATCCTGTACAGATACCCCGGGTGGTTGCGCTTGCCCCGGAAGGGCTCGGGGGCCATAAAGGGGCAGTCGGTCTCCAGCACGATTCGGTCCAAAGGAATTCTTTGGGCAGTTTCCACAGCCTTTCTGGCATTTTTGAAGGTCAGCACACCGGTAAAGCCAATATACCAGCCCATATCCACCAGCTGTCTGGCCATCTCCGCAGAGCCGGAATAGCAGTGAAACACGCCGGTAACATCTTTAAATTCCTTCACCATCCGCATGCCGTCATCGTGGGCGTTGCGCTCATGGATGATCACAGGAAGCTTTGTTTCCCGGGCCAGCTCCATCTGCAGCCGGAATGCCTGTTTCTGAATTTCTCTGGGTATGGTTTCATAGTAATAATCCAAACCGATCTCACCAATGGCCATCACTTTGTCATTTTCCCGGCACATCTGGCGATAATCTTCGATCACCTGCTCGTTTACCTCGTCGGCGGTGTCCGGGTGAGTGCCAACAGCAGCGTACATAAAATCATAGGTTTTGGAAAGCGCCACCGCCTGCCGGGAGTTTTCCAAACTGCAGCCGGGGTTCATCACATATTGCACCTGCTGGTCCTTCAGCCCCATCAGAAGTTCGTGGCGATCTTCGTCGAACACCGGGTCGTCGATGTGGGCATGGGTATCAAATAACATAGGTATCCCCTCTTTAATTCGTTCTTTCAACAGTATAACTTTTCTCAGGAGGAAAGTCAATTATTGGTTCTGCGGCGCATAGTCTTTAGGGAGGTGATGGACATGACCCAGATGCAATTTCCCCACAAGCTGGTTTTGACAGAGCGCAACCATCTGACCATGACCGGGGTAACGGAAGTGGTGAGCTTTGATGACACCGCGGTGATCCTGCACACAGAGCTTGGCACACTGGAGATTCAAGGAGAGCAGCTACAGCTGAAAAATCTCTCCCTGGAGGGTGGCCAGGTAGCGGTGGAGGGGAGAATCTCCGCCCTTTTATATGACGATCCCCGGCCAGCCGGGACACTGTGGGGCAGACTGTTTAAATGACCGCTCCCACCACCGACTTACACCGGGTATTGTGGGGCTTGGGGTTAGGGTACGGCCTGGGGGTGGTGTATTGTTTTCTGCGCCCCCTCCGGCCTAAGTACACCGCCTTGTCTGACCTGTTGTTTTGTCCTCCGGCCTTTTATGTCTTCCTGTATTTCAGCTTCGCCGTCTGCCAGGCAGACCTGCGTTTTGGTTATACCTTAAGCCTTTTTGCAGGGGGCTGGCTGTTTACAGTGACCCTGGGGCGGCTGCTTGCCCCGCTTTTTCGTGGATTTTGGCGGATTCTGATTGGCATAGGTCACAGTTTTCTGTGCAAAATCAAAAAAATTTTTGAAAAAGGGAAAAAATGTTGCATTTTTCTCTTGGCAACCAGAAAAAAAACAGTTAGAATAGATGCTAGACAACAAAGAAGATACACAGGAGTTCATATGGGAAACTTAAAGAATCCTTTTCGCCATGTGCGTTTGGTCTATCGCCGTAGTTCCAAATTGCTGAAAACCGTTGTCCTGGTGACCTTAGTGGTTGCAACGCTGGTGCTGCTTTTGTTAGGCGGCGCGATTTATCAGGAAAAACAGGCTTACCGGCAACTGCAGCAGCAGGCCGCTGACTTAGAGCAAGCAAACAGCAATCTTTCCCAGCAAATCGATGAGCTTGGCACTGTGGACGCAATCAAGCGATTGGCAGAAAAGTTTTTGGGATTGGTAGACCCGGACACCGTGATTTTTCTGCCGCAGGAATAATTTTTGGAGGAAGCAACAAACACATGGAGTTAACCGTAGGCGCAGTTTTAGAGGGAAAAGTAAAATCCATCACCAATTTCGGTGCATTTATCACCTTGCCGGAGAATAAGACCGGCCTGGTACATATTTCTGAGGTAGCCAACACCTATGTCAGCGATATCCGCCAGCATTTGACAGAGGGACAGGATGTAAAAGTCATGGTCATCAGCCTGGAAAACGGCAAGACCAATCTGTCTATCAAGCGGCTGGAAGCAAAACCCCAGCATGAAAATTCCCCCCAGGGCTTCCGGCGGAATCCTGCCCCCCGGGACGCCGCGGCAAAACCCCGCAGCGCAGCCCCTACCCCGCCTCCTGCGCCGAAGACCGCCGATCAGCTCTTTGAAGAGAAGCTGAAGGCCTTTATGTCTGAGTCTGACAGCAAGATATCTTCCATCCGTCAGTACTCCGACCACCGGACTAAGAGCCGCAGAAGATAAATAACAAGGCTGCCCCTTCGGCAGCCTTATTTCATACCAAGGAGATCTTACTATGGCAACCGTTGTGATTACCGGCGGCAGCCGGGGCATTGGCGCCGCTGCTGTGGCAGCCTTCGCCGCCCGGGGCGACCGGGTGTATTTTCTGTATGAAAAAAACCATGATAAAGCTGCTGAGGTTTCTGCCGCCACCGGAGCTGTGGGAATTGCCTGCGACGTGGCAGACAGAGAAGCCGTCAATCGCGCTTTTGAAACCATCGGGGATGTGGACATTCTGGTGTGCAACGCCGGGATCTGTCACTATGGGCTTATGCAGCAGATTTCCGAAGAAGAATGGGACAGGGCGTTTGCTGTGAATGTGAAAGGCATTTACCACTGTGTCAATGCCGCCACAGGCAGCTTTCTGAAAAAACAGTCCGGCTGCATTATCACTGTCAGCTCCATGTGGGGCATCGTGGGCGCTTCCTGCGAAGTGGCCTATTCCGCCACCAAAGGTGCAGTGATCGCTATGACCAAAGCCCTGGCCCAGGAGTTAGGACCCAGCGGCGTCCGGGTCAACTGTATCGCTCCGGGGGTGATCCTCACCGATATGTGCGCCGGTGTTTCCGAAGAAACTTTAGAGCAGCTACGGCAGGAAACTCCCGTTGGAAGAAACGGCACACCGGAAGATGTGGCAAAGGCTATGCTGTATCTTTCTGATGCGGATTTTATCACCGGTGAGGTATTGAATCTCAACGGCGGACTTGTACTATAAGGAGATTGGATATGAAAATTGCCATCGCATGCGACCACGGCGCATTGGCGCTGAAGAACACCCTGATCGCCCACTTGGAAGCAAAGGGAATGGAAGTTGTAAATTTTGGCACAGACACTTTAGACAGCTGCGATTATCCCGACTTTGCCGCCCCCGCTGCCCAGGCAGTTGCAAAAGGCGAGTGTGACAAGGGCATCGTCCTTTGCACCACCGGCATCGGCGTGTCCATTGTGGCCAACAAGGTCAAGGGCATCCGCTGTGCCCTTTTGTCCGATGTGCTGTCCGCCCGGTTGACCCGGGAGCACAACGATACCAACATGATGGCCATGGGCGCAGGGATCGTAGGAGAGAATCTGGCCCTGGAAATCGTGGATACCTGGCTGGGCACAGCATTTTCCCACAACCAGCGCCATCAGCGCCGTATCGACAAAGTGATGGATTTGGAAAAATAACTTGTATTTGTCCGCAGCTTTTTGGCTGCGGACTTTTTTTGACATATTTCCAGAAAAATGTTTCTTTTTTGGCAGGATAGTGATATAATAAATAAAAATTTCGGGAGGGGACATCCTATGAAAAAGAAACTTTCTGCATTCTTGGCAGTTTTATTTGTTGCCGCCACCCTGGCAGCTTGCAACGCTTCCTCTGCCCAGGACACTACCGTGACTCAGGACACCTCCGGGGAAACAACTGTGCAGACCACCCAGGAAACTACATTAGAAACTACCCAGGAAACTACGGTGGAGACCACGGTTGAAACCACTGTGGAAACTACTGAGGAACCCACCCGGGCACCGCAGCCCACCGATCCTCCTGCACCCACCGATCCCCCCGCTCCCGTTTCCCCTGCCCCGGCAGGCAGCCACGCCATTTCCGGCGCTGTGCCTCAGAGCGGCGCGGTATCTTCTTCTTACTTTGACGATGCGGTGTTTGTAGGCGATTCCATCAGCTTGAAGCTTTCCTATTATGAAGCTGCAGCAGACAAGCTGGGCGGCGCGCAGTTTTTGACTTCCGGCAGCTTAGGCAGCGGCAATGCATTGTGGGAAGTCAGCAGCAAGTCTGTGCATCCTACCTTCCAGGGCGAAAAAATGAAGCTGGAGGATTCTATTCCTCTAACCGGCGCGAAAAAGCTGTATATCATGCTGGGCATGAATGACATCGCCCTATACGGCATTGATGGCGCAGTTGCCAATATGACCCAGCTTCTGGGTAAGATTCAGGCGGCTGCCCCGGGAATCCAGGTGTATATTCAGTCTATGACCCCCACCACCAACACCAGTAACATCACCTCCAGCGGCGGCATCAATCCCACCAATATTCGCCGGTATAATGAAGCCTTGTCCGCTGCATGCCAGGCAAACGGCTGGTACTTTGTGAATGTAGCCGAAGTGATGTATGACAGCAACGGCTATCTGATCCGGGAGTATTGCAGCGATCCCGACGGTATGGGCATCCACTTTACCGAAACCGGTTGCCGGGCTTGGATCGATTACCTGTACACCCATACAGCCGGATAAAAGGAGAAAAAGATATGAAAAAGATAGTTTGCATGCTTTTGGCGCTGATGCTGGTACTTGCCGGCTGCAGCCAAGAAGCTGTGACCAAGGATATCACCGCCATCAAAGACACCATCATTTCCCAGCTGGAGATTACCGAGGCTTTGGACTTGCCAGCAGAGCGTCTTTTGGACCTATACGGCATTGAAGCCACCCAAATCAAGACCAGCGCCTGCTTTATCACCATGGGCGGGGCATTTCCCGATGAGATCGTGATGGTGGAAGCTACAGATAGCGCCGCTGCCAAGGCGGTTGCCCAAAAGTTGGAAGCGCGACTTGCCGACGTGAAGAACCAGGCGCAAAACTATGACGCAGAAAGCTACGCCCTGCTTGAAAAATGCAAAGTGACCACAAACGGCTTATATGTCACCCTGTTCATTTCTGCCAAGAGTGAGGCTATGCAGTCCATTTTCGATAACGCAAAATAAGTTCAGCGGGCAGATCTATCTGCCCGCTTTCCATAAGGAGATTTTAAATTGGTCTTTTCCAGTATTTTATTTTTATTTGTCTATCTGGTGGCAGTGATCGGCGTGTATTACCTACTACCAAGATCAGCAAAAAACCCGTGGCTCTTTGTCACAAGCCTTATTTTCTACGGCTACGGCGAGCCGGTGCTGCTGCTACTGATGCTTGCCTCCATCGCACTTAATTACATCAGCGGCTATTTGATAGAGCGTTGGCAAAGCCGCCCCAAGGCGAAAAAAGCCACGCTGATCGTCTGCATTGCCGCAAATCTTCTGGCTTTGGGTTATTTTAAGTACACCGGTCTGCTGCTGGACACTTTGCGGCAGCTGCCCATTTTTGCCTTGCTCCCTGTCCCAGAAATCAGCCTGCCCATTGGCATTTCCTTTTACACTTTCCAAGCCATGTCCTATGTGATCGATGTGTATTGGGGCAACTGCAAAGCCCAGAAAAACTTTATCACCTTTGGCACTTATGTGGTGCTGTTCCCTCAGCTCATCGCCGGCCCCATCGTCCGGTTTGTAGATGTGCAGGAGCAGCTGCAATCCCGTAAGGAATCTATGCCCCTGTTTCATAACGGCGTCAAGCTGTTTGTAGTAGGTCTTGCCAAAAAGGTGCTCCTTGCCAACCCTCTGGGTGCGCTGTGGGGTACGCTGCGCTTGCTTGACGGTGGTGTGCTCAGCGCATGGGTAGGCGTACTGGCCTTTACCCTGCAGATCTATTTTGACTTTTCCGGCTACTCCGATATGGCCCGCGGCCTTGGCAATATGCTGGGCTTCCAGTTTGTGAAAAACTTTGACTATCCCTACATCAGCCGCAGCATCACCGAATTCTGGCGGCGGTGGCATATGTCCTTGGGCACATGGTTTCGGGAGTATGTGTATATCCCCCTGGGTGGCAACCGAAAAGGAAAATTACGCCAATGCGTAAATCTTTTGATCGTGTGGGGTCTGACAGGTTTGTGGCACGGGGCAAGCTGGAACTTCTTGTTCTGGGGCTTGTATTTTAGTGTTTTGCTGATCGCAGAAAAATTCTTTTTGCTCCCCAATCTGCAAAAAGCCCCCCAGTGGGTCTCTCATGCGTATGCCATGTTCTTTGTGATGATCGGCTGGGTGATCTTTGACTTTACTGACACCGGTTCTATGTTCTCCTACTTAGGGCAGTTGTTTGATTTCTCCCGGGGCGTTTTGCACAGTCAGGCGCTGTACCCGGTGATGTCCCATCTGCCCTTGTTGGCCATTGGCGTGGTTGCCTGCTGGCCTGTGGGAAGAAAAATCTATGACGAGGTGGCTTCTTGGCAATGTGCCTGGGTGCTGGAAGCGGTGGCAACGGCAGTTATTTTGCTTCTTTGCACTGCGGCGCTGGTCAGCTCCACCTATAACCCCTTCCTGTACTTTAGATTTTAAGGAGGTACGAATATGAAAAAACACAGTGCCTCTTGGGTGTTTATTGCTGTCATTTTGGCAGTTGCCATTTTGTTTGTGGCCCTGCCCAAAAAGACCTATTCCGAAAACGAAAAAAGGGTGCTGCCGGAATTCCCCACACTTTCTTGGGAAGCGGTGGCGGACGGAAGCTTTGGCAAACACTTAGAAAACTATCTTGCCAGCCACTTCCCTTTCCGGGACTTCTTTGTAGGTGTCCATGCTTATTGGAAGCAGATGCTGGGCATGAACGGAAACTCCGGGGTGTATGCTGCCGATGGCGGGTATCTGATCACCGCCCCCGGGGATTTCGAAGAAAGCCACGCCCAGCGGAATTTGCAGTATTTAAAGGATTTTGCAGAAAAAACCGGGTTAAAAACAAGCCTGATGGTAGTCCCCTCGGCCGGCTTTATTCTCGATGATAAGCTTCCTGACATCCATGAGGAATACTTCGACCGGAAGCTGATGTCGTTGGTGGAATCGTCAGGGCTGAACACCATTGATCTTACCAAGGATTTTCTGGCAAATACCGAAGATCTTTACTACCGCACCGACCACCATTTGACGGCTGCAGGAAGCCTGCGGATGTATCAGCAGTTCTGCGCTGCGCAGGGTATCACTGCTAAGGAATTTTCTCTGGCGGAGCGCTACCCGGGTTTCTACGGCACAACCTACTCCAAAAGCGGCCTGTGGGAAACATCTGCCGACACTTTGGAAATTTACAAGCCGGAACAGAGCAGTAACTTCCAAGTTACCATTACTGAAACCCAAGACACCACTTATGACAGCCTGTATTTTCCTGCCCATTTGGAAAACTTGGATAAGTACCCGGTATTCTTAGATGGCAATCACAGCTTGGTTACCATTGAAAACTTAACTGTGCAAAACGGAAAAACCTTGCTTCTGATCAAAGATTCCTACGCCCACTGTTTTGCCACTTATGCCGCCGAGCATTATGAGAAAATCGTGATGGTAGATATGCGCTACTATCGGGGCTCTGTTGCGGAATTGGCAGCGACCCATGGAGCAACGGAAATTCTGTACCTTTATGGCGCAGAAAATTTGGCTACCTCTACGGACATCCCTTGGCTGATTGGATAAAAAAAGCGTGTTGCAAAAGCAACACGCTTTTTTATATGCAAAATGTATCCAAAACCACAGCTGGGCCTTCCAGAAAGATATGGGTCAGTTTTTGATCCCGAGTCTGCAGGGTTACTTCCAGCTGGCCACCGGGCACTTGGCAGGTTATATGCTGACCTGTCAGTTCTTTCTTGGCAAAAAGCACCGCCGCCACGCTGCAGCAGCCTGTGCCGCAGGCTAGGGTAAAATCCTCCACATACCGCTCATAGGTCAGCACCCGTAAGGTCTGGGGATCGACCCAATCATAGAAGTTAATATTCGCCCCTTTGGGAAAAGCCGGATGGTGGCGAAGCTCCACGCCCAGCTGGCGCAGGTCTTCTTTCTGGTCAAAGGTCAGTCCCGGCAAGGGAACAATACCGTGGGGAACGCCGGGGTCGCCCAGCTCCACATAGCTGGCGTTTTCCAACCGGTTCAGATCCACAACGCTTGGCAGCTGCATCTGCACCCGATAGCGGTTTTCCTCCAGACGGGTGGCGATGAGCATCCCTGCATCGGTCTGCACCTGCATCCGTTCCGGAGCGATGTGATGGTCATAGGCAAATTTGCAGATACACCGGGCACCGTTGCCGCACATCTCTCCCCGGCTGCCATCGGCATTATAAAAATGCAGACGAAAATCACCAACAGTTCCATAATCTGCCGCCATCAGGCCGTCCGAGCCGGTTTTTTTGCACAAATCCTTTGCCAAAGCGGATAAATCTAACGCTTTTCCCCGGGCATCTAACACCACAAAGGTATTCCCTGCCCCGCTCATATGGGAAATTTCCATTACAAATTCTCCAAAATATCCTTCATGTCATAAAGACCGGGGGCTTTTCCTGCCAAAAACCGGGCAGCATCCACCGCGCCGTCTGCCAGCATGCCCCGATCCTGTGCTTCGTGGCGCAAGGTCAGGGTCTGGCTGGGGGTACAAATGTGAATTTCGTGGACGCCTACCACATTGCCCATCCGCAGCGAGGAAATACCTACTTCACCTATCTGGCGTTTTCCCTCTCCGGCTCTGCCGTAATGGGGGGTCAGTTCCTTGCGAACACCCTGCACCGCAGAAAACAGCATCTTGGCTGTACCGCTGGGGGCATCCACCTTTCGGTTATGATGGATCTCCACGATCTCAATATCTGCCTCAGGGAAGAAACCGGCCGCCTGGGCAGCCAACCGGCAAAGCACCGCAATGCCCAAGCTCATGTTGCCGCTGTAAAACACAGGGATATCCTTGGCAGCGTCTAAAATGATCTGCTTTTCTTCGGGGGTATGGCCGGTGGTGCCAATCACCGCGCCGCAACCGATCTCCTTTGCGTAGGCGATCACATCGGCAGCTGCGCTGTGGTGGGAAAAATCGATGATGACATCCGCATCCACCTTGCCAAGCTCTGCAAAGGTCTTGGCAACGCCATTTTCTCCGTCCAGACTGACAAGGCCTGCCACCTCCTGCTGCAAACGGTTCTGGATCAGAAGACCCATGGCGCCGTTAGCGCCGCAAATCACCGCTTTCATACCTTGACCCCCAGCTTTTCCATCTGCAGGTACAGATTCTCCCGGTGGGCCGGCTCGATGTTGGTCAGGGGCAGGCGCAATATCTCCTCACCAAAGCCCATCTTGGACACGGCCGCCTTGGCGGGAATGGGGTTGACCTCGCTAAACAGTGCCCGAATCAGCGGCAGCATTTTGCACTGCATAGCCGCTGCGCCGGTAATGTCACCGGAGAAGAACTTGTCCGTCATTTCTACTGCCATCTTGGGCACAACATTGGACAGCACGCTGATACAGCCCATGCCGCCCATGGCCATCATAGGCACGACCAGCGCATCCTCACCGGAGTACAGGTGCAGCTTATCGGAGCACTTGGCGATGATCTCCACCACCTGAGACATATCTCCGGAAGCTTCCTTGATGCCTTGGATCATAGGGTGGTCTGCCAATGTTGCCACTGTGTCCGGCAGCATGTTGCAGCCGGTACGGCTGGGAACATTGTACATAATCACAGGCTTTTCAGAGGCATCTGCCACCAGGGAATAATGCTTAATAAGACCGCCCTGGGTGGCCTTGTTATAGTATGGGGTAACTGCCAGAATCGCATCTGCGCCATTGTCGCAGGCGCTGCGGGTGTACTCCAGCACATGCTCTGTATTGTTGGTGCCAGTGCCGGCGATCACCGGGACACGACCTGCTACCCGTTTTACGGTGAATGCGATCACATCTTTCCGCTCTTGGGGGGTCAGGGTAGCACTTTCACCGGTGGTACCCACCGCCACCAGGGCATTGATGCCGTTTTCCAGCTGAAAGTCAATAAAACGGGCCATGGCATCATAGTCCACCCCTGTGGTAGTCATAGGAGTAACCATTGCAGTCGCCATGCCTTTGAAAACAGGATTCATAGGATCTTCCTCCTCATTTATCTCTTCTAATAGTGTAGCACATCTACCGCAAAAAAGAAATAGGAATTTACACAACTGTGTCGAACTGGGCTTGATAGAGCTTGTGGTAGAAGCCCTTTGCTGCCATAAGGCTTTCGTGGGTGCCCTGTTCCACCACCTGCCCTTGATCCAGCACCAGGATATGGTCCGCATTTTCGATGGTAGAGAGCCGATGGGCAATCACAAAGCAAGTCTTTTGCTCCATCAGCGTCCGCATGGCCGCCTGGATCTTCTGCTCGGTCCGGGTGTCCACATTGGAGGTGGCCTCATCCAAAATCAGCATATGACAGTCCAGCAGCATGGCCCGGGCAATGGTCAGCAGTTGCTTTTGGCCTTTGGAAATGGAAGCGCCGTTGTCCGATAGCACAGTATCATACCCCTGGGGCAGCCGGGAAATATAGCCGTGGATGTGGGCAGCCTTGGCAGCCGAGACCACCTGCTCCATGGTGGCATCCGGTTTGCCGTAGGCAATGTTATCAAAGATCGTGCCCTGGAACAGCCATGTATCCTGCAGCACCATGGAGTATGCCCGGCGCAAAGAATCTCTTGTCACATGGCGGATATCCTTGCCGTCTACCAAAATAGCGCCCCCATCCACATCGTAAAACCGCATCAAAAGATTGATAATGGTGGTCTTGCCTGCGCCGGTGGGGCCCACGATGGCTGTTAAACTTCCGGGCTTGGCGTGCAGGTGCAGATCCCGGATAATGGGATGCTCCTTTACATAGGAGAAGTCTACCCCCTCCAGCTTCACATCTCCTGCCACTTGGGTGAGGGTCTCGGCATCCGATTCATCCGGCAGCTCCGGCTGGGCATCCATCAGTCCAAACACCCGCTCTGCCGCAGCAAAAGCGCTTTGCAGCTCGGAGACAATGTTTGCCACCTCGTTGATCGGCCCGGAGAACCGCCGGGAATACTGGACAAAGCTGCTTAAATCACCCAGCTGGATATAGCCCTGTAAAAACATCACCGCCCCGGCGGTGGAGATCAGCGCCAGAGAAATGTTGTTCAGCAGATTCACGCAAGGGCCGGTAACTGTGCCAAAGGCCTCGGCAAAGGTGTAAGCCCGGACAGCCCCTTCGTTTTTCTGGCGGAACTGCTCCTCCACCGCCGGCTCTTGGCCGTAGGCGTGGATTGTCTTCTGTCCAGAGAGCATTTCTTCCACAAAGCCGTTCATCTGGCCCAGTTTTTTGGAACGCTCGCGAAACAACGGCTTTGCCTTTTTCACAATGAAGCGGGTTACAAGAAAGGTCAGAGGGATGGTAAAAAGAAAGACCATTACCAGCTTGGGGGCGATGGAGAGCATCATTCCCAGGGAAATCAGCACTGTAAAGACGCTGCGCAAGATCTGCAGCAGGTCATTGGAAAGACTACGGTTTACGGTGTCAATGTCATAAGTAACCACACTGATAATATCACCGGCCTGGTATTTATCAAAATAGCCCACCGGCAGGGCTTGCAGCTTCCCAAATACATCGTGGCGCATTTGCTTTGCCACCGACTGAGACAGCTTCAGCATAATCAGGCTCAGCACATAGGCAAAGAAAGACGCCAGAATGTAAGATAAGAGCATAAGCCCTGCGCATTTCCAGACAGTTTCAAAATCCACCTTGCCCGCGCCCAGGTCAATGGCGTTGATCGCCTGTCCGGACAGCTTGGGGCCATAAAGATTTAAACAGCTGGATGATAGCGCCAGCACCACTGCGGCAACGACCAAAAAACGGTACTTGCCGATGTAGCGCCAGAGCCGGGCCAGCATTTTCCATGGATTTACTTTTTTCTGCTGGGGGTGAAAAGAGGGTCTTCTGGGTTTGCCGTTCATACGCTCCCCTCCTTTGCTTCGCCCATTTGGGTCTTGGCGATCATCCGGTATTCCTGACAGGTCTGCATCAGCGTTTCGTGATTACCCATACCGATCACCTGGCCCTCCTCAAGCACCAGGATCAGATCCGCATGGCGCAGGGAGCTGACCCGCTGGGTTATGAGCACTGTGGTGGTGTTAAGGTAGTTTTCCCGGAGTGCCCGGCGGAAATTGGCATCGGTTTGGTAGTCCAGTGCCGAGGAAGCATCGTCCAACACCAGAATTTCCGGGTTGGAAGCCAACGCCCGGGCAATCAGCAGCCGCTGCTTTTGTCCACCGGAGAGATTATTGCCACCGATGGCCACCGCTGCCTCCAGACCGCCTTTTTCCCAGATAAAATCTGCCTGCGCGCACCGGGCGGCTTGCTCTACCTGCGCCTCGGGGATATCCCGGAAGAAACGGATATTGTCTGCCACTGTGCCTTCCATAAGAAAATCGTTCTGGAATACCACCCCAAATTTTTTACGCAGGGTTTCTTTCTCTATGGTGCGGATATCCTGTCCATCCAATAAAATTCTGCCTTGGTCTACATCGTAAAGCCGCAGCAGCAGGTTTGCGACGGTGGACTTGCCCGAACCGGTCGCCCCCAGAATGCCCAGGGTCTGGCCGTGTTCCAGAGCAAATGACAGATCTGTGGTATTTTTTCCCACACCGGTGTAGGAAAATTCCACCTTTTCAAATACGATATGGCCTTTCGGCTCTGCTTTTTCGGTTTGGGGCTGCACCTGCATATCCTGGGGCAACCCCAGCACTTCTGCCACACGCAAGGCGCTGGCCTGGCCTTGGGACCACATGATAAAGATTCGGGTAATGCCGGTCATGGCATTTAAAATCATGGTGAAATACTGCAGCGCAGCGATGATCACGCCGGGGCGGATGGCTCCCATATTGACCCGGAGCGCCCCCACCACTACCACCGCTGTCAGCCCCACATGGAGCACCACCGAGGTCAAAGGTCCGGTGATGGAAGTAACTCTGCCTGCCTGCAAGGAAACTTGGGAAAAATCATCATTCACGGTTTCAAACCGCCGCTTTTCATAAGCTCCCTTGCTTAGGGCCTTAATAACCCGGACACCGGAGATGTTCTCCTGAAGCACCTGAACGATCCTGTCCAGCTTCTCCTGCTTTTTCACAAAAAGCCGATTGCCCCGTTTGGTGATGAAATACACCACCAAGGCAATGATCGGCAGCAAAACCACCAGCACCAGGGCCATGACCCAGTCCATCTGCACCAGCATTACAATGCCGCCGATAAGCAAAATCGGCGCGCGAATGCCCATCCGCTGGATTCTTGTCAGCATCTGGTTGATGTGATAGGTGTCGCTGGTGAGCCGGGATTCTGCAGAGGCGACTGTCAGCGTATCCATCTGCCGGGAAGATAAGCTTTGGACCTTGGAAAACAGATCCCGGCGGAGCTTCCGGGTGATCTTTCCTGCCGTAAAGGAAGCCAGCGCGTTGCCTCCAAGGTTAAACACCAGACAACCCAAAGCGCACAGCAACATCAAAATGCCATAGCGGTAAATGGCCGGCAGATCCCCGGCAGGCACTTTTTCGTCCAGCATAATTTCCATCAGGCTGGGAATCCAGATATCTAAGTAAGTACCCACAAATTTAATGGCAAATGTGAGCAATATGGCAAATATGTGGGGTTTCAAATATTTTTTCAAATGCTGCATAGTCAGTCCTCCCGGCCCGCTGCAGTGATCGCCGCATTTCTTTTCCATTATTTTATCACAAACGACTTCCTCTGCAAAGCATATTTGAAGATTTTCGGGGGAAACTTCTAAAAAAGGAGGTAACCCATGCGAAAAGAAGAGGAAGAAAAGCCCATCCCTTTAGAGGTCAAAGATCCCAAGCCCCCGGTGATCCGCTCCGGACATCTGGAAAACCGCAGACATTACTAAAACGCAGAAAAACTCCGTACGCAAGTCGCGTACGGAGTTTTGGTTTCTTATTCGTAAGTTACCGGGGTCTCGGTGTCGCCAACGATGGCAACATAGGTACGGCCGGCAGCCAAGGTGATGGGTGTGCCATCTGCCAGCGTGTAGGTAAACGCGCTGTCAAGACCGTTTCTTGCCCACTTGATAGGCACGATCTGCCCGTCAATGGCCAGAACGCCATCGCCGGTGGAATCATTGATATCGTAGTAGGAACGGCTATAAGCAGTATCCCGGCGGAACCACTGGTCAGTGGACAGCACGATCAGGTTCTTAAAGGTGGTGTTCTCACCGGTACTGCCATCGATGGTAGTACCGCCGTACTGGTGCATAGTGTAAAGACCGGTGGCTGCATCGTAGGTCATCTTGGTGGGCTTATCGCCCCGGAAGGTGATCTTCACAGTGTTGGCAGTTTCGCCTCCCAGCACCACCAGATCTTCAAACTTCAGGCCGTAATCTACCACCTGGGCATCGGCGTTGCTATAGCCCTTGTCTACCATAGCCTGGGCAAGCTTTTCGCCCTTGGCAAAGAGGGTATGCTCATAATTGTAGCCCTGGTAGTTATACCGGTATTCATCCCGGTAGAAATATTTGTCGTTATAGGCCTGATCCAGATGCTCCCAGTTGGGAATCTTGTTATCAGAATCTTCATAGCCGGCATTTCTGCCCCGGACGCTGCCGCCGCAATGGACGATGGGCGCACTATAGGACATGGCAATGCTGTTAAAGAAAGTACGGGCACTGCGAACAGGACCGACGGCTTCTACCTTGGAAATGTCGCTAAACACCGCAAGACACCGGGTAATACCGCCCTCGGTTTCTACTTCATAATAGAAATCCGCATCATTGATGCCGTACTGAGGCAGGCAGGCGTCCAGATTGTTCACAACCACTGCCACCGGAGTGCCGGTGTAGGGCGCATCCAAAGATGTGCCATTTAAGGGGTTGCGGTAAAGAACGGGAGCTTCTGTTTCATCGGTGGTCTCCACGGTGGTCTCCACAGTGGTTTCTACGGTAGTACCGGTGGTTTCCGCAGGGGTATCTTGGCCGCAGGCGCAAAGCACCAGGCACAAAAGTACAAATAAAGCAATCAGGCGTTTCATACAGAATCGTCCTTTCTTAAAATGGATGAATCTATTATAGCAAACTTTACATAACATTGCAACGAGAGATTGCAAAATTAGTCAGAAATTTGCGCTTTCGCCAAGGTCTTACCTATGGAGTAGTAAAATACATTGTCCCGGGCAGGGGTCAATCCGGTAAGAAGGCCTCTGGTGGCGTACACCGCATAGCTTCGCATAAGGATCGGGCAAAGGCGGCCATCTTCCATGACAGTCTGGTGGAGGGTGTAGAAGTTACCGTGGTTTGCCAGGGCTTCATTACACAATGTATACAGGGCAACATCGGCAATGGAGCCGTAATTCAGAGAGCCGGAGCTGGAGAAGAAGGCAGACAAGTCCATATTGGCAGATAGCTTGGTCTGCCCCAGGTAAAGATCGTAAATGCCCCGGTCTAAATACATCTGGTAGGTAGACGCGCCTACCTCTTCCATCTGCACCGTAAGTCCTGCAGAGCGGAGCACTTCGGCGATCTTCCGGGCCACCCGGACACGGAGGCTATCCTCTTTGTTTACCAGGAAAATAATGGGGTTTTCCGGTAGAGCAATCTGGCTCACCGCCTCTTTCAGCTTTACGCCGCCGTCATAGGCATACCGGGCTGCAAGGGTGGGGTTATAGTAAGGGGACAAAGAAGAGGCCGGCAGGTTGGAGCTGCGGGCAAAGCCCCGGTAATAATCCTCCACCAAAGTATCCCGGTCCACAGCGTATACCAGGGCACTGCGGACTTCCGGGTTGGAAAAGACCTGACTGCTCATGTTGCAGCAAAGATACAGGAAAATGTTGTTTTCACAATCCCACAGCTCATAGTCACACCGATAGTCAGCGTAGCGGTCGGAGCCGGGGTCAGCGCAGACCAAATCCAGGTCAGAAAATTCAAATTCATCCCGGATCTGGGTATTAGACTCCGCCTTTTTCAGCCCGATTACCGGGGCGGTGATGATCATATCCGCCTTGCACCACCAATCTGTCCGCCGGCGCAGCCGGGGGGTATCTCCGGCCAGCTCCAAAACATATGGGCCTGTACCCACAGGGTAGTCAAGCTCTGTCTGGCTCTGCTTTAAAATGGGGATATCCAGCAAAAGCTGGAAATTTTCATAATCGGTGTCTAATGTCACCACCACACCGCCGTCCTGGGCCACGGTGATTTCTTTCACATGGGTGAAACGGCCGGCGTAATAAGGACTTTCCTTGGCAGCAAGTAAACTTTGGGCCACATCCTGGGAAGTCAGCACCGAGCCGTCCGAAAACACCGCCGCCTCCGGATAGAAGGTATAGGTGCGCATATCCTGAGAGATCTTAAAATTCTTGCAGAGCATGGGCTCTACCTGGTAGCCCCGGTCCACCACAAACAGGCTCTGATAGAGTAACGAAAACAGCGCCCGGTTGGTATAATCGGTGCAAACATAAGGGTTCATAGACCGATCCGGGTAATAAGTCAGCATCAGCTCCTGGGTAGAATCTTCCTGGACTTCCTGGGTGGGATGGGTTTCACCCTCCTCCCAAGTCAGCGCATCTCCGGTGGGAGTGTAGCTGTCAAAGTCCTGGCCGCAGCCAAACAACCCCGCCACCGTCACAAGGCAGAGGATAAAAGCCAATATTTTCTTCATTTTTCTGCCTCCTTACATAGAATCAACGCCCCTTGAGAGCCACGATTTGCACCTGTGACCCGGTGCGACCAAAAGCGGCCGGGCTGGCATTTGGTACATTCTGTAGCAATATCGATGTGCCCTACCCCGGCATTTTTTAGCGCCAGGGCGTTGATTTGCTTTAAATCTAAAAAATACTTTTCCCCTTTTTGGGTGATAAACGGGTCTGCCGCGCTGCCGAAGACCGCTTTTACAGCCTCAGGCACATCCCCATCGGTTTCAAAACAGCAAGGGCCGATATTCGGGCCAATGGCGGCACGGATATTTTTCGGGTCAGCACCGTAAAGGGATTGCATTTTGGTTACCGCCCGGGCGGCAATTTCCCGAACAGTGCCCCGCCACCCGGCGTGGACTGCCCCCACCGCCCCGGTGATGGGGTCATGAAGCAAAATGGGAGTGCAATCGGCGGTGAATACCACCAAGGTCGTGCCGGGAGTGTTGGTCACAAGGCCGTCACATTCGGCAAGTTCCGGCAATGTCAGCCCTGCGCCCCAATGCTCTTTTCCCACTTCCAGTACAATATCTGTGTGGGTCTGGTGGGTCAGCACCAAGCCTTTGGGGTCAGCCCCCAAAAAAGCGCAGACCCGGCGGGAGTTTTCCCGGATATTTTCCCTTTCATCGCCCCGGTGCGTGCCTAAGTTCAAAGATTCCAGATACCCCCGGCTCACGCCCCCAAAACGGGTGGTAAAACAGTGAGGCGCAGAAATGCCCCGGGCTGTGAGCACCTGTAAGGTATTCACTTGGTTTGTTACAAAACCCATAGTTAATTACATCCCGGCTGCCACATCTTTATCCCGGCAGCACTTTTTGTATTTCTTTCCGCTGCCGCAGGGGCACGGATCGTTAGGACCTACTTTGTTGGCAGTGCGGACAGGCTGCTGCTTCACCGTCTTATCCGGCGATCCGGTGGCGGAAAGCTCCTTTGCCACCTTCTGCCGCTTGACCTCCTGGGTGGGCCGCAGCTGCACTAAGAACAGTCGGCGGATGGTCTCCTCCCGGATGGCGGTGATCATGGCCTGGAACATCTCATAGCCTTCCTCTTTGTAGGCGATCACCGGGTCATGCTGGGCATAAGCCCGCAGACCGATGCCCTTCTTCAGATCATCCATGGCATCGATGTTGTCCATCCAGTATTCGTCTACCACCCGGAGCATGACCACACGCTCCAGCTCCCGCATTACTTCCGGGGTCATGGCCTTTTCTTTCTTTTCATAGGTGTTAAGGGCCAGGTCATAGACCTGCTCC
>JAZREX010000021.1:0-13324 GCA_045661025.1 Faecousia sp. | reverse complement strand
CCCAAGGCAGAAGAGGCTACCAAGGAATAATTTTCCAATCAAATGGTTAGAATGTTTCAAACCCCGAAAGGAGACATTACCATGAGTTTTATCCCTTATGTTGTTGAGCAGGCCAGCCGCGGTGACCGCGGCTATGATATTTTTTCCAGACTGCTGGATGTCCGCATTATTTTCCTGTCTGAGGAAGTCAATGACACCACGGCCAGCCTGATCGTGGCTCAGCTTCTGTATCTGGAGGCTCAGGATCCGGACAAGGATATTCAGTTTTATATCAACAGCCCCGGCGGTAGCGTAACTGCCGGTATGGCCATCTATGATACCATGCAGTACATTAAGTGCGATGTGGCTACCATTTGTGTTGGCATGGCTGCTTCTATGGGTGCATTCTTACTGTCTGCAGGCACCAAGGGCAAGCGCCTTGCGCTGCCCAATGCGGAAATTATGATTCACCAGCCCTCTGCAGGCACCCAGGGTCAGATTACTGACATGGCGATTCATATGAAGCGCCTGCAGACCATTAAGGAGCGTATGAATCGTATCCTTGCAGAAAACACAGGTAAGAGTGTGCAGGAAGTTACCGAAGCTTGTGAGCGCGATAACTTTATGACCTCCCAAGAAGCAATGGACTTCGGTATTATTGACCGTGTGATTGACCATCATTGATAAGCGCAGAAAGGCGGTTTCCTGACTATGGCAAAAACAGATGAACAAATTCTTTCCTGCTCTTTCTGTGGAAAGCAGGAGTCCCAGGCTCGGCTGATTGCAGGTCCTGGCGTCTGTATCTGTAGCGACTGTGTGCAGGCTTGCTGTGATCTTCTTAGCCAGGATAGCCGTGTAAATGAAATGCCTGAGCGTCTGCCCACCCCGGCAGAAATGAAGGCATATATGGACAATTATATTATCGGCCAGGACGATGCAAAAATTGCATTGGCAGTCGCTGTATATAACCACTATAAGCGGATCTATCTGGCAGATAATTCCGATGTGGAATTGCAAAAGAGCAATATTTTGTTGATTGGCCCTACCGGTTCCGGTAAGACCCTCTTTGCACAAACATTGGCTAAAATCTTGAATGTTCCTTTTGCTATCGCGGATGCAACTACCTTGACAGAGGCCGGTTATGTGGGCGATGATGTGGAGAACATTCTGGTAAGACTCCTGCAGGCTGCAGATTTTGATGTGGATTTGGCGCAGCGTGGTATTATTTACATTGATGAAATGGATAAGATTGCACGCAAGAGCGAAAACACGTCAATCACCAGAGATGTTTCCGGTGAAGGTGTGCAGCAGGCGTTGTTAAAAATCTTGGAGGGCACTGTCTCCAATGTACCGCCTCAGGGCGGACGGAAACATCCGCAACAGGAGACGATACCCATCGATACCACCAATATTCTGTTTATCTGCGGCGGCGCCTTTGACGGTTTGGATAAAATCATCGAAACCAGAACAGATAAGTCTGCAATAGGCTTTGATGCGCCTGTAGAGAGCAGAAAACACCGGGATCTGGGCAAACTGTTTGCACAGGTTCAACCCCACGATCTTCTTAAATTTGGAATTATTCCCGAATTGGTAGGTCGTTTGCCGGTCATTACAACATTACAGGATTTGAAGAAGGAAGATCTGGTTCGCATCCTGGTAGAGCCGAAAAATGCATTGACTAAGCAGTACCAGCATTTACTGGCTATGGATAATGTGGAGCTGGAGATTCAGCCGGAGGCCTTGGAAGCTGTCGCCCAAAAGGCAATTGATCGCCAGATTGGTGCTCGCGGTTTACGAGCTGTGATGGAGCAGACCATGACGAAGATCATGTTTGCAATTCCTTCCGATTTGACAATTCGTAAAGTTGTGATCACCCCGGAATGTGTTAACGGTGGAGAACCGAAAATTTTGCGGGATGAGGCAAAGCCCAGAACTGCACTGCAATCCAAGTAACTTATTTTAAGGGGGTAGTCATCTACCCCCTTTTTGTTCCATTTTAGAAGGAGATTCCTATGAGCAATATACATACCAACGGATCTATGCCGATCTTGGCCTTGCGTGGCCTTGCGGTATTTCCGGAGCAGACGATTCATTTCGATATTGGTCGTGTGAAATCTGCGTTGGCTTTGGAGCATGCTATGAAGCATAATCAGATTTTAATGCTGTCCCCTCAGAAGGACATTATGCATGACGATCCCGGCTTGAATGATCTGTATCCCATCGGTACGGTGGTGAAAGTAAAGCAGATTTTAAAGGCCCATAATGAGAATATCCGGGTGCTTGTCACAGGACTTTATCGCGCCCGTATTACAGAACTGGAGTATGATACTCCGTTTTTGTTCGGTGATGTGGAAAAGGTGGCTGAGATCACCTGTGAAGACACCTTGAAATGCCGGGCATTGCGCCGTGAGGCAAAGAACCTCTATGGTGAGTATGCGCAGCTGGGCGATCAGGCGGCCCAGAGTATTCAACTACGCATGCTGGCTTCTGAGGACTGCGGCTTCCTGGCAGACTCTATTGCCCAGAATTCCACCATTGAATATTCTGATAAGGCAAAAATTTTGTGCCAGCTTAACCAGGCAAAACGGCTTGAGCGAGTAGTAGGGTTGCTGCGCCGGGAATTACTGATGCTGCAGTTAGAGACAGAAATTCAAGAGAAGACCAGGGCACAAATTGATCAGGATCAGAGAGATTACTATCTTCGGGAGCAGATCAAGGCCATCCGTGAAGAATTGGGAGAAGGGGATGAAATATCCGAATTCTCTGAATATGAACGGGATATCTTAAAACTGAATCTGCCCCAGGAGTCGGAATTGAAGCTTTTGAAGGATTTGGAGCGACTAAAGAAACAGCCCTTCGGTTCTTCAGAGGCCTCTGTTCTTCGCAATTATTTAGATACAGTGCTTGAACTGCCCTGGAGCGTTCGTACAAAGGAACGGGTTGATGTTTCTGCGGCAAGAAAGATTTTAGATAAAGATCATTTCGGCATGGAGAAAGTCAAGGAGCGGATCTTGGAAACCATCGCGGTGCGTCAATTGGCGCCCCAGATGCCGCCGCAGATCCTTTGTTTGGTTGGCCCTCCTGGTGTTGGTAAGACCTCTGTGGCATATTCTGTAGCTCGCAGCCTAAATAGAAATATGGCGCGGATTGCCCTGGGTGGTGTCCATGATGAGGCGGATATCCGCGGACACCGAAAAACATATGTAGGTGCAATGCCTGGACGGATCATTAGCGCATTGATCCAGGCCAAAAGTATGAATCCTGTCCTGCTTTTGGATGAGGTGGACAAGATGGGTTCGGATTATCGAGGCGATCCCGGTGCCGCTCTGCTGGAAGTATTGGATGGGGAACAGAATAAGACTTACCGGGATCATTATTTGGAAATTCCCTGCGATTTGAGCGATGTGATGTTTATAACCACAGCCAATACTTTGGATTCTATCCCCAGACCGCTTTTGGATCGTATGGAGATCATTGAACTTGGTTCTTATACGGATGAAGAAAAGCTGATGATTGCTAAAAATCATCTGCTTCCCAAGCAGCTTGCCAAGCATGGCATTAAGAAATCCCAACTGCGTTTGACAGACGATGCAATCCGACAGGTGATTCGCGGTTATACAAGAGAATCCGGTGTGCGTAGCTTGGAGCGTAGGATTGCACAAATTTGTCGAAAGGCCAGTATGCATTTGCTTACGGAGCAATCCGGCAAGCGTATGACTGTAAAGCCCTCTGATCTGGAAGGGCTGTTGGGTGTTTGCAGATATCTTCCTGAGCGTTTATCCGGCGTTGATCATGTTGGACTTGTAACAGGTTTGGCTTGGACCTCTGTTGGTGGGGAAACCCTTGAAGTGGAAGTCAATGTGATGGACGGCTCCGGAAAATTGGAGCTTACCGGTAATCTGGGAGATGTGATGAAAGAATCAGTCCATGCGGCTTTAAGTTATATCCGTGCAAATGCCTCAAAATTAGGTGTGGCTGCAGATTTCTACAAAAACAAGGATATCCATGTACATTTCCCTGAAGGTGCTGTGCCCAAGGATGGTCCTTCTGCAGGTATCACAGTATGTACGGCGATGGTATCGGCATTGACCGGCACAACAGTGCGCCGTGATGTGGCTATGACAGGAGAGATCTCTATCCGGGGCAGAGTGATGGCCATTGGTGGTTTGAAGGAAAAGACTATGGCAGCGCTGCGACACGGAATCCAAACTGTCATTATCCCCCAGGAGAACGCCAAAGATTTGAAAGAAATTGATCCGGTTGTTTACAATTCTCTTCAATTTATTTTGGTTGATACAGTGGATAAGGTCTTGGATGTAGCCCTTAACCGGACAACCGAGCGCGTGACAGGCATTTTGCAGGATATTCCGGAAGATAGAAAATCTCAAAAGAGAAGCGCGGTTATTAGCCAGTGAGGTGACCTATGAATTTCAATTTCGTTGACTTTTTGATCTCTGCAGCATCCCCGAAGGATTTTCCTAAGGAACGCTTGCCGGAAATCGCTTTTGCGGGTAAATCCAATGTAGGAAAATCCTCAGTTATCAATCGTATCTTAAATCGGAAAAACTTTGCCCGGGTTGGTGAAAAGCCAGGAAAGACTATCCATGTAAATTACTTTACCATCGATAAAAAGTGTTATTTTGTGGATTTGCCTGGATACGGTTTTGCAAAGGTTTCCCAGTCGGAAAAGGACCGTTGGGCGCGATTGATGGAATCTTACTTTGATGCCGGCCGCATTGATTTAGGCGTTTTGATCGTGGATGCACGCCACGCGCCTACAAATAATGATATTACTATGGCCCGTTGGTTTATTGATAGCGGATGCCCCTTTGTTGTAGTGGCAAATAAGCTCGATAAACTGAAAAAGAGTGCAATCGAGCCAAATATGGAGACCATCCGGCAGGACCTGGAGTTGCCGGAGGATACCATTTTGATTCCTTTTTCTGCGGAAAAGGGAACTGGACGAGATGCGTTGGTTAAGTTGATTTTAACTACCGCCGGAGAATAATGAAAAACACCGTTGCGAATTTCGCAACGGTGTTTTTTAATTATTTGGTTGCTTCTTTCAGAGCGGTTGCCAGCTGATCAGGGCAGGAGGTGCGTTTCATACCGCAGCAGATGCCCTCGATCTTTTCAATGACAGCATCCACATCCATACCCTCTACCAGTTTGCTGATGCCTTGCAGATTTCCGTGGCAACCACCGATAAATTGAACATTTTTCAGGATATTATCTTCGATTTCAAATAAGATCCGTTGTGAGCAGGTTCCTTTTGTTTTGTATTCGTATTGCATAATTTAATCCTCTCTTATTGAATAATATCAGCCAGTTTTCCACCTGTTAAATCAAGAATCGCCTGGTAGGAAAGCATCATTTGATGTCCCCGCTCCCCGGCAGAAACAGCGATAGAGTCATAAAGTTGGCAAGTTTCATCGATATATGTGGGGTATCTCTTTTTCATGCCGATAGGGCTGCAACCGCCTCGGATGTAGCCGGTAAGACCCAGCAATTCTTTTACAGGAATCAGTTCCATGTTTTTATCTCCGGCTGCTTTTGCTGCTTTTTTTAAATCTAATGCACAGCACACAGGAATGCAAAAGACATGAATCCCAGTTTTGCTTCCACGGGCAACCAGGGTTTTAAAAACCTGTTCTGCAGGAAGATGCATGGCGTGGGCCGCATGCATACCGTTTAAATCGTTTTCATCATAATCATAAAATGCTTCCTGGCAGGGATAACCTGCCTGCTGCACAATACGAACTGCATTTGTTTTTGTTGCCATTGTTATCACCTTGGCTATTATATAGCAACATGGCTTTTCTTGCAAGTATGAATTGATTGATTGATTCTGGCAACAATAAAAGAAAAAAGGGGAGGATGCAATGGACATTCAAAAAAAGGAAGCATTAAAGCAAGATGAACGGGAGCAGGTAGTAGAATTGGGCTCTGACATTACAAAAAGTGATAAGGGCAACATTTACACCCTTACGATTATCGGCCAGGTGGAAGGCCATCAAGTGCTTCCTGAAAATGTAAAGACAACGAAATACGAACATGTACTGCCTTTGTTGGCAGGTATTGAAGAGAGCGATGATATTGATGGCCTGCTTCTGTTATTAAATACAGTTGGCGGCGATATTGAAGCAGGACTTGCCATTGCTGAGATGATTGCAGGAATGAAAAAGCCTACAGTGTCTCTGGTGTTAGGAGGAGGCCATTCCATTGGTATCCCATTGGCAGTTTGCACTAAGAAATCCTTTATTACGCCTACTGCAAGTATGACGGTGCATCCGGTGCGTATGACTGGTTTGGTAGTGGGCGCGCCACAAACTTTTCGGTATTTCCAGCGGATTCAGGAACAGATCGCCGATTTTGTTACAGAAAATTCCGGAATTTCAAAGGAGCAGTTTGAAGGTTATATGATGGCCACCGGTGAGATGGCCACCGATGTGGGAACCATTCTTTACGGAAAAGATGCAGTACAGTCTGGCTTGATTGACAAATTAGGTGGATTGAGTGATGCCCTCAATGCCTTGCATAAAATGATCGATAAGAAAAAGAAGACAGAATCCTAACTTGTTTGATATTTTTAAAATCAATACTGGATATTCTCTTTTAATTATGTTATTATAAGATGAAATGTTATTGGAAAGGAGGGCGTTGTGTTGAATGTTTTAGAAAGTTTATTGTATGGATTTGTGGCCGGTATATCCGAAATTATGCCTATTTCCTCATACGCGCACCGTTATATCGTTGGAAATCTTTTCGGTACAGAGCACTATGATCCGATTTTAAATGCCCTTGTTTCTATTGCGGTGTTAATCGCGGTACTTTCCGGTATTTCCGGAATTTTGGAGCAGCTTCGCAGAAGTAGACGCTCCAGAATACATACAGGTGGAAGACGTGGGCAAAACACCGGTCTGTTACGCTTCTTTAAAAACGCGATCCTGCCAATGCTGATTGCATATTTTGTTTTACATTATTGGAGCAATGCATCGGTTTCTTTCTTGACCATTGCTCTTTGCTTACTGCTAAACGGCATTGTTTTATTTGTTCCCGGTCGTATGATCCAGGGCAATAAAACGGCTGCTCATATGTCGTTGCTCGATAGTTTGTTAATGGCTATTTCTGGTGCGCTTAGTGCTTTGCCTGGTTTTTCCGGAACAGGCGCGATGACATCAGCTTTAGTGGTTAGGGGCACGGAACGGCAAAAAGCGTTTCAATGGGCATTGGTGCTTCTGATTCCTTTAATTGCTGCATCTGTGTTTACAGATTTGTTGGATTTGTTTACTTTGGGCGGGGAGTTGGTGTTTGCAACCAATTTCTTTGGCTATGTATTTTCTGTTATAGGCGGATATCTTGGCGGATATGCAGGAGTTTTTTTGATGAAGACCATGGTCAGCCGCTCTGATTTTACAGGATTTGCTTATTACTGCTGGGGCGCGTCATTGTTCTCGTTCCTGCTGTACTTGATCGTGGTATAAAGGAGGAAGTCTTATGGCTGAACATAAGAAGTCGCAGGCAGAGCGTGCTGTGTCGGAGGCACGAAAGAAAAAGGGAACACCCCAAAGCGCAAAGAAGTCTGGAAACGCAAAGAAAAATAAGAAGCCTGTTGTTTCCACCACCCAGCCGCGAGAAGTGCCGATTCGCTTGATTTCGTCGATTGTCTTGATTGGCGTTTTTATTCTGCTGCTGGTTATGGCATTTTTTCCCGGCGGTATTTTGCTGGAGTTTTTGAATGATATTGTCCATGGCCTTGTTGGTAATGCCGGATTTGCAGTTGCGATTCCTGTTTCCTTGTATTTGTTTTTTATTCACGGATTTAGTGGAAACCGCCCTATTAAAATGCGGACATATTGCCTGTCTGCATTTGTGCTGATCTGTGGCTGCATTACCCATTTAGCTGTGGGAGCTACAGTGCAGGGCAACGGCATTGCTGTGATCAGCGAACTGTACTTAGGCGGTGTGGAAGGAATTGCCGGTGGCGCGATCTGCGGCGGTGTGGCTATGCTGATCCGCTGGTTGTGTGGGGATATCGTTTCCTATATTCTGTTGATTTTAGCTGGTATCCTTACGCTGTTAGGTGGCATGCAGATCACAGTACCCAGTATTATTCGTGCGGTGAAGAACCGCCCCAGAGTAGACTGGGAAGATGAGCAGAAAGAGGAACGCCAAGAGCCTGCGGCTGTTGTTGTGAATCACCTGGCAAATAAACATATTGCTTATGTAGAAAAGAAACGGAATCTGGTAGCAGAGCGTCAAATGGAAATGGATGACTTGCCTGCGGTAAATACACCGTCTGCACCTGAAAAGCGGACTGTAAATAAAGCGGATGCGATTATTAGTCAAATTGATGCCGATGTAGATGATCCGGTAGCTGCCGCCGGTGCTGCTGCTCCTACAATGGATGATCCGGAATTGATTCCAGTTGTTAATAAAACGGAAAAACAAATTGCGCAAGGGATTTCTGGGCAAATGCCTCCGTTGGTTCGTGAAGAACCTGTTGCGCAGGCGACTCCTACGGAAGTACAGATAGAGAGCGTCAAAAAACAAAAGGTGACTGCAAAAGATGCTGAGGACTCCGCAGCAAGGGTTGCTATGGAAATTGCCAATGCACAGGAGGGGGAAGCCCAGTCGTATTGCTTCCCGCCCATTGACCTGCTGAAATCTGCAGCTGCCAGCACCATGGAAGGGACAGCGGAAATGCGAGAAAATTCCCGTCGCTTAAATGAAACATTGGCAAGCTTTAAAATTGAAGCCCATATCATTAATGTGACCCGTGGTCCCAGTGTTACCCGGTATGAGGTGGAGCTGGAAAAAGGCGTGCGCCTTAATAAGCTGACTACCGCTGCTGACGATATTGCTTTGAGTTTGGGTGCAACAGGTGTGCGTATTGCTGCAGTGCCCGGGAAGATCTCTGTTGTAGGTATCGAAGTTCCTAACCGTGCAGTGACTACCGTTTCTTTAAGAGAAGTAATCGATTCTCCGGAGTTTAATAAAGCAAAGTCCAAATCCTCTTTTGCGGTGGGTAAGGACATTGGCGGAAATTGCATTGTTGGCAATATTTCCCGATTGCCCCATATGTTGATTGCCGGTACCACCGGTTCCGGTAAATCGGTTTGCATGAACTCGATTATCATTTCTCTGTTGTATAAGGCAAGTCCTGAGGATGTAAAGCTGATCATGGTTGATCCTAAAATGGTGGAACTTGGTATTTACAACGGAATTCCCCATCTTTTAATCCCTGTGGTCACAGATCCTAAGAAGGCTGCCGGTTCTCTGCAATGGGCTGTTGCGGAAATGATGCGCCGTTATAAAGCTATGTCTGATGCCGGCGTGCGTGATTTGGAATCTTACAACAGCATTGTGGAAAGTCAGCAAACTGAGGGCAAGAAACTGCCCCAGGTGGTCGTGATCATCGATGAGCTGGCAGACTTGATGTTGGTGGCCGCCAAAGAAGTGGAAGAGTCTATTTGCCGGATCGCCCAGATGGGCCGTGCGGCTGGTATCCACCTGATTATCGCTACCCAGCGACCTTCGGCAGATGTGATTACGGGCCTAATGAAGGCGAATATTCCCTCCCGTATTGCCTTTGCTGTGGCATCTGCAATGGAATCCCGGATCATTCTGGATACACAGGGCGCTGAAAAACTGGTGGGTAAGGGTGATATGCTGTACGCCCCCATCGGAAACGGCAAGCCAAAGCGTGTTCAGGGATGCTTTGTTAGTGACCCGGAGGTAGAAGCAGTCGCCACTTATGTGAAGGATAACTTCAATAGCAATTATGATCAGGCTATTATGGAGGAAATCGAAAAGAAGGCTGCGCAGACCGGCAATAAAGCACCCACTGCAGATACTGAGGCTACACGGGATGAAATGGCTGGAGATGAAATGCTCCCTGCTGCTGTGGATGTGATATTGGAAACCGGACAGGCATCTGTTTCTATGCTGCAGCGTCGCTTGAAGCTAGGCTATGCACGGGCGGCCCGCATTGTTGATGAGATGGAAGAGAAGGGGATTGTAGGTCCGTTTATGGGCAGCAAACCCAGGGCCATCCTGGTCACCAAAGAACAATGGGAATCTATGCGAAGTGGGCAAACTGCCCAGTTGGGATTTGATGATTTGCAGGCTGAGTACATCCTGGATGAAGTCCCGGAAGAATTTGAATAAAATCCCAAAAGACCGACGATGATTCGTCGGTCTTTTTTTGCATATTCCCGTGGACAAGGCATAGTCTTAAATGGGAGTGATGCAAATGAGATGCCAATGGCAAAGCTTTTTGAATTTGTTGCCGGCCCGTTTTCGGGAATCAGTAGACAAGATGGGAAAAGATAATTTACAGGAATTGCGATTAAGGATAGGGCAAGCACCGGAATTGATACATAGCTGTGGAACGATGTATTTGCAGCACAAGGTATCCCGTGTGGACTTAACCTATATTGTCAACATGGCGACCCAATATTCGCCTTGGGCAACAGATTCCTCTGCGCAAGGGTTTATCACCGCGGCAGGCGGGCATCGAATCGGACTGTGTGGGGCAGCTGTTCTAAAACAGGGTACTGTCAGTGGATTCAAGGATATTAGTTCCTTGTGTATTCGCATTGCCCGGGACATTCCGGGGATTGGAAAGGCGGCGGTATCCATTAAGGATTCCTTTCTGATTATTGGCAGACCTGGTGCAGGAAAAACAACGCTTCTGCGGGATGTTGTGCGGCAGATATCGGAGCATGACTCACGGCAGATAGTAGTCATTGACGAGCGTGAGGAGCTGTTTCCTGTGAACGACGGGGAGTTTGCCTTTTCTCCCGGCAGACATACGGATGTGCTTTCCGGTTGTAACAAGGCCGATGGTATCGATATGGCCCTTCGCTGCATGGGTCCGGATGTTATTGCGGTGGACGAGATTACATCTGCAAAAGATTGCGAGTGTATGCTACGGGCCGGATGGTGTGGTGTACGGTTGATCGCAACTGCCCATGCAGGTTCTGTGAATGAACTTTATCGCCGTCCGGTATATCAGCCAATTTTGCAGGACGGACTGTTTAATCGCATTGTTGTTTTGTCTCCGGACAAGTCTTGGCATATGGAGGAGGTCCGTTGCAAATGCTAAAATATATTGGAGCGGCGCTAATCGTGGTAAGTTGTGGATTTGTTGGTTTCGGAATTTCAAGAAATCATAAGCAAACGATTTTTGAATTGGAGCAATTGCTGGTTGCGCTGGACTATATGCAGATGGAACTACAATATCAAAAAACACCTCTTCCAGCATTGTGCCGGAAGACAGCGGAACATATTTCCGGAAAGATAAGCCATGTTCTTCAATTATTTGCCCAGGAATTGGACAAGCAGGTATCTCCAAACCCTGCAATTTGCATGGCGGCTACAATAGACAGCTGCTGCGAAAACTGGATAGAACTAAAACCCTTGCTTGTGCATCTAGGTAATGTTTTAGGAAAGTTTGATTTGGAGGGGCAGAAAAAAGGGATCGCAGCAGTATATAGCGAGGCAAAAGCCAAATTGGATATACTGGCAACCGATAAGGAAAACAGAGTACGAGGATACCAGACATTAGGATTATGCGCAGGTGCTGCGGTTGTGATTTTGTTGTTATAAATTATGGAAATTGATCTGATCTTTAAAATTGCCGCCATTGGCATTATTGTATCGATTCTAAACCAGGTACTCTCCCGTTCCGGCAGAGAGGAGCAGGCTACCATGACAACCTTGGCAGGTCTTGTGGTGGTTCTGATGATGGTGGTACAGGAAATTGCCGATTTATTTGAGTTAGTGAAAACACTATTTAAGTTTTAATGGAACTGTTCTTAAAGGTAACTGCAGGGATCTTGCTATCTCTGGTTTTTATATTGGTTATTGCCAAAAGCGGAAAGGATTACAGCGTCGCTATGGTGGTTGTTGCATGCTGCTTGATTGCAGCAGCTACCTTTTCGATTTTAGAGCCTGTGTTGGATTTTGCAAAAGAATTGCAGTCTGTATCGGATTTAGATCATGAAATGTTTACGGTGGTGCTTAAAGCAGTTGGGATTAGTTTGCTGACAGAAATTACTGCAAATATTTGCGCGGATGCCGGAAGCAACGCGTTGGGGAAGCTCCTTCAGATCTTTTCGGGGATTGTGATTTTATGGTTGTCATTGCCACTGTTTTCTGCGTTGCTGGAACTGGTAAAGGATATACTGGTGGAAGTATGAGAAAGTTAATAATACTGACAAGCATATTCCTGTTGTTGGGTTTTTCTGTAAAGGCAACAGATATGACTGCGCCTGAGGTTCCCCGATCTGGTGAGCAATATATGCCGGAGGATACAGAATCTTTCTCTGAGGGTCTTTGGTATATTATTAAAACGGCAATCAGCAAGCTGCGTCCGGAACTTTCTACAGCTGCGCAGGTATGCTGCAGCCTTCTGGCTTTGGGAATGGCTGAAAGTGTGATGAGTAATTTATCAGATAAATCAAATGGGGTTGTACACCTTTGTATAAATCTGGCTGTTGGAATGATTTTGATAACACCCGCAAACACTTTGATTCAACTTGGGATCAAAACCGTAGAGGAGATATCAGAATATGGAAAGCTCTTACTGCCGGTAATGACTGCTGGAATGGCAGCGCAGGGAGGTGTGACCGCTTCTGTGGCTTTGTACACAGCTACAGCGATGTTTAATACAGTGCTTTCTACCTTACTTACCAGTTGTATTATTCCGCTAATCTATGTGTATATTGCTTTAGCAATCGCAAGCAGTACAATCCAAAATCCTCTCTTGGAGAATATATCCAAATTTGTTAAATGGGTAATGACCTGGGGACTTAAAATTGTTCTATATCTTTTCACCGGTTATATTAGCATAACCGGTGTGGTAAGCGGGACAACAGATGCTGCCGCAGTCAAGGCAGCAAAGCTTGCCATATCCGGTGCTGTTCCGGTTGTAGGCAGCATTTTGTCTGACGCCTCTGAAACGATTTTGGTCAGTGCCGGTATTATGAAAAATGCTGCAGGTATATATGGGTTGTTAGCAATCTTAGCGATCCTGATCGGTCCGTTCTTGCGCATAGGTATCCAGTACTTGATGCTGAAATTTACAACAGCTGTCAATAGTGTCTTTTCTCAGAAGGAGACAGTGGGACTGATCCAGAAATTTGCAGACGTCATGGGGTTGCTATTAGGAATGACCGGAACGGTTAGCTTGCTTTTACTTGTCAGTACGGTCTGTTTTATGAAGGGTATCGGTTAATGGATGGAATCAAAGGATACATATATAAAATTATTTGTGCAAGCTTGATTTGCGGCATTTTTGTAGGATTTTCCCCTAAAAAGGGGGTTTCTTCCGTATATA
>JAZREX010000020.1:0-3239 GCA_045661025.1 Faecousia sp. | reverse complement strand
TGCAGATCTGCTGGCGTTGGGCAAGGTAGGTCAGGAAGTGACCATCACCATTGATGTATCTGATGACATTCCCGCCGTTGCAGATAAACTACAAAAAGCCGGTATGATCAAATATCCTAAGCTGTTTGAAATGTTCACCTCCCTCACAGGCAAGGGCGAACACATTCTCAACGGTTCTGTCACCTTTAGCGATGAAATGATCTATGACTATAACGCCTTGATCAACGCCATGTCTTACCGAGGCGGTTCTCTTGTGACCGTTGAGGTCATGATCCCTGAAGGCTACTCTTGCGCCCAGATCTTCGCGTTGCTGGAAGAAAAAGGTGTTTGCTCCGCAGAATCCCTGGAAAAAAGCGCTGCCAGCGGCGAGTTAGGAAGCTACTGGTTCTTAACCGACATTCAGCGAGGACACAAGTACTGCCTGGAAGGCTTCCTGTTCCCGGACACCTATGAATTTTATCTGGACGATGAACCGGAGCGAGTTTTGGAAAAATTCCTGGACAACTTTGACTATCGTTTTACTGACCGGATGATCGATAAATTTATGAATCTTAAGAAAAAAACCGGTCTGGATCTGACTCTGAGAGATATTATCATCATGGCATCCATTGTAGAAAAGGAAAAGGCGGCAGATTTGGAAGGCTATAAGATCGCCTCTGTATTTTATAACCGTTTAACCCATGCCAGCCACTATCCCTTCTTAAACTCCGATGCCACCATCAAGTACGCTACAGACTATTATAACGTTGGGGAACTGACCACCGATGAAAAGATCAACGCCAGCCCCTATAACACCTACACCCATAAGGGTCTGCCCGCCGGTCCTATCGCCAACCCCGGACTTTCCAGTTTGGATGCTGCGTTAGACCCCGAGCAAACTGATTTCTACTACTTTATTTACGATAAGAACGCCGGCTACCACCAGTTCTCCAGTACTCTGGCAGAACATGAGCAGAAGGCGCGCGAGTTAGGATACGAATGAAGAAGATTGAATTACTCAGCCCTGCGGGAGATATGGAACGGCTGAAAATGGCCGTTCTCTACGGCGCAGATTCTGTGTATCTTGCAGGTACAGACTTTGGTATGCGGGCCTTTGCCGGTAACTTCTCCCCCGATGAGCTTCCCAAAGCTGTGGAATTTGCCCACAGTCACGGTGTCAGCGTCCATGTGACTGTTAACACCATGCCCCGTAACGACGAAGTGCAGCACCTGCCGGCTTACCTGGAACAGCTCCAGGATGCCGGCGTGGATGCGCTGATCCTGGCAGACTTGGGCGCTTTTACCCTTGCAGGGAAATATGCCCCAAAATGTGCCCGTCATGTTTCCACCCAGCAATCTATTGCCAACTATGAATGCGCAAAAGCCTGGTATGATTTGGGTGCAAAGCGGGTGGTGTTGGCCAGAGAATTGAACCTGGAGGAAATTCGCCAAATTCGGGAGAAGACCCCTAAGGAACTGGAAATTGAAACCTTCGGTCACGGCGCTATGTGCGTCAGCTACTCCGGAAGATGTTTGCTTAGCAATTACATGACCGGCCGAGATTCTAACCGAGGCGCTTGCGCCCAGCCCTGCCGCTATCAATATGCCCTGGTAGAGGAAACACGCCCCGGGGAGTATTTCCCGGTGTTCGAAGACGAAAAGGGCACTTACATCTTAAACTCTAAGGATATGTGCATGATCGACCATCTGCAAGACCTGCAGGATGCCGGCGTGGACTGTATCAAAATTGAAGGCAGAGCAAAATCTGCCTACTACGCTGCCATCGTTACCGGGGCTTATCGTCACTGCATCGACGATGTGGCAGCAGGCAAACCTATCGACCCTGTTTGGCGGGACGAAGTGGACCATATCTCCCACCGCATCTACTCCACCGGCTTCTACTACGGACAGCCGGGGCAGTACACCGAACACTCCCGTTACATACGGGAATGGCAAGTCTGCGCCATTGTGGAAAGCTGCGATGAAAACGGCTTGGCACAGTGCAGCTTGCGAAACAAGTTCACCATGGGCGACACCCTGGAAGCAGTCGGCCCGGACACCCGGCCATTCTCCTTCACTGTACCCATGATGAAAGACAACGCAGGCAACGATCTGATTGAGCCCAAAACACCTCAGATGAAATTCACCATGCAGCTTCCCTGTCAAGTCCCAGCCTACACCATGCTAAGACGCAGCGTAGACTTATCTGCAAAATAAAGAAAATCGGTTAGCCAAAAGGCTAACCGATTTTTTTAGTTTTTCAAGCTTTGCAGCGGCGCAGGGATTCTGCCACCACGGGCAATAAACTCTGCGCTGCTTTCTGCATGAACAGGCATAACAGGCGCAGTGCCAAGCAGTCCACCCATTTCCACCCGGTCGCCTACCACCTTACCGGGAGCAGGAATGATCCGGACAGCGGTGGTCTTACTGTTGACCATGCCGATGGCTGCCTCGTCAGCAATAATGGCAGAAATGGTATCCGCTGTGGTATCGCCAGGTACAGCGATCATATCCAGGCCCACAGAGCACACACAAGTCATGGCTTCCAGCTTTTCCAAAGTCAGCACGCCGGATTCTGCGGCCGCAATCATACCCTCGTCTTCAGACACCGGGATAAACGCGCCAGACAAGCCGCCCACATGGTTAGACGCCATAACGCCGCCCTTCTTTACTGCATCGTTCAGTAGCGCCAAGGCCGCAGTAGTGCCGTGAGTGCCGCAGACTTCCAGACCCATCTCTTCTAGGATACGGGCCACGCTGTCGCCTACTGCAGGGGTAGGCGCTAAACTCAAGTCCACAATGCCAAAAGGCACGCCTAACCGCTCCGATGCTTCCACTCCAACGATCTGTCCCATACGGGTAATACGGAATGCAGTTTTCTTAATGGTTTCTGCTACCACGTCAAAGGGCTGTCCTTTGACGCTTTTCAGGGCATGGTGTACCACGCCAGGACCGGAAACACCTACATTGAGCACACATTCCGGCTCACCAATGCCATGGAACGCACCTGCCATAAAGGGGTTATCCTCCACCGCATTGGCAAACACCACAAGCTTTGCGCAACCTAAGCCGTCATTATCCCGGGTAGCTTGGGCTGTCTGCTTGATGATCCGTCCCATTTTTGCCACCGCATCCATGTTAATGCCAGCCTTAGTAGAGCCCACATTCACACTGGCGCAGACCCGCTCTGTCACAGCCATAGCCTCAGGGATGGAGTCCATCAAGATCCAATCGCCCTTGGTCGCGCCCTTTTGCACCAG
>JAZREX010000019.1:0-5903 GCA_045661025.1 Faecousia sp. | reverse complement strand
GGATTCCCCCTTCTGCACGGATTGCCCTGACGGTCACGGCCCGCAAACCAACTGAATATTGCTTATCGATGCGGTAAGGTGATCCGGTGAGAAACCGGAACAACCGTCCATTGCTGTGTTTGGCATCCCCCTTGCCATAAGTCAGAAAGCCTGCCGCACCGATTGGGTTTATCACGCTTTGACAGGAGAGTGCAGCCTAATTTATCCGTACTTGAGGATAAATAGGTTGCACTTTTTGTTTTGCGGGAAAACCACAAAAAGGTAAAGGAGGGATGCAAGTGACACCCGAAGAAAAGAAGGCCTGGGCGGAGGACCTTTTGCGTCAGAAATATGCTGAGCTCGGGCGTATGCCTACGAAAAAAGACTTCGACAATGCTGCTTGCGCCCAGATCAAGGCATACCTTGGGCC
This sequence comes from Faecousia sp., assembly GCA_045661025.1. Classification (GTDB taxonomy): domain Bacteria; phylum Bacillota; class Clostridia; order Oscillospirales; family Oscillospiraceae; genus Faecousia. The sequence continues at coordinate 5,494 of JAZREX010000019.1, read as the reverse complement.
GTGGCCCCGTGCATTGGAGTCCGCGGGATTGAAAACGCCTAAGGAAAAACCGTAGGGGACGATGCCCACATCGTCCTAATCAACTGAGAAAGGACTTACTTCAATGAATATCACGAAAAAAATTCTTAGTTTGCTCATTGCTTTTGTAATGGTACTGAGCCTGTTGCCGTCAATGGCGTTTGCAACAGATTTAGAAGCATTGTTGGAAGGCGAGGTATACATCTCCATCAGTGATGATCAGGAATTCATCACAGATAAAGATGGAAATCCTATGGGTTTTGTAGCAGTTCCCTTGGAAGAACTGTTATTCATCGACCTGGCGGATTATGGTCTGGAAGACTATATTTATGATGCGGATAGGGATAACATCCCTGAAATTACCGCCCTGCATTTGTACATTTATGTCCACGAATTCCTTTTGGAATTGGATTGGTCTGATGTTTATATCACCGGCGGCCCCGGCAGTATTTATCTGGCGGGCGGACTGTTTGGCTTTATTGACGAAAACCTTCGTTATGACCTTAACGGTGCCTATCCCGCCGTTGACGGTTGGGGTCTGACCGCCGATCAAATCGTACTGTCTGACGGTGATTTCCTGAATGTTGCCCATTATACCGACTGGGCCTTCTGGGGTGACAGTGCTACCGGCTTCCATTATTTCACCGATCCCGAAGGCAATCTGCAGCACACCTATCAGGCCCTTGTGGGAGAACCTTTGAAGCTGGGGTTTGTCCGCAGCTATTCTGATTGGAACAATGGCGGTCTGCCTGCTTTCGATCCAGAAATCGGCTATGAAATCTATTACGGCAAAACCTATGGTGACCCGGAGGGTAGAGTGTATTCCGACGAGGAAGGCATGCTGGAAATCACCTTCCCCTCTGCCGGTACTTGGTATGTTTGGGCAGACGGCGGCTACGGCGCGGAGAATGACCGGGCTATCGTGTCTGCACCGGGTATTGCTACCGTAAAAGTACCGGATTTGCAATTCTCTCTGGATTTGAGTGACTTGACAGATTCTATTTACAGCGGTGGCATTCTTGCCAGCAAATTGGATGACCCGGATACTGTGTTTTTGGATGACACTGCCGCAGCCGGAAACAAGCTTAGTTTCAACTTCAGCGCCGCGGACTATGATCAGTACATCCTCTTTATAGATTTTTATAGCGATAGCAATGTCATCGGTTGGAATGTGAATGGCACCAATTACCTGGTTGAGGATTCTGCCAACAATGACGATTACTGGGATTTCGGTAATGATTCCGGTGTAGGCTACGGCTTTGATTACAAAGACGAAGCCAACAGAGAATATATTGAATTTTATCTTATCCTTGGCCTTGAGGATATGTATCACAACCCCGGCAGTTGGGAAATCAAACCCCTGATTTTGACTGACGAAATTATCGATGTCATCATTGCCATTGACAGCATTGAAGAAGTGACACTGGAAAGCGGCGACGACATCAACGATGCGTGGGAGCTTTACAATGCTCTGTCCGATAATGATAAGGCGCTGGTCTTCAACTATGATGCTCTGGTGGCAGCGCAGGCAGCCTATGACGCGCTAATGGACGACCAATCTGCAGCAAATGAAGTGGCTGCAAAAATTACAGCCATCGGTGAGGTGACCCTGGACAAGGAAAGCCTGATTGTCGAGGCTAGAGCAGCCTACGATGCTTTGAATGACACCCGCAAGGCAATGGTTGCTAACTATGCCACACTGACCGCTGCAGAAGAAAAATTGCAGCAGCTGAAGGACGAGGCAGCCCAAGCAGCGGCAGACAAGGCCGCAGCAGATGCCGTGAAAGAACAGATTGCTGCCATTGGCACTGTAACCGCTTTCTCCGACAAGAAAATCAAGGCTGCCCGTGCAGCCTATGATGCCCTGACCGATCCCCAAAAGGCGCTTGTGGAAAACGCAAATGTCCTGACGGCTGCGGAGAACGCACTGACAGAAATTTACAAGCAGGCAGCAAAGGCAGACCACAAGGCTATTTATGAGGCAACCGACAAATATCTTGCAGGATTGGGCGCACCTATCGTTGGGTCTACCGGCGGTGAGTGGATGGTAATCGCTCTGACCCGTGCCGGCCGGACCTGTCCGGAGGGCTATTATCAGAATGTGGTTGACTTTGTCAAAGCCAATATCAATGACAAGGAGCAACTCCATAGAGTCAAGAGTACGGAAAATGCCCGTGTAATTCTCGCATTGACCGCAGCCGGTTATGATGTGACGGATGTAGACGGTCACAACCTGCTGATGGGATTGACGGATATGACCTATATCCCCAAGCAGGGCATCAACGGTTCTATCTGGGCGCTGATTGCATTTGATTCCCATAACTATGAGATTCCCACCAATCCCGATGCAGCAGAACAGGCAACCCGGGAAAAGCTGATTGCCTATATTTTGGAAAAGCAACTGGCCGATGGCGGTTGGGACCTTGCCAACCGGGCAGCTGACCCGGATATGACCGGTATGGCCATTCAGGCGCTGGCACCTTACTACAAGACTAACGATGCTGTAAAGGCAGCAGTGGATAAAGCATTGACCTGCCTGAGCAATAAGCAGATGGCAAACGGTGGCTTCGGCTCTATCGACGGTGTGTGCACAGAGTCCTGTGCGCAGGTGGTGGTAGCGCTGAGCGCATTGGGCATTGACCCAGAAACCGATCCTCGCTTCACAAAGAACGGTATGTCTGTTCTGGATGCAATGTGCCTGTTTGCCGTTCAGGGTGGCGGCTTTGCCCATATCCCCGGCAACAGTATCAACCAAATGGCTACCGAGCAAGGTCAGTATGCCTTGGCTGCCTTCTTCCGCTTCAAGGAAGACAAAACCGCTTTGTACGATATGAGTGATGTAACGATTGAAACTGTCGAAACTGAAGAACCGGAACAACCCACTGTTCCCGAAGAACCCACTGTTCCTGAAGAACCTACCGTTCCCGAGGAACCCACCATTCCCAACTCTTCTGATGCACCTCAGACCGGCGATAACACACCGATTGTTCTTTGCGCAATCCTAATGGTCACTTCTGTCGTATGTCTGGCGGTTTTGACACTGAACAAAAAGAAATACGCGAAATAATGTTCCGCAGGTGGCAGGTGTATCCTGTCACCTGCATATAAATCCAAATCATTGGATTTGCGATTGGAGAAAAACTATGAAACGATTGCTTTGCCTTTTATTCGTACTTACTGCAACGCTTTCCCTGTGTGCTTGCCAGGGGAACTTTGGAAGCACAAACCTGAAAGACCCCGTAGATATTCCTAAAAGCGGTGTGGTTGACAAAAGTATTGTTACACAGATTAAAAACGAAAATGCTATCGCCGTTTTTGTCGGCAAATCTGGCGATTTTAAATATGAATGGACCATCTTTGGCCGCGACATTGCGGATTCCAAGGAAATCAATCTTGGTGTAAAACTGGAAAAAACCTCGCAAGGAGATATCAGCGTAAACCTGAATCAAGCAGAGGGCTTTGGCTTCTCTGCCACCCTTGCCATTCATCTGAATGAACAATGGAAAACCCAAAGTGCAACTGCTTACACCGAAGAAAAAGTATGCGCAACTGTTTTTGTAACCGGAAGCAAAAATACGATCCTGAATTTAAATTTGGACGGCACTGTAGATGACTTTGTAATCAAACCCGATTCTTTGCCCCAGGAGCAAACTCCTACCGAAAGCACAGAGCCTTCTGAATTTGTGGACACAGTTGATTCCACCACTACACCAACCCAGCCGGAAGTGGAAACCGTCCCCACGGTCAAACCCACCGAGCCTGCTAAACCTACCGAGCCTGCTAAACCTACCGAGCCTGCCAAATCCACAGAGCCTACCCAGCCGGTTACAGAGCCTACGAAACCGACAGAAACACAAGGCAAGGATAAATATAACACCGACCCCATTCCCGAAGGCAAACCCAACCCAGTCGAACCGGAAAATCAGGATGTGGACAAGGGGAAGGCCTATTCCTGTACCTTCTCCATCGAATGCTCCACCATTTTAAACAACCTGAATCAGCTGGAACTCGACAAGTTGGAAATGGTTCCCTCCGATGGTGTGATCCTTGCCAAAACAACTGTAACCTTCTACGAGGGTGAGTCTGTTTTTGATGTACTGCAACGGGTCTGCAAGGAGCAAAAGATCCATTTAGAATCCTCCTGGACACCTATGTATAACAGCGCCTATATTGAGGGCATCCACAATCTGTATGAATTTGATTGCGGTGCTCTGTCCGGCTGGATGTACAAAGTCAATGGTTGGTATCCCAATTATGGTTGCTCCCGCTATCAATTGAAGGCTGGAGATGTGGTGGAGTGGCGCTTCACTTGTGATCTGGGCAATGATGTAGGTGGCGGCTATGCCACCGGAGGTTAAGATGCAGGATAGATTTGCAAAATATCACCCCCTGGTAAACTTTTTCTATTTTGCGCTGGTAATAGGGTTTTCTATGGTGCTGACCCATCCGTTGGCACAAGGTATATCCCTTATGTGTGCAGTTATCTATGCAGTGCAGGCAGAGGGGAAAAAGGCAGTGCTGTTTACCCTCGAATGGTGTCTACCCATTATGCTGCTGACAGCCTTTATGAATCCGGCTTTCAGCCACGAGGGTATCACCATCCTGCTATATTTCCCTACGGGCAACCCATTGACATTGGAAAGCATCCTTTATGGTCTGTCTGCCGGTGTGATGATCGCGACCGTGATGCTCTGGTTTCTGAATTTTAATCGGGTGATTACCTCAGATAAATTCATCTACCTCTTTGGCCGCATCATCCCAGCTATGTCGCTGGTGCTGAGTATGACCCTTCGGTTTATCCCCAAGTTCAAGGCTCAGATGGATTCGGTGGTGGATGCTCAACGGAGCATCGGCAGAGATATTTCGGAAGGCAGCCTTTGGCACCGGACGAAGATCGCCATTACAGTTTTGTGCATTATGGTTACATGGGCATTAGAAAATGCCATTGAAACCGCCGACAGCATGAAAAGCCGGGGTTATGGTCTGAAAGGCCGCAGCGCCTTTTGCATCTACCGATTCGATGACCGGGATAAGATGGCACTGCTGTATTTGGGTTTCTGCGGATTCTATCTGTTATCCGGCATGATTGTATCTGCCTTCGGCTTCCGGTACTTCCCCAGCATTCGCTACGTGGCCTTAAATGCTGCAACCCTTAGTTTTCAGTTTGTTTATTTTATCTTAAGTATGATGCCCGTGGCGCTGAACTGGGCAGAGGAGAGAAAATGGAAAGCTATTCATTCAAAAATGTAGATTTTACATACCCGGAGGGCGAAAAGAACGCGCTCCGTAATATCTCTTTTACGGTTCAGCAAGGTGAGTTTGTGATCCTCTGCGGTCCTTCCGGTTGCGGTAAATCCACGCTTCTGCGGCACCTGAAATCTTGTCTGACACCCCATGGATTGTTCTCCGGTGAGATCCGCTACCAAGGCACTCTGCTGTCCGAGCTATCCCAACGGGAGCAGGCGCAGCAGATCGG
>JAZREX010000018.1:0-1829 GCA_045661025.1 Faecousia sp. | reverse complement strand
TGAGGAGTCCTTTATGGCAGGCGTGGCGCTGAAGCCCGACCTGATCGCCTGTGACGCAGGCTCTACCGACCCCGGCCCCTATTATCTGGGAAGCGGCATCCCCTTTACCAACGCCACGGCAGTTAAGCGTGATCTGACCTTCATGCTGAAGGCGGCCTGTGAACTGAAGATCCCCCTGGTCATCGGCACAGCCGGCGGCTGCGGCGCAGATGTCCACGTTGCCCGGGAAGTGGATATTATCCGGCAGATTGCAAAAGAAAAAAAGCTTTCCTTTAAGATGGCCGTTATTTCCTCGGAATTTGATAAGGATATGCTGATCGAACAACTCCATAACGGCAAAATCGAAAAGCTTGGTCCTGCGCCGGAAGTGACCGAAAAGGACATTCTGGACAGCACCCACATTGTTGCACAGATGGGCATTGAGCCAATCATAGAGGCATTGGACGCGGGTGCGCAGGTTGTTATTTGCGGTCGTTGCTACGATCCTGCCGCCTTTGCTGCACCGGCAATCCGTCTGGGCTATGACAAAGCACTGGCTCTGCATTTGGGCAAGATCCTGGAATGTGCCGCTATCTGCGCCACCCCCGGCAGCGCCTCTGACTGCATTATGGGTTATCTGGGTGAGGATTACTTCTGCGTAGAGCCTTTGAATCCGGAGCGCAAATGCACGCCTACTTCTGTCTCTGCTCATACCCTCTATGAAAAGAGCAATCCCTACATTCTCCCTGGCCCCGGCGGTCATTTGGACCTTTCCGAGTGTGTCTTTACCGCTGACAGTGACCGTAGAGTTCGTGTTACTGGCTCCAAATTTGTCCCGGAATCTGTGCCCTCTGTGAAGCTGGAGGGTGCAAAGGAAGCCGGCTGTCGGACCATCTCCATTTGTGGCAACCGGGATCCTATTTTCATTTCTCAGGTGGATGAGATCCTGGAGAATGTGAAAAAGCGCACAGCGGATAACCTGTCTGCAGATTTCGATTATCAGCTTGAGTTTATCGTCTACGGCAAAAACGGTGTCATGGGCGCATTGGAGCCTTCTTCTGAGATCACTTCTCACGAGATCGGCATTGTGATTGATGTAGTGGCAGACACCCCTGAACATTCTGCGGCGGCCTGCTCTGTGGCCCGCTCCACCATGCTGCACTACGGCTATCCCGGACGGATCGCTACAGCCGGCAATCTGGCTTTCCCCTTCTCTCCGTCGGATATTAAGGTGGGCCCCATCTATGTGTTCAGCGTTTATGCCCTTCTGCGCAGCGAAAACCCGCTGGAGCTGTTCAAAACCGTTTACGAGGAGGTAGAAGGATGAGAGTCTGTTTGAAAGATATTGCCAACGTGATCCGCTCCAAAAACGCAGGTCCTTTTGAGCTGACACTTGATGTACTTTTGAAAGACCAGGAGATGTTTGAAAAGCTCCGAAAGGCAGAGGTAATTAACAAAAAAGTGATTGCCGAGCTGTACCGGATTCCCGAGGCGGATGTGATCAGCATCGTCTATTTCCCCAATGCCAAGGCCATTAAGGCTACCATCGTCCGGCCTCTGCCCTCCGGCGCACTGGGAGAACGGGATGTTTACGGCGCACAGCAGCATGCGCCTCTGGTGAATTTCACCTTTGAGGTTTGAGGCAGCTCATGGATATTACAAAAGTGATCGAATCGGTAGATAAGGAATACATCCTGTCTCTGCGTCGGGAGCTGCACATGTACCCGGAACTGGAATTTGAATTGCCGAAAACACTTGCGGTTATTCGTCGGGAACTGGATGCAATGGATATTCCCACGGCCTAAAAACAGCAAGACGGGGGACGGTTCTCTGTCTTGTTAGCGGAGTGA
>JAZREX010000017.1:0-7080 GCA_045661025.1 Faecousia sp. | reverse complement strand
CAGCGTGATATGATCCGTATTCGTATCAGCAAGGCTGACTTCGAGGCTGGCTTCAAGTTCCGTCATCTGGGCGAAGTTCTGTACGCTAAGATCAAGAGCGAGTTCGAAGCTGTTGTTGACAAGTGTCAGGTTAAGATCGTTGTGGATGCCGAGCAGAACAAGGCTCTGCGCGCTGCTGCAAACGAAGTGTTTGCAAAGCGTGATGACCGTCTGCGTTCCATGACCGACGAGTCTGTGCCTGTTTACTACACCTGTATCATGTGTCAGGCTTTCTCCCCCAGCCACGTTTGTATCGTTACCCCCGAGCGTCTGGGCTTGTGTGGCGCTGTGTCTTGGTTGGATGCGAAGGCTACCAACGAGCTGGATCCCACCGGTCCTTGCCAGATCGTTCCCAAGGAGCGCTGCGTAGACGAGGTTCTGGGTCGTTACGACGATGTGGATGAGGCTATTGAGAAGTACTCTCACGGCGCTCTGGAGCGTGTGACCCTGTACTCTCTGTTCCAGGATCCCATGACTTCCTGCGGTTGCTTCGAGTGTATCTGTGGCGTTGAGCCCTGCTCCATGGGTGTGGTCATCACCTCCCGTGAGCATGCCGGCGTAACACCTCTGGGTATGAGCTTCTCCGACATGGCTTCTATGACTGGCGGCGGCGTACAGACCCCCGGCTTCATGGGCCACGGCAAGCAGTTCATCTTCTCCAAGAAGTTCATCGCAGCAGAAGGCGGCCCCGGCCGTATCGTCTGGATGCCCAAGGAGCTGAAGGATCAGGTCCGTGAGCGTTTGGATGCTACCGTTCTGGAAATGTACGGCATTGAGAACTTCACCGACATGGTTGCTGACGAGACCGTATGTACTGAGGATCCCGAGCAGCTGCTGGAGTTCCTGGGCACTGTTGGCCACCCTGTTCTGGGTATGGAACCGTTTGATATGTAATTCCTGTTTCTAAGACTGGGACTGCTTCGGCAGTCCCAGTTTTTTATCCTCTGAAGCACTGTGGTTTTCAGTTGACATAAACTTATAAATGTGGTATAACCGACTCGTAGATACCTCAAAAAACATACAGAGGAAGAAGGCGCTTTTTCATGTCTTTTTGGCAAAGGCTTTTGGCGGTTTTGGATACCGAAATGCCTGCCCCAGAGCCTTATGGGTGGTTTCATTTATTGTTTGTTTTGTTGTCCGTTATAGCGGTGATCCCGCTGTACCGTCATTGTCGGCAGCCGGGGCAGATTCGCCGGGTGGTGCTACTTACCGCCTTGGTGGTTCTTGCCTTGGAGCTCTACAAGCAGGTCAATTATGCCTTTTCCTATGAGAACGGAATTTCCTTTGACTTTCAATGGTATGCCTTCCCCTTCCAGTTCTGCTCTACCCCTATGTATGTGGGGCTTTTGGCAGGTTTGACCCGAAAGGGAAAGCTGCACGAAAGCTTGTGCGCATATCTTGCAACCTATTCTATTTTTGCCGGCGTTTCCGTTATGGCCTATCCTGTGACGGTGTTTGTGAAAACTGTGGGCATCAATCTGCAGACCATGATCTGCCACGGGTCTATGATCACCATTGGCATTTATTTGCTGGCAACAGGCTATGTGCCGTTAAAATCGAAGACAGTTGTAAAAGCGTTGCCGGTTTTCTTAGTGAATGTGGCCCTGGCTGCTATTATGAATGAGATCGCCTATGTGGCAGGCCTTTTGGAAACCGACGGATTTAATATGTTTTTCATCAGCCCCCATCAAGATCCCCACCTGCCGGTGTATTCTTTGGTACAGCAGGCGGTGCCTTATCCCTGGTGTTTGGTGATCTATGTTTTGGGCTTTACTGCGGCAGGATGGCTGATGTTGGTGCTGGGCATGGCTGTTGCCAAGTTTAAGCCCCGGAAGAAAATTCCTGCATAAATAGAAAGATAGAGAGAAGAGGAAGCCTATGAGACAGCCACGCCGGGACTATTTTCATATTCATACCTGGCGTTGCGGTCATGCCCAGATGGTGTCGGAGGAGGCCTATATCCGCAAAGCGATTTTGCGGGGCGGCAAGACCATCACTTTCTGCGATCATGCGCCCTTTCCAGGCGATCCCTTCGGCGGCCGGATGCTGATGAAGCAGCTACCGGAATATGTGGGGACCTTAAAACGGCTGCGGAAAAAGTATAAACGCTGGATCCAGGTGAATATCGGCCTGGAGCTGGAGTATTTTCCTGAATATGCCGATTACTATCGGCAGCTTCACGAAAGCGGGGATTTTGATGTTTTGGTGCTGGGTCAGCATTTTTATCAAGCCGCTCCCGGCTTGTACAGTCCCAGCTTAGACCCTGCCGTCTGCAAAGCCAACCACGCCCGGCAATGCGCGGCGGCGTTGGTGGAGGGCATGGCCACCGGCTATTTTAGCGTGGTTGCCCATCCGGATCGGATCTTTATGTACGAAAAAGAATTCGGCCCAGAGGTGGAGCAGATCGCCCAGCGGGTGATCACCGCCGCCCAGATGTTCGGCGTGACTTTGGAGAAGAACCTGTCGGAAAAGCTAAGGCGGTATTTCCCCCGATTCTGGCATATGGTCCCCCGGGAAGTAAAGACCATCCAGGGCCTGGATGCCCACCAACTAAAACACTTGAAACGCAAATAATAAAACCGCTCTGTCAGTGCTGACAGGGCGGTTTTTGTCGGTTTCTGGGTTGTTGTGAAAATGTACAAAAGTGGGAAGGCATGGTTGTGCAATATGTAGAAAGTGTCAATCCGACAGAATTTTCCATTGCGATTTTTGTGCAAAAGTGCTATAATCTCCATACGGGAACGCGGAAAGCGCTTCCGCCATGAATAAGTCGGGAAATTCCGACATGAAAACAGGAGGAAATACAATGAAAAAGCTGATTGCATTGCTCTTGGCATTGGTTATGGTATTGGGCCTGGCAGCCTGCGGCGAGAAGCCCGCTGGCGATGAGACACAGGGCGGCGAAGAGACCGCTAAGGGTTCTGTCTACTGGCTGAACTTCAAGCCCGAGTCTGACGAGGCTCTGCAGGAAATCGCAAAGATGTATAAAGAAGAGACCGGCGTAGAAGTCAAGGTCGTGACTGCTGCTTCCGGTACTTACGAAGAGACTCTGACTGCCCAGATGGACAAGTCCGATGCTCCCACCCTGTTCGTGGTTGGCAACGCCAACGCTGTCAAGTCCTGGGGCGACTACTGCCTGGATCTGACTGACACCGACATCGCCAAGGAACTGAACACCGACGCTTACATGCTTAAGGACGAAGATGGCAAGCTGTGCTCCATCGGCTATTGCTACGAAGCATACGGCATCATCGTGAACAAGGCTCTGCTGGCAGAGGCTGGCCATGATGTAGCTGATATCAAGGACTTCGCTTCCCTGAAGACCGTTGTTGAAGACATCCACGCCCGCGCTGACGAGCTGGGCTTCGACGCATTCGGCTCCGCCGGCATGGACGATAGCTCCTCCTGGCGTTTCACCGGTCACCTGATCAACCTGGAATACTACTACGAAGCTGCTGAAGCTCCCGAAAAGTGGGAAGAGTGCCCCCCTGAGCTCACCGGCAAGTATATGGACAACTTCAAGAACCTGTATGATCTGATCGTCACCAACTCCATGACCGACCGTAAGGATCTGGCCAATGGCGGTTTCGACGGCCAGGCTGAATTCAAGGAAGGCAAGTGCGCATTCTATCCCCAGGGCAACTGGGAGTGGAGCGGCATCAGCGAAGCGCTGAAGGCAGAAGACCTGGCTATGATCCCCTACTACTGCGGTGTTGAGGGTGAAGAGAAGGCCGGCCTGTGCTGCGGCACTGAGAACTACTGGGCTGTCAACGCAGAAGCTTCCGAAGAAGACATCGCTGCTACCTTGGCATTCATGAAGTGGCTGGTCACCGATCCCGAGGCTTCTGAGAAGGCAGTTGCTACCTTCGGCGTTATGCCTTACAAGAGCGCTGTTGCTTCCACCAACCCCTTCCTGGCTCAGGCTAACGACTACCTGGCAAATGGCTGCTACAACATGTGGTGGGCTACCAACTATCAGCCCAATGTCAATGACTACCGCAGCGCTGCTGTTTCCGCCATCAATGCTTACAACGCAGATCCCACCGACGCTAACTGGGAGACTGTTGTAACTGCATTCATCGACGGCTGGTCTGTACAGTACAAGGCTGCTAACGGCTAATTGTGCTACGAAAGTACCTTTTAAGTCCCTAATATGCAACGGGGCGAGCAATTCGCTCGCCCCGTTTTCCTTATATCGTAGGTAAGGCTTAACGGCTGGCCCTGCGCCCTGAAATGAATCCTTGGAGTTGATAGAATGAAAATGAAAAAACCAAAAAAAGACCTAAACAGTAATATCATCCGCCGAACGACCAAGCGGTGGTTTCCGATGTTTCTGTTGCCTATGGTGGCTGCCTTTGCCATTGGCTTTGTGTGGCCCTTTTTACAGGGACTGTTTTTGTCCTTTACCAAATTTAAAACCACTTCCAAATGGGAATGGGTAGGCATTTCCAACTACCTTAAGGCTTTTGCCGATGAAAGCTTCCGGTATTCCTTTGGCTATACTGCCGCCTACGCCATCGTTTCCCTGGTGCTGATCAATGTGCTGGCCTTTATGATCGCCTACGCGCTGACCTCCAAGCTTCGGGGCGCGAATCTGTTCCGCACCGTGTTCTTTATGCCAAACCTCATTGGCGGCATTGTGTTAGGCTATATTTGGAGCATGATCTTCGATGGCTTCTTGACCGCCTACGGCACATCCATTTTGACAAACAGCACCTGGGGCTTTTGGGGACTCATCATTTTGATGTGCTGGCAGCAGATCGGCTATATGATGATTATTTACATTGCAGGCTTGCAGTCGGTGCCCAGTGAGTATGTGGAGGCGGCCAAGCTGGACGGCGCGTCCGGCTGGCAGAGTCTGAAAAATGTGATCATCCCCAATGTGATGCCCTCTATCACCATCTGCACCTTTATGAGCTTGACCAACGGCTTTAAGCTCTTTGACCAGAACCTGGCCCTGACCGGCGGCCAGCCCTACATCATTAACGCCGACGGCTCTTCTGTCCATACCACAGAAATGCTGGCGCTGAACATCTATAACACCTTCTATGGGCAAAGCTCCAATTCCCGGGGCACTGCCCAGGCAAAGGCAGTATTGTTCTTCCTGCTGGTGGCAGGTTTGGGCCTGTTCCAGCTGTATAACACCCGGAAAAAGGAGGTGCAGCAGTAATGAAAACAATGTCTCCGGAACTTCGCAAGCGCAAGCTGGGACAGAGTTTGCTGTTCTTGCTCTTTGTGGTGGTATCTTTAATTTATGTGTTCCCGGTGGTCATGGTGGTGATCAACGCCTTCAAGCAGAACACCTTTGTTAAGACAGAAACTTTCCAATTCCCCACAGCACAGAGCTTTGTGGGATTTGGCAACTTTATTGAAGGCATGACCTTCGGCGGGTATCCTTTTGTAAAATCTCTGGTGTACAGCCTGATCATCACATTGCTGTCCACCGCGCTGATTTTGCTGTTTACCTCCATGGCGGCCTGGTATATTTCCCGTGTGGACAGTAAATTCTGCCGGGCGGTGTATTACACCTGTGTGTTCTCTATGGTGGTGCCTTTCCAGATGGTAATGTTCACCCTGTCTAAGACCGCGGACACCTTGAAGCTGAACACCCCCTGGACCATCCCCATCATTTACTTGGGCTTTGGCGCAGGTCTTGCGGTGTTTATGTTCACAGGCTTTGTCAAAAGCATTCCTTTGGAAATTGAGGAAGCGGCGGCGCTGGACGGAAGCAATCCCTTCCAGACCTTCTTTAAGATCGTGCTTCCTATGATGAAGCCCACTATGATTTCTGTGGCGATTTTGGAAATTATGTGGGTGTGGAATGACTATCTGCTGCCTTACCTGGTGTTGGATATGACCAAGTACCGGACACTGCCTATCCACATTCAGTATTTGAAGGGCAGCTACGGCACTGTGGATCTGGGCGCTACCATGGCACTGATTTTGCTGACGATCATTCCTGTGATCGTGTTCTATCTGGCTTGCCAGAAGCACATTATCAAGGGTGTGGCAGCCGGTGCAGTGAAAGGATAAAAAAACATTGGAAAATCCACGGGCGCCCGTGGATTTTCCTTGACTTTACAGGGAAAAAAGAGTATAAAAGAATAGGAAACATATGCTAGGAGCAACCTGCTCCCAGCGAAAATTCAAAGATGAATAGGAGAGTATAGTATGGATTACGCAAAAGAGTCTTTGCGGCTGCACGGCGAGTGGGGCGGCAAAATCGAAGTGATCGCTAAGTGCCCCTGTAAGACCAAGGAGGATCTGTCCCTGGCTTACACCCCCGGCGTTGCACAGCCCTGTCTGGAGATCCAGAAGGATGTGAACAAGTCTTATGAGCTGACCCGCCGTCACAACCTGTGCGCTGTCATCACCGATGGCACTGCAGTTCTGGGTCTGGGCGACATCGGCCCCGAGGCTGGTATGCCTGTTATGGAGGGTAAGTGCGCTCTGTTTAAGGCTTTCGGCGATGTAGACGCCATTCCTCTGTGCGTTAAGAGCAAGGAAGTTGACGAGATCGTCAATGCTGTGTATCTGATGTCCGGCTCTTTCGGCGGCGTGAACCTGGAAGACATTTCCGCACCCCGCTGCTTCGAGATCGAGCGTAAGCTGAAGGAAAAGTGCGACATTCCTATTTTCCACGATGACCAGCACGGCACTGCAGTTATCACCCTGGCTGGCTTGCTGAACGCTCTGAAGGTGGTTGGCAAGAAGAGAGAAGAGGTTAAGATCGTTACCTCCGGCGCTGGCGCTGCTGCGATCGCTATCGTAAAGCTGCTGCTGTCCGCTGGCTTCAAGAACATCACCATGTGCGACCGTAAGGGCGCTATCTACGCTGGTCGTGATGGCCTGAACTGGATCAAGGAAGAAATGGCTAACGAGACCAACCTGGACAAGAAGGCTGGCACTCTGGCTGACATGCTGGTTGGCGCTGACGTATTTATCGGCGTTTCCGCTCCCGGTCAGGTTACCAAGGAGATGGTTGCTACCATGAACAAGGATGCTATCATCTTTGCTTGTGCTAACCCCACTCCCGAGATC
>JAZREX010000016.1:0-23087 GCA_045661025.1 Faecousia sp. | reverse complement strand
GCGACGACATGCGTCAATCATAACAAGCAGCTCCATCAGGTGGTCGTTTACAGGCTTGCAGGTAGATTGAACCAGGAATACATCAGCACCACGAACTGTTTCGTTCAAGGAGACGGAAACCTCACCGTCAGAGAAGGTCTGTACAGTGCCCTGACCCATAGTCAGTCCCAGTTCTTTACAGATTGTTTCTGCAAACTGAGGATTGGAGTTACCGCAGAAAATCTTAATGTTCTCTCCGTATGCAATCATCTGAGAAATACCTCGCTTTTTCTATTTTTGCCCACAGTCAGTCTATAGGCCATCGTGCATCCATTATAACACTATTTACCAGTAAAAAGCAACACCGAACCAAAGAAAATAACCACCAAAAACAAAGAAAAAAATAAGTTTTCTTACAACAATTCGACAATATGACAGGAAATTATAAAAAATCAGAAAAATGATAGGTTAAAACGAAATTATGTTCTAAGTTTTGCTTGTATAGTTTTTAAATTCGTGGTACAATAAAAAAAGAACTTTTTGAGGCAGGAGATTGCAATGAACGATAAGATTCATATTCAGGGAGCAAGGGAGAACAATCTCAAAAATGTGGAACTGACGATCCCGAGAGACAAATTGGTTGTCTTTACTGGGTTGTCCGGTTCCGGAAAATCCAGCTTAGCCTTTGACACCATTTATGCAGAAGGTCAGCGCCGTTATGTGGAGAGCTTAAGCTCCTATGCGCGGCAGTTTTTGGGTCAGATGGATAAGCCGGATGTAGACTCCATTGATGGATTGTCACCGGCAATTTCTATTGACCAAAAGACAACATCTAAAAATCCCCGATCTACCGTAGGAACCGTTACAGAGATTTATGACTATCTGCGTTTGTTATGGGCGCGGGTGGGTGTTCCTCATTGTCCTAAGTGTGGCAAGGAGATTCAGCGGCAGACCATTGACCAGATCGTCGACCGCATCGAACAGATGGGGGAAGGGACAAAGTTTATTGTGCTGTCTCCCATTGTCAGAGGGAAAAAAGGTGAACATGTAAAGGTTTTTGACGATGCCAGAAAATCCGGTTTTGCCCGGGTGCGGGTGGATGGGATTCTCTATGACCTAAACGAGCAGATCAGCTGTGAAAAAAATAAGAAGCATACCATTGAATTGGTAGTGGACCGACTGGTGATCCGCCAGGGGCAACGCCGCCGTTTGGCAGACTCTGTAGAAACGGCTTGCCAACATTCCGGTGGACTGGTGGTGATCCATCTGCCGGAATCTGGAGATGAAATTACCTTTTCTCAAAACTATGCCTGTGAGGATTGCGGAATCAGTCTGACAGAACTTGAACCAAGAATGTTTTCTTTTAACAATCCGGCAGGTGCATGCCCGGATTGTACCGGTTTGGGTTTTCAACTGGTTGCAGATCCGGATCTGGTCATTCCGGATAAAACAAAATCTATTTTTGGGGGAGCGATCCAATCCTCCGGTTGGAACAATGCTCGAACAGATTCGATTTTTCGGATGTATTTTGAAGCACTGTCCCAAAAGTATCACTTCTCATTGACAGATCCGGTGGAGACCTTGTCTGATGAAGCGTTGCAGATCATTTATTATGGCACCGGGGATGAAAAATTACGGATGTCCTATAACCGAGGCAATGGTATGGGTGTTTTGGAACAGCCTTTTGAGGGCGTTTTAAACAATATCAGCCGGCGCTACCGGGAGACACAGTCGGACGCTGCCAGAAAAGAGCTGGAGGAGTGTATGTCCACAGCACCCTGTCCTCGATGCCATGGAGACAGACTGTCTGAAATTGCCAGAGCGGTCACAGTTGGCGGTATCGGAATTATGGATTTTTGCCGGATGAACATTCGTCAGGCAATAGAATTTATAGAAAACCTCCATCTAGAGGGGAATATGGCCATGGTGGCGGAGCAAATCACACGGGAAATCAAAAGCCGTTTGCAGTTTTTGAAAGATGTTGGACTTCAGTATCTTACCTTGTCTCGGACAGCATCCACCCTTTCCGGTGGTGAGAGTCAACGTATCCGGCTGGCGACACAAATAGGATCATCTTTGATGGGTGTGCTCTATATTCTCGATGAGCCATCCATTGGTCTGCATCAACGGGATAATGATAAACTTCTGCTGACCTTAAAACGCCTGCGGGATTTGGGAAACACGCTCATTGTTGTGGAGCATGATGAAGATACCATGCATGCAGCAGATTTTATTGTGGATGTGGGTCCTGGTGCAGGAAGCCACGGTGGTGAAATTGTTGCAGCAGGCACTTTGGAGGATATTCTTAACTGTCCCCGCTCCATCACCGGTCAGTATTTATCCGGTGTGAAGAAGATCCCTGTTCCTGCTACCAGAAGAAAAGGCAACGGAAAGGTGCTTTCTATTCGTGGCGCGACAGAGAACAATTTAAAAGACCTGGATGTGGATATTCCCTTGGGAACGCTGACTTGCGTGACCGGTGTATCTGGTTCTGGAAAGTCCAGCTTGGTGGGTGAGGTGCTGAACAAGACCTTGTTGGGTAAACTCAATCATGCCCGTACCAGACCTGGCGCCTGTCGCTGTGTGGAGGGTATCGCACATCTGGATAAGGTAATTGATATTGACCAGAGTCCCATCGGGCGTACGCCCAGATCCAATCCTGCCACATATACGGGATTATTTAACGATATTCGGGATTTGTTTGCATCTACCACGGATGCAAAAATGCGCGGCTATGGACCTGGCAGATTTTCCTTCAATGTAAAAGGTGGCCGTTGCGAAGCATGTAGCGGAGATGGCCTTGTTAAGATTGAGATGCATTTTCTGGCCGATGTCTATGTACCTTGTGAGGTATGTCGGGGTCAACGGTATAATCGGGAGACCTTGGAGGTGCAATACAAGGGAAAGAACATATCTCAGGTGCTGGATATGACTGCAGAAGAGGCAGTGGATTTCTTTGAGAATCTGCCCAAAATCCGCAGAAAGGCCCAAACCCTGGTGGAGGTGGGCCTTGGGTATGTAAAGCTTGGGCAGTCCAGCACGACCCTCTCCGGTGGTGAGGCCCAACGGGTGAAACTGGCCACAGAATTGGCGCGGATCTCCACAGGCCGTACAATTTATGTCTTAGATGAGCCCACCACAGGTTTGCACGCTGCGGATGTGCATAAGCTGATCGATGTGTTGCAGCAACTGGTGGATGCCGGTAATACTGTTTTAGTGATTGAACACAATTTGGATGTTATTAAGTCGGCGGATCATATTATTGATCTAGGCCCCGAGGGTGGAGATGAAGGCGGCTACCTGGTTGCTCAAGGTACGCCGGAAGAAGTCGCTATAGTTAGCAACAGTTATACCGGACAGTATCTCAAGCGATATTTATAAAAAAGTCCCCAGAAAAATTCTGGGGACTTTCTCATAGTTCGTATAGGGAGGCGGGCAGGATATCCGATAACTCCAACAGGGCGTGATCGTGTCCGCCGGTATAATCCACAGGGAATAGGGTCGGGGAACGAAGAATACCGCCTTGTGGGGAGATTTTTGTAAGGGACAGTGTAAAGCTGACACCGCCTTCGGGATTTTGGGTAGCCAATAAGGTGCCATCATGGGCGATGGCTGCGCTGCGTGCAATGGTCAGACCAAGACCGGAACCGCTGCGAGCATCCTCCAGACCAGGCTGACGCAAATACCGGCTAAATAAATTGCCTTTAGCGGTGTTGGAAAGACCGCAGCCGGAGTCCCGGACGGTGATATAAAGCTTCTTCGGGGATTGGGTCAAGGAAATCTCAACCTGGCTGTCCTTGGCGGAGAACTTCAAGGCGTTACTAATTAGATTTAAAAGTCCACGTTCCAACTTCTCTTGGTCGATATAGGTAAATATCATGTCATGGTTTTGGTTAAATGTCAGCCCGATGCCGGTTGTCTCTGCCAGTGTGGAGACCTTTTCAGTCAGTTCCTGTAAAAACTGATTGATATCCACAAGTGTAATGCGTTCTTCTCGCTTTTTGCTATAAGTCCCTGCGTCGGCCATGTTTAGAATTGCTCGTTGCAGTCGATACAGATTTTTGGTAAGCATCTGAAGCTGTTGGCGTTGCTCCTGGTTGGCATCCGCGATCAGAGTGCCTGCGGTTGTCATTGCGTTGCTGAGAGGATCCCGAAGTTGCTGGGCGGCTGTAGCCAGGGTAGAAAGCTCAGTGCTGGCATATTCAGAATCCAATAGAAACAGGTGACCGTCGTGCAAACAGGAGATGCATGCGGGAAATAAGGAATTCTTATTTGTTAATACCAAATGCAAGTTTCCGTCTTCAAACTTTTGGTATTCTTCTTCGTATTCTCCAAGATAAGGTGTAATACTTTCCCCCTGGTTGAATTGACGTTGCTGTGCTGCATGATTGGCGTAGACGATCTGGTTTTCCTTTACCAGAAAAGCAGGAGCAGTCAACTGCTCAAACACAGAAAGAATATCTGTTTCTACCATAGTACACCTCCCGGAATTAGTTTGTACAGTTTGTCAAAAAACATCACCGACGAATTTCGACAAATTCTATATTCACATTTTAACGAATGTTTGGTAAAATAGCAAGAGAAAATATACTTGAGGTGAAATTATGTCGATTCATGAGGGACATAGACAAAGGATCAAGGATCGTTATATGCGTGATGGACTGGAAAGTTTTGAACCCCATCAGATTTTAGAACTGCTGTTGTTTTACGCAATTCCCCGTCGGGATACCAATGAAATTGCCCATAATCTAATGCGGTATTTTGGAACGCTGGATAAAGTGTTTGATGCACCTGCCTATGAACTTGAAAAAGTGGAAGGCATGGGAAAGGGAAGTGCAGCGTTTTTGACATTGGTGCGAGATGTCTGCAGAGCGTATGAAGTTACCAAGGCCAGGAAAAGCAAGATCGTGATGGGTACACAGGATTACGCCAATTATTTGTTCCAGCTGCTGAGGGATAAGCGTTGCGAGGAGTTATATATGCTATGTTTGAACGGAAAACGGGAGATCATAGGCTGCTATAAGGTGGCAAGCGGTGATATCAATTCTGTACAGATTTCCACCCGTAATGTGATGGAAAGAGCATTGGCTTGTAATGCATCCTTTGCGGTATTGGCACACAATCATCCCTCTGGTTTTGCTATCCCCTCCGGTGAGGACAACCTGGAGACTATGAATGTAAAACGGGCACTTGAATGCGTGGGAATCGAATTGCTGGATCATTTGGTGGCGGAAGATACAGACTATGTGGTCTATTCAGAGTCCGGCTATCAGATATTCTGCCGGCGGTAGCAACAGAAAAGACAGTGATTTAAACTATGGCAATCCAACCTGTTTGGTGCTGAATTATATTCTAGTTATAATTTTATTTAAAATAAGGAGTTTGCCGATGGATCGTTTTCAACTGCATTCGGATTATCGTCCAAGCGGCGATCAGCCTCAGGCGATTGATGCCTTGGTCTCCGGCCTGGAAAATGGCATTAAAGAGCAAGTGCTGCTGGGTGTAACCGGCTCCGGTAAAACATTTACAATGGCGAATATTATTGCCAAGGCGAACAGACCTACATTGGTGTTGGCTCATAATAAAACCCTGGCAGCGCAGCTGTGTTCGGAGTTTCGGGAGTTCTTTCCGGATAATGCGGTGGAATACTTCATTTCCTATTATGATTACTACCAACCCGAGGCATATATCGCCCACACGGACACTTATATTGAGAAAGATTCGTCTATCAATGAGGAGATTGACCGTCTGCGACATAGCGCAACAGCGGCTTTGTTTGAGAGGCGGGATGTGATCGTGGTTTCTTCTGTGAGCTGCTTGTATGGCTTAGGAGATCCGATTGATTATAAAAGTATGGTGATCTCCTTGCGGGTAGGGCAGGAGCGTCCATTAGATGACGTTCTGCGGCAGCTGACACAGATCCGCTATGAGCGCAATGATATTGATTTCTCCAGAAATAAGTTCCGGTTAAGGGGAGATACCTTGGAGGTTTACCCTGCCTATTGGTCAGGTAGAGCGATCCGGATCGAGTTTTTTGGAGATGAAATCGACAGAATATCAGAGATCAATGCGGTGTCCGGCATGGTGGAACGGTATGTAGACCATGTGGCGATCTACCCGGCAAGCCATTATGTGGCATCCCGGGAGAAACTGGAAAGGGCTATGCATGAGATTCGCCAGGAGTGCGACCAGCAGGTGGCGTGGTTCCAGGAAAATAACAAGCTGATTGAGGCACAGAGAATCGCACAGCGCACCAATTATGACTTGGAAATGTTGACAGAAATCGGGTTTTGCAGTGGTATTGAGAACTATTCTCGGGTAATTCAAGGCAGACAGCCCGGAACACCGCCTACCACACTTTTGGATTATTTTCCTGATGATTTCTTGTTGTTTGTGGATGAGAGTCATGTAACATTACCCCAATGCCGGGCAATGTATGCCGGGGATAAGAGCCGGAAGGATGCCCTTGTCAACTATGGTTTTCGGCTGCCCTCTGCCTATGATAACCGTCCTCTGAATTTTGAGGAGTTTGAATCGAAACTAAATCAGATCGTTTATGTATCTGCCACCCCTGCAGATTATGAAAAGAGCCATTCCGGGCAGACAGTAGAGCAGGTGATTCGACCTACAGGATTGTTAGATCCTGTGGTGCAGGTGCGGCCCATTGACGGTCAAATTGATGACCTGATCGGGGAAATCAACGCCCGCGCCGCAAGAGATGAGCGGGTACTTGTTACCACACTGACTAAAAAAATGGCAGAAGATCTGACTGTATATCTCCAAAAGGCGGGGATCCGTGTGCGGTATATGCACTCGGATATTGGCGCCATGGAGCGGATGGAGATCATTCGGGATCTGCGGATGGCAAAGTTTGATGTTTTGATTGGCATCAATCTGCTTCGGGAGGGTCTGGATCTTCCGGAAGTGAGTTTGGTGGCTATTTTAGATGCAGATAAAGAGGGCTTTTTGCGTTCGGAAACCAGTCTGATTCAGACCATTGGCCGCGCTGCCAGAAATGCGGAGGGCTTAGTGGTGATGTATGCAGACCAAATTACACCTTCTATGGATGCGGCAATTCGGGAGACAGAACGCCGCCGTCAAATTCAGGATGCTTACAATAAAGAGCATGGCATCGTTCCTAAAACTGTGATCAAGTCAGTTAGAGATCTTATTGAGATTTCCTCGCCTACAGCAGAGCGAAAGGGTCGCAGTGGCGTGAAGATGACAAAGGTGGAAAAGGAAAAGGAAATTGCACGACTGGAAAAGCAAATGAAGGAAGCTGCAAAGATGATGGAGTACGAATACGCAGCCTTGCTGCGTGACCAAATCATTGAATTGCGGGGAAAGGAATAGAAAAATGCTGCAGTGAAAATCACTGCAGCATTTTTTTAATCTTCAACAAATTGGAATCTTGGGCCGGAATATTCAGGTCGATCAACTTGTTCTGCCCACATAGAGGCGGGGCGTACCCAAACACCTTTTTCGCCATACAGGGCTTGGTAGACAACCATAGGCTCTAAGGTTTCAGAATGGGTGGCAACAGCCAATACGCGGTACATATTTCCTTTAAAATGGCGGTAAATGCCGGGTTTGATCTCCATAGGCATTAATTGGGGATTGCCCCTCTGGCGCTTTCCAAAACAGCGTCGGGGTCGAATATGCCCTGGAACCACGCTTTTTGATAAGCCATATTTGAGCCGGTTACCAAAATTCTTCCTTGGCGGATGTAACCGCTGTGAGCGGAGTAGGTCGGTGTGCCGTTTTCACAGAAACCTAAATAATATTTAAATCCAGATGATTGGATGGCGCCAAATTTATCATCGGAATAAGCAGAGCCGTTAGGGGCAATGTCGCTGTTTCGACAGAATACAAAAATATCGGTTTCTCCTAAAATCGGGGTGACCTCTGTTTGCCACTTGGTAAGTTCAGCTTGGATCTGACCGGCGGTCAACTCACTGTAGGGTTCGTTTTCATAAGTGTAGCAGGCGAATTCGTAGCCGCAGGTATCCAGGGCGGCTACCAGCTCCCGGGCAGCTTCTGCCTCAGAATCACGGAAGGCGCTTCCGAAATATTCCTCGGCGGCAGGGTTAGTGCGATAGCCGAAAATGCCGTCATAGCCGGTCACCGCAAGAATTGCTCTGGCACCCTGGTAGGAAAAACCAGGATGGGTTTCAATGAAGGATTCCAAGATGGGAACAAGATCAAATTCTCCGGTAACGGTTTCTCCCTGACTATTGACCATAGAGCAGGACAGATTACCGTTTTCGTCCAAGATCAGTTTGCTTGCAAATCCGTCACCGTCTTTATCCGGCAGTTTGTCTCCATCTCCGTCGATCATATATGTGTTGTAATTTACATGAGTCTGTGTGAGGATGAGAGGCTTTTTGCCGTTAGGCAGGTACAGATCCTTAGGTCCGTTCTCGGATGTTACATCAGACAGTCGCACCAACATGTAGCCGTTTTCGTAAAGCTGCTGCAAAATTTTTTGGAACTCACCGGTTGTCACATAATTTTTATTATAGGATGTGCCGTAGGTGCTGTCAGAAAAGGCTCTTTCAGAGTCAGCGATCAGTGGTTGGAAGGAGAGGTTTAACACCTTGTTTGGGTCGTTCCAAAGCACTAAGGATGCCTTGGCGTTTTCGTATTGCTCCAAAGCTTCGGTCAAATTGGGATAGGCAGTAATGTCACCGGAGAAACTTTTGATCAGTGTGATGGCGCGGTCATAGTCACACTGAGAAGCAAACTGGGCGGAACGGATCAAGATATCTTCTGATTCTTGGGCGAGCGCCTCTGCTTGCTGCTGTAAAGCAATAGATTCCTCCTGGGCCAACTGTGTCTTCAGTGTATGATTTTGTACTGCCCGGACAATAGAACCGATGATAAATATGAGAATTAAAATAGCGGCGATTCCTGCAATGATCACAGGAAGATACACTTCTTTAAAAATCTGGAATTTTGTGCGTTTTCTACGCCGGGGATTTGCCGGGCGTTTATCCAAGTTTTGTTCGTCCATAGATTTCCCACCTTTCAGCATTTGTTATTATTATATCCTTGTGATACAAAAAATGCAAGATGTTGATTTTCCTTGCAATTACTGAAATATTGGGTTATGATATCACCATCTGTTATTTATGGAGAAATTATATGGAAAAAATTACAAGTTTCACGATTGACCATATTCGACTGCAGCCTGGTGTCTATGTGTCCCGGAAGGATTTTGTGGGAGGGGAAACAGTCACGACATTTGATTTGCGCGTCACCAGTCCTAACGAGGAGCCTGTGATGAACACGGCTGAGATGCATACCATAGAGCATTTGGCGGCTACTTTTTTGCGTAATGACCCTGTATGGAAGGACAAGGTTCTCTATTTTGGGCCTATGGGTTGCCGCACTGGTTTTTATCTTCTTCTGGTCGGGGATTATACCAGCCGGGATATTTTATCCTTGCTTGTAAACTGTTTTCGTTTTATTGCAGAGTATAGTGGGGAGGTTCCCGGTGCCAGCGCAAGAGATTGCGGAAACTACTTAGACATGAACCTGCCTATGGCCAACTACTGGGGCAGCCGGTATGTTGCATTATTGGAAACTATCGACGATAGCTGCTTGGAATACCCCCAATAAAGGAGAAGTATATGAAATTAGGTATTATTGGCGCAATGTCAGTTGAAATTGAAGATTTAAAGAATTCCATGGAGAATATTACTGTCAGAGAGCGTGCCGGCATGGTGTTTTATGAAGGCCAGCTGGAAGGTTTAGATGTGGTTGTGGTAGTCTGTGGTGTGGGTAAGGTAAACGCGGCTATGTGCGTTCAAGTGCTGTGTGATTGTTTTGCAGTGACCCATGTGCTGAACACCGGCATTGCCGGTTCTTTGTGCAGTGATTTGGATATTGGTGATTTTGTTATTAGTAAAGATGCTATGTACCATGATTTTAACTGCCACAACTTGAATCCTGACTATGCTATTGGACAGGTTCCCGGTCTGCCTGTATTGCGTTTTCCGGCCGATCCTATGTTGACAGATTGTGCTTATCACGCGGCAAAGCAGTTAGATACTGCCCATGTTATGATCGGAACGATTGCCAGTGGAGATCAGTTTGTATGCTGGGATGATGTAAAGGAGACGATCATAGCCAATACACAGGCGCTTTGCACAGAGATGGAAGGCGCGGCTATTGCCCATACTGCATGGAAAAACCAAATACCTTTTGTGATCATCCGTGCCATTTCTGACAAGGCGGATCATTCTGTGGAAGTGGAGTATCCGGTATTTGAGGCCATGGCAGCAAAAAACTGCGCAATGCTGACAAAATCGGTTGCCAAGTATTTAAAAGAACAGTTGTAAAAGAAAAGAGCCTTTTGATTTTTTTCAAAAGGCTCTTTTGTTTATGATTCTGTTTTGAACAGTTGATAGGTTTGCTCTGTAGAGTAGGTTAGCGGATATTGCAGATTGTCTACCTCATAGTTGCCGGTCAGCTGGAAGCCGGAAGCTAAAGGGAGCAAGGTTGCTTTATCAACATGAAGGTAACAAAGGACACTTTGGGTTTGATATTCCTTGTCCTGCAAGATCGTGGGATTTTGATACAGAGCGGTCAGAGCTTCGGATTTCAGCAGTTCTGCAAAATCAGCGGTGGTGTGAAATTGGATCTCCAGCGTTGAGGGCGTTTCTGTGACAGATGCTTCGGAAATATGTTCCGGCAAAATTACGGTGTTGACCAGGATGTCCTGGCAGTAGCTGCGCATAGCATCTTTAGAAACCTCTTGATTCTCGGCGGAATCAGTATGGTCTACCCGGACATAGTAGCTGTTATTTTCAAATATTTCTGTTTGTTGTTTTGTAGAAATCGCACCGGTTTTGCCTGTGTTTTCCATGGTAACGGTGGTGTTTACCTGAGCAAACCATCCGTTTATATGGTTCGTATCCAGGGAAATTTTTGTGGTGCGCAGATCGCCAAACAACTGGCAATGGATCTTTTCTAGGTAATTTGCACGAATATTGCCGCAGTCCATTAAATGACCGCTGGCGATTTCCAGCATCCGTGGTCCGTCCAGATATGTAAGGGGTGTATAGGCTTTGGTATCAGTAGGAACTTGGATAGACTGGGAAGAGGCGGGTTGCAGCTCCACGGAAACAGACAGTTTCACAAAAGCATGACCTGTTGTGTAAGTAACGGTGTAGACACTCTTTTTTAGTTGGTTTTCAGCATCTAAATAAGCTGTGCCCTCTGCGTTTTGCAGTGTGTAGCCTTCGGGGATCACCCAACTTTCTGGGGCGGTAGCATCCTGGAATGTTATGATTTTCTCACTATTGCGTTCGATACCGGTAACAGTACTGTAAATTGTGGGATCAATGGGTACGATGGGGGTATAGCGGGCGCGGTAATCCTCTGGATTTAACTGACACCGAAAGGGAACATCGGCAATGGTTAAATAGCATTGTCCGTCGACATACAGCTCAGTAATTTCAACAGTATGTGTGCCCGCGGTTAAGGATTCGGTGACAAGGCCACGAAATTGGTTGCTGCCTAAATTTTGATATACCAGCTGCTGCTGGGCATTTTCTCGAAAAACCTCGCCTTCAATGGTAGTTTCTTTTACATATGAAACCGTTGCGTTGATAGATTCCTGCGCGGTTGCCGTTGCAACTGCGTGATCATATAGAGCAGCAGCATCTGACAGTGAAAGGTATGATTCATCGGTTGTATCTAGATTTTCAACTATGCCAAAAACAGCAATTACCAAAGCAACCAGCGCAATGCAGCAACCGATGGCAATGTATATTTTGCGTTTTCGTTCCATATCGTTCTCCTTATGATATAATTTGTACTTATATTATATCAAATAACGGGTAAAAGTCAACAAAACCAGATATTGACGAATTTTTACAGTTGTTTTCTGCTTCCGTTGGTTGCAAATTTGTATGTCCTGAGATATAATATAAAAAAGGGAGGAGGCGCTATGAAAGTGATAAAAGCACTCAGAAGGATCATAACAACTATTTTGCTTTTGGCAGTTTTTGTGGCAGTAATAGCGCTTTCGGTCAATGCCTATGTGATCTTGCGTAGCCAGCGAAACATACTCACCTTGGAAGAAGCGGCTGATTTGTCCAATTTTGATTGTATTTTGGTTTTGGGCTGCCAGGTAAAACCCGGCGGTGTACCCAGCCATATGCTGGAGGATCGGCTTCGTAAAAGTGTGGAATTGTTCCAGGCAGGTGCTGCGCCAAAACTGTTAATGAGCGGTGACCATGGAGAAAAGTATTATAACGAAGTGGGTGCGATGAAACAGTATGCGGTTAATGCCGGTGTAGCGGATTCCGATGTTTTTATGGATCATGCCGGATTTTCTACCTATGAGAGCATGTACCGGGCAAAAGAGGTATTTGGAGCTAAGAAGATCATCATTGTTACCCAGAAATATCATCTGTATCGCGCGATTTACATTGCCAACGCCTTGGGGTTGGAGGCGTATGGTGTTGCTTGTGACTATCGTAGCTACAGCGGTCAGTTTTACCGGGATGTTCGGGAAATACTGGCGCGAAATAAAGATTTTCTCACTTCCATTATTAAGCCGATGCCTACATATTTGGGTGAAACGATTCCTGTCAGTGGAGATGGTAACATTACCAACGATTCGGGAGATATCTATTAAAAAGAACCGCTATGCATTGCATAGCGGTTCTTTTTAATAAGAGAAAACCCAGAAACCGTTGCGGTTTCTGGGTTTTTGTAGTTCGTAATGAGAGATAAATTATCTCTTGGAGAACTGGGGTGCGCGACGTGCAGCCTTCAAGCCGTACTTCTTTCTTTCCTTCATTCTGGGGTCGCGGGTCAGGAAACCGGCAGCCTTCAGAGTGCCGTGGAACTCGGGGTTCAGAGTCTGCAGGGCACGGGAAATGCCGTGACGGATAGCGCCGGCCTGACCGGAAACGCCGCCGCCTGCGACGGTAACAACAACGTCAACCTTGCCGACCATGTCGGTGGTAACCAGGGGCTGACGGACAACCAGCTTCAGGGTGTCCAAGCCAAAGTACTCATCGATATCGCGGCCATTGATGATGATAGAACCGGTGCCGTTCTCGTAAACACGAACACGGGCAACGGAGGACTTACGGCGGCCGGTGCCGTAGTTATACTTCTTCTTGCTCTCGTACATAATCGTTTACCTCCAAATCAGTCCAGGGTCCAAGCTTCGGGCTTCTGGGCAGCATGGGGATGCTCATTACCCTTGTACAGGTGCAGGCGGGTCATAGAATTACGGCCCAGGGTGTTCTTGGGCATCATGCCCTTAACAGCCAGCTCCATGGCGTAATCGGAGCGCTTCTCCATCATGATGCGAGCCTTGGTTTCCTTCAGACCGCCGATCCAGCCGGAAACGCGGTAGTAGGACTTCTGCTCTGCCTTCTTGCCGGTCAGAACAGCCTTGTCGGTGTTGATGATGATAACGTAGTTGCCGCAGTCAACGTTAGGGGTGAAATCGACACGGTTCTTGCCACGCAGCAGGTTAGCTGCGATAACAGCGGTACGGCCCAGGGGCTTACCGGCAGCGTCGATAACATACCACTTGCGCTCCACGGTCTCCTTCTTGACGAGTGTAGTGGACATTATGCGTTCCTCCAATTAGGTAAAATATTTTGACAAATCAATGCGCAGGCATTACAATGTCTGCAAAACGCTAGATTCTTATATCATATGTAACTTTAATTGTCAACAGGTTTTTTGATAAAATTTATGAAACACAATGTAAACTCGCAAATACTCTTAAATACTCTTAAATACTAGTAAATTCTCACGTAGCAAAAATGCAAATAATAGGAGGGGATCCAACAATGCAGCGATTGATCGGCTTGGTTCGCAGATGCGTTAAAGATTATAATATGATAGAAGAAGGGGATAGAATCGGTGTTGGTGTCTCTGGAGGAAAGGATTCCTTGGCACTTTTGGTATTCTTAGCGGAATTGCGCCGCTATAACCATAAAGCATTTACCCTGGAAGCTATCACTATCGATATGGGTTTGGGGATGGATTACAGCAAGATCGCGCAGTTGTGTGAGGAATTAGATGTACCTTTTACATTGGTAAAGACGGAAATTGGCCCGGTTATTTTTGATTACCGGAAGGAAAAGAATCCCTGCTCCATGTGTGCAAAGATGCGCCGGGGCGCGTTGAATCAGACACTGTTAGACAGGGGGCTGAATAAGCTTGCTCTGGGGCATCATTATGATGATGCGGTGGAGACGTTTATGATGTCATTGTTATATGAAGGACGCATCAGTTGCTTCCAGCCTGTAACGGATTTGGACAGAACCGGAATCATTCAGATCCGGCCTATGCTATATGTCCACGAACAGACGATTGATAATTTCGTTTCCCGTCGTGGACTTCCGGTATTGGAGAATCGTTGTCCTGTGGATAAACAGACAAAACGGGAAGAGATCAAAAAGCTGGTGTACGACCTGAGCGCCACTTATCCGGATTTAAAGGAACGGATATTTGGGGCGATGCAGCGTCTGCCGTTACCGGAATGGGGTCCTAAGGGGCGCTATAAGCGCCCGAAGGCGCAATAAGCGGCGTAGGTTGCGAAAAAGAAAAGATTGTGCTATAATTGCCCGGAAAGTGAGGGGTGAACCGTGGAAATAGGGAAGATCAAAATTGAGCAGCCGTTGGTACTGGGCCCCATGGCGGGCGTTACTGATTGGGCCTTTCGCACAGTTTGTGCCGAACAAGGTGCAAATATCACTGTGAGTGAAATGGTTTCCTCCCGAGCTTTAGTATATAAGGACAAGAAAAGTGCTGCGCTCCTTCGCAAGAATGAAGGTAGTGTATTCGGCGCCCAGATTTTTGGTAATGATCCGCAGATCATGGCAGAGGGTGCAAAACTGGCTGTGGAAATTTCCGGCTGCGATTTTTTGGATATTAATATGGGTTGTCCTATGCCCAAAATTGCCAATTCCGGAGATGGCAGTGGTTTGATGCGCACCCCGGAGCTGGCCGGGGAAATCGTTGCAGCAGTTGTAAAGGCTGTGGATGTGCCGGTGACAGTGAAGTGCCGCCTTGGTTGGGACAAAGGCTCGGTCAACGTGCTGGATTTTACCCGTAGGATGGAAGATAACGGCGCAGCAATGATAAGTGTGCATGGACGCACCCGTAGCATGTTGTATTCGGGAACTGCGGATTGGGATATGATCGCAAAAGTGAAGCAGCACTTGTCTGTGCCGGTGATAGCCAATGGCGATATTGTAGATGTGAATTCTGCGCTGCGTTGTAAAAAATGGACAGGGGCGGATGGACTCATGATCGGTAGAGCAACTTTCGGTGATCCGTTTATTTTTGCCCGGATCAAGGCGGGCTTGTCCGGAGAGGAAGTTCCGGAGAAACTTCCGTTGTCCCAGCGCGTGGATATGGCGGTGCATCAGTTTGAACTGGCCATCAGCGATCGGGGCGAACATATTGCTTGCCTGGAAGCGAGGAAACATTTTGCCTGGTATTTGCGTGGGGTTTCCCATAGCAATTATTATAAAACACAGATTTCTGCAATTCAGACTGTGGGGGATATTTACCGGATTGCCGAAGGAATCCGGAAGGATTTGCAATAATTTCATGGTATGAATTTAAGACCGCTTCTCATCCTAACCAAGAGGTGATGGATGTGAAGCGGTTATTTGTTTTTCTTTTGATTCTGACATTGATCCCGATACCTGCCAAAGCTATCCGGTGGGTGGATTTTAATGTGCCGTATGAATCATTGCAATATGCTATGGATCTGGATATTAAAAGTTTTTCTCAAGAGAATCATATCAGCTGGATAGATCTGCTGGCGGCAGATGCTTGCAGAAGCGGTGGTCGTTGTCCGTTAAGTTCTGTAAAGAAGACGGCAAAGGATATGATAGAGGGAAAATTACCGGAAGTGTTTTTGGGACAGACCTATCAACATTATGATTATTATCACCAGTCCTTTGGTGCGGTATTAGGGGGGCTGCTGGGAAACTTTTCTATTGAAATAGATGGACAGGAAAAGGCTACCTACGGCCTTAAGGCTTTTAGTCCCGTTGCCCAAGGATATGGATATAGCCATTGTTCCGATTTTGGAAATGCCAGAGGCTATGGGTTTCAACGAAAGCACCTGGGTAACGACCTGATGGGAAGCTTGGGTACGCCTATTGTTGCAGTAGAAGGGGGCGTGGTGGAAGCCCTTGGATGGAATCAGTATGGCGGTTGGAGAGTAGGGATACGCTCCTTTGATTCTAAACGCTACTATTATTATGCCCATTTGCAAAAGGATACCCCATTTGCTCCGGGACTTTCTGAAGGAGATGTGGTTCAAGCGGGGGATTTGATTGGCTTTATGGGCAGAACAGGATATTCTTTAAAGGAAAATACCAACAATATAGAAACGGTGCATCTGCATTTTGGGATGCAGTTGGTATTTGATGAGAGCCAAAAGGAATGTAACAGCGAGATATGGATCGATGTATATGACATTGTACGGCTTTTAAATGCCCACCGTAGCACATTGGTCAAAGATGGGCAGAATTGGAAGAGGAAGTATCCCTTTGTGGATTATGATGTGAACCAGTATCCGGATTTTTTATAATTTGTGTGATTTTACAAGGGAAAATCCTGCTGCAGGGTTTGACAAAATTCAAGCCCTGTGGTATACTTAACCAGATAAAATTACAAGGGAGGATTCTGCGATGATGAACACATCTGTTCAGTTGAAGTCTGTTGGCTGTTCTGTGGATCATATGATTTCTTCCGGTATTGTTTCTAAGGGGATTTTTGTTCCTTTTAATGCTCCCAATTATGTTGTTTTTCCCGGCTTTTGTGATGTGCATGTGCATTTCCGTGAGCCGGGTTTTTCTTATAAAGAGACCATGAAAAGCGGGAGCTTGGCGGCGGCCCATGGCGGTTATACCGCAGTATGTACTATGCCGAACTTAAATCCTGTGCCGGACAGCAAGGAACATTTGCAGCAACAGCTGCAGATTATTCAGAAGGATGCCTGTATCCATGTATATCCTTACGGAGCAATCACGATGGCACAGCAGGGAGAGAGCCTTGCGGATCTTGAGGAGATGGCTGAAGATGTCATTGCCTTTTCTGATGACGGTAAGGGTGTGCAAAGCGATGAGATGATGCGCCAGGCGATGATCCGGGCTAAAGCGCTGGGGAAAATGATAGTGGCCCATTGTGAAGTAAATAGTCTGCTTCATGGTGGCTATATTCACGATGGTGAGTATGCAAAGCAGCATGGTCATAAGGGAATATGCAGTGCCAGCGAATATGAACAGGTGGCCCGGGATCTTAGGCTTGTAGAAGAGACCGGATGTGCTTATCATGTTTGTCATATTTCCACCAAAGAGACGGTGGAGCTGATTCGTCAGGCAAAGGAAAAAGGGTTGAATGTTACCTGTGAAACAGGGCCTCATTACCTTGTTATGAATGACATGGATCTACAGGAAGACGGAAGATTTCGGATGAACCCGCCTATTCGCAGTGAACAGGACCGAAAAGCATTGCTGGAAGGTATCCTGGATGGCACGATCGATATGATCGCCACAGACCACGCGCCCCATTCTGCAGAAGAAAAAGCAAAGGGTCTGGCAGGTAGCGCCTTTGGTGTTGTGGGCATCGAAACAGCATTTGCTGTGCTGTACACCCATTTGGTGTTGCCGGGAATTTTGTCCTTAGAAAAACTGATTGCATTGCTTGCGATCAATGCAAGAGAACGCTTTGGGATTCCGCTAGGCAATGATTTTACTGTGTGGGATTTGGAAAAAGAATTTGTGGTAGACCCTGCGGACTTCCTCTCTATGGGTAAGGCAACGCCTTTTGCAGGATGGAAGTTAAAGGGAGAATGTGTATTAACTGTTTGCAAAGGTAACGTAGTTTATAGAAAGTAAGAGGGGATAAATATGGCAAAGAGAACGGATATTAAGAAAGTTTTGATTATCGGCTCCGGTCCTATCGTGATTGGACAGGCAGCTGAGTTTGACTATGCCGGTACACAGGCATGTCTGGCATTGAAGGAAGAGGGCTATGAGGTTGTATTGTGCAACTCCAACCCTGCTACCATTATGACCGACACCACCATCGCGGATAAGGTCTATATGGAGCCTCTTACTTTGGAATATATTGCTAAGATCCTGCGCTATGAGCGCCCGGATGCAATTTTGCCCGGCATTGGCGGTCAGACCGGTTTGAATCTGGCAATGCAGCTGGAGAAGAAGGGTGTTCTAAAAGAGTGTAATGTAAAGCTTTTGGGCACCAGTAGCGCATCCATTGAGCGCGCGGAGGACCGTGAACTATTCAAGGAAATGTGTGAATCTATCGGTGAGCCGGTTATTCCCTCTGAAATTACCTATTCTATCGAGGAAGCAAAGACTGCCGCAGCACGCATTGGCTATCCTGTTGTTTTGCGGCCTGCGTTTACTTTGGGCGGTACCGGCGGTGGCTTCGCTTACAGTGAAGAAGAACTGGTGGAAATCGGACTGAACGCTTTTAAACTGTCTCCTGTACACCAGGTTTTGGTTGAGAAGAGCGTTAAGGGTTATAAGGAAATTGAGTTTGAGGTCATGCGTGATACCACCGACCATGCCATTACTATCTGTGGTATGGAGAATATCGACCCTGTGGGTGTGCATACCGGCGACTCTGTGGTCGTTGCGCCTATTATGACTCTGAGTGAGCACGATCGAAAGATGCTCAATGACTCTGCTATCAAGATCATCCGGGAATTGAAGATCGAAGGCGGTTGTAATGTGCAGTTTGCCCTTAACCCCAATTCCAGCGAGTATTTCCTCATCGAGGTAAATCCCCGTGTATCCCGTTCTTCTGCCCTTGCTTCCAAGGCATCCGGTTATCCCATTGCCCGCGTAACAGCCAAGATTGCAGTGGGTATGGCTCTGGAGGAGATTAAGATCGCCAATACCAATGCCGCTTTTGAGCCTGTTTTGGATTATGTGATTGCAAAGCTGCCCAGATTCCCCTTTGATAAGTTTGCTGCAGCATCCAATTTGCTGGGGACACAGATGAAGGCAACCGGTGAGGTCATGGGTATTGGCGCTAACCTGGAAGAAGCGCTGCTCAAGGGCGTGCGCTCTCTGGAAATTGGTGCACATCATCTGCATTTGCCCAAATTTGATAATATGTCCCAGGCAGAATTGCTGGAGTACATCACCCAGTTCCGGGATGATAATCTGTTTGCCATTGCACAGCTGTTCCGTTTGGGCGTGAGCGTAGAAAAGATCCATGAGATCACTAAGATCACAGCTTATTTCCTGGAAGCGATCCTGCGGATCGTCCAGATGGAGGCAAAGCTTGCTCAGCAGGTTGGAGATATAAATATTTTGGCTGAAGCCAAGAAGATGGGCTTCGGTGATCGGATGATCGCGAAGCTGTGGAATCAGAACGAGTTGGATGTCTATGCTTTCCGTAAAGAAAACAAGCTGACTCCTGCGTTCAAGATGGTGGATACCTGCCATACCAATGCCTATATTCCTTACTTCTACTCTGCTTACACCGGTGAGAATGCTTCCCGTTTGACACAGAAAAAGAAGATCGTAGTGCTGGGCGCAGGTCCCATCCGTATCGGCCAAGGTGTGGAATTTGACTATTCTACTGTCCATGCGGTCACTACTATTAAGAACTCCGGTTACGAGGCAATTATTATCAACAACAATCCTGAAACAGTGTCTACAGACTATACCACTGCAGATAAGTTGTATTTCGAGCCTCTGACCCCGGAAGATGTGATGAACATCATTGACTTTGAGAAGCCTGAAGGCGTGATTGCATCTCTGGGTGGTCAGACAGCTATCAATTTGGCTCAGCCTTTGATGGACCGTGGCGTTAAGATCATTGGTACAGACTGCGCTGCCATTGAGCGTGCAGAAAACCGGGATAGCTTTGAAAAGATCCTGTCTGAACTGAATATTCCTCAGCCCAAGGGCAAGGCTGTTACAAAGATCGAAGATGGTATTGCTGCTGCAGCAGAGATCGGTTATCCTGTATTGGTTCGTCCCAGCTTTGTTCTGGGCGGCAGAGCAATGCAGATCGTTGCCAACGAGGAACAGCTGCGCCACTACTTGAAGACTGCCGTTGAGATCGATGAGGACAAGCCTGTGCTGGTGGATAAGTATATCCAGGGCAAGGAAGTGGAAGTGGATGCTATCTGTGACGGTATCAATGTCTTTGTTCCCGGCATTATGGAACTGGTAGAACGCACCGGTGTTCACTCCGGTGACTCTATCAGCGTGTATCCCGCATTCTCTATTTCCGACAAGGTGAAGGGCACGATTTTGCAGTATGCTAAGAAATTGGGCTTGGGCATCGGTATTGTGGGTCTTTACAATATTCAGTTTATTGTGGACAATGATGACAATGTGTATATCATTGAGGTCAATCCTCGTTCTTCCCGTACTGTACCGTTCCTGTCTAAGGCGACCGGCTACTCTCTGGCAGATATTGCAACAGAGGTGATTATGGGTAAGAGCTTGAAGGAGCAGGGAATCTTTGATATTTACCCCGAGGAAAAGAAGCGTTGGTATGTCAAAGTGCCTGTATTCTCCTTTAATAAGCTTCGCGGCTTGGATGCTTATCTGTCTCCTGAGATGAAGTCCACTGGTGAGGCCATCGGTTATGACGACAAGCTGAATCGCGCGCTGTATAAAGCTTTGCAGGCTTCCGGTATGCATCTGCAGAATTACGGTACTGTATTTGCCACCATTGCAGATAAGGATAAGGAAGAGGCACTGCCGCTCATTCGCCGCTTCTATAACTTGGGCTTTAATATCCAGGCAACTTACGGTACTGCAATGTTCCTCAAGAGCAACGGCATCCGAACCCACATTCTGGGCAAGATCAGCGACGGAAGTGAGGAGATCCCTGATGCGCTGCGCCAGGGCCATATTGCCTATGTGATCAATACTAAGGATCCCGGCGCAACCGGCGCAAATAACGACGGTCATCAGATCCGATTGCTCGCTACTGAGAACAACGTAACGATCTTTACCGCGATGGATACTGTTAAAGTACTGTTGGATGTATTGGAAGAAACCACTCTGACAATCTCCACCATCGATGCCTAAGAGGTGCTTATGAAACAGGGAATCTTTGAAATTGTGGAAAATGTTCGCTTAACGGAAAGTGTCTATAAAATGACACTTTCCGGCGATGTTTCCGCTGTAACCGCTCCCGGTCAGTTTGTCAATATCCTGCTGGATGGTCTGTATTTACGCCGTCCGATCTCCGTTTGTGATTTAGGCAAAAATACCCTTACTATTGTCTATAAGGTTGTGGGCAAGGGTACAAAGAAGCTTTCTATGATGAATGGGGGCACTTTGGATATCCTGACCGGATTGGGAAATGGATATGATCTGTCTGTTTCTGGGGATCAACCTGTGTTGCTTGGTGGCGGCGTAGGTGTTCCGCCTATGTACTTATTGGCAAAGCAGCTTATTGCTCAGGGCAAACGTGTGCGTGTGATTCTGGGATTTAATACCAAATCTGAGCTGTTTTATGAAGAGGAATTTAAGGCTTTGGGCGCAGAAGTCACTGTGACCACTGTGGACGGTTCTTACGGCATCAAGGGCTTTGTTACCGATGCACTTCAAGGTATGGACTACAGCTATTTTTACACCTGTGGTCCTGAGCCTATGCTGAAGGCGGTATATCGAAGCAGTAACACCCAGGGGCAATTCAGCTTTGAAAAGCGAATGGGTTGCGGTTTTGGCGCTTGCATGGGATGTTCCTGCAAGACCATTACTGGGTATAAGCGAATTTGTAAGGAAGGGCCTGTGATGCGGAAGGAGGAGATCTTGTGGGAAGACTGAGTGTAAATCTTTGCGGGATCCCTCTGGAGAATCCTGTGATTCCTGCCAGCGGCACTTTTGGCTATGGCTATGAATATGCCGAACTTTATGACATTAACTGTCTGGGCACGTTTTCTTTCAAGGGAACTACCAAGGAAGCCAGATTTGGCAATCCTACCCCTAGAATTGCAGAGTGTCCTGCGGGTATGATCAATGCGGTGGGCTTGCAAAACCCCGGTGTAGAAAAGGTGATCAGCCAGGAACTGCCTAAGTTAAAAGAGTGCTTCCACAAGCCTGTGATGGCAAATGTCAGCGGTTTTTCTGTGGAAGATTATGCCTATACCTGCCAGAAACTGGATTCCCAGGAGCAGGTGGGTTGGTTGGAGGTCAATGTTAGCTGCCCTAATGTGCACGGCGGCGGCATGAGCTTTGGAACAGACCCGAAGGCTGCAGCAGAAGTGACCACTGCTGTTAAAAAGGTGACCACCAAGCCGGTGATTGTGAAGCTTTCTCCCAATGTAACGGATATTGTTTCTATCGCTAAGGCATGTGAGGATGCTGGCGCAGATGGCATTAGTTTAATTAACACTATGTTAGGCATGCGGATCGATCTGCGTACCAGAAAGCCTGTGATTGCAAATAAGATGGGCGGTTTTTCCGGTAGCGCCATCTTCCCGGTTGCGGTACGGATGGTATATCAGGTTGCCAATGCTGTAAAAGTACCTGTGGTTGGTATGGGTGGCGTCGGCAGCGCTGAAGATGTGATTGAAATGATGCTGGCAGGCGCAACTGCCGTTGAGATT
Organism: Faecousia sp.; assembly: GCA_045661025.1. Taxonomy (GTDB): domain Bacteria; phylum Bacillota; class Clostridia; order Oscillospirales; family Oscillospiraceae; genus Faecousia. The sequence continues at coordinate 496 of JAZREX010000016.1, read as the reverse complement.
GGCGCAGCAAACCTGGTAAATCCCTTTGTGTGTCGGGATATTATCCGTGATCTGCCCCAGGTCATGGATAACTACAAAATCGAATCGTTAGAAGATATTATAGGAGGCGTAAAGTAATGGGTAAGGATGTTATTGTTGCCTGCGATTTTGCCAGCGCAGAGCAGACCTTTGCGTTTTTGGATAAGTTTACTGGAAGAAAACCGTTTGTGAAGATCGGCATGGAGCTGTACTATGCAGAAGGTCCTTCTATTGTGAAAGAAATTAAGGCTCGTGGCCATAAGATTTTTCTGGATTTAAAGTTGCATGATATTCCCAATACAGTCAAGAAGGCGATGGCAGTGCTGAGCAACCTGGATGTTGACATTACAAACCTCCATGCTGCAGGTACCAAAAATATGATGCGTGCAGCACTGGAAGGTCTGACCCGTGCTGATGGCACTCGGCCTTTGCTGATTGCCGTCACACAGCTGACCTCTACCGATCAGCAGAGCATGGA
>JAZREX010000015.1:0-8088 GCA_045661025.1 Faecousia sp. | reverse complement strand
GTGGGAAAACATCTTCAATGATCCGGTGCGGAAGGCAGCGGCAGATAAGAGGGCTGCTGAAGATGCCGAGATCCGGCAGAGCCGGAATGAAACCTTGGCCGCTTTCCGCCAAAAGTGCGCAAGCAAGGCGAAGGAACGCGTTGAGCTCCAGGCCTGCCGATATACCTTTGTTTCCCTGGGAGCCGGCGCAGTAGCCTGTTTCGTCGGTACCGGTGGAATCGGTTGGTTGGCTTGGGTACTGGGTGCAGCGGCTGTTGTGCTCGGTATGATTGCCAGTTATGGTTTCGGCTGTGTACATGAGATCGGCAAGCATAGAGGTTGAACGCTATGGATAAGCCGAAGAAGAAATCCATCTTCACTGATGCAGAGCTAAAAGCTATGCGCCTGGCTGATGAAGAGATCGAGCGAGAATTCAGGCTATCCCCGGAAGACTTGGAGCGCAGCCGAAGAATGGACAAGCAGGCAAAGCTAGATCGACTTGACAATAAGGGCAAGAAGATCGCCGCCCAGAAGGCTGCCTACAGAGAGGCCAACCGGGAGAAGTGGAATGCGTATCAGCGGGAATACCGCAGAAGAAAAAAGCTTTTGGCTATGCAAACCGAAAAAGAAATGCCGCCTCCGGTTGGATCAGAACCGGAAACGGCGCGCAGGAGTGTTCCCACGCTCCTAAAATAACAGACTTAGGAGGAAATGTCAATGAATTCATCTTATGAATTTGTGTATACCCTGCTTCTTAAGGGTGGAGATGGTGAAAATTATTTAGCGATATCCCCGCACGGAAGTGTGAATCCCAAAGATCTTGTACTTCTCGAAAACATGGTTCCTTGCGAAGTGACGGAATGCGTCTATGTCAACAGGCTATCGGAGGAGTTCAAGCTTCTTGAGAAAATGATGGAGCTGAGCGAAGTCTCCGCCGTATATGCTTTTGTTTGGGGGAAACCGGAGGACGACAATGGCACGGTACACGGAGATTCCTGATCACCCCGAAATCGCCCGTACTCTTAGCACCGGTCATCCACACAAAAGCAACTCCGTTAAGTGTGCTGACTGCGAGCAGGAATTCAGCGGAGATCAAAAAATGTACATCAGTGACGGTGACATAGTCTGCGGTGATTGCCTAAAGGAACGCATTTTAGAAGCCTATGACATTGATGATCTTGCTGATGCGTTCGATATTCGCAAGACTACCGCAGGCGATTACCTTGAAGAATCGGAGGAAGATCCCTATGACGGAGATTGAATACCGTAGCCACCCCGCTATCAGCAGATCAGAATTGTGGCGGATCCACGATAGCCCGGAAAAATTTAAGTATTTCAAAGAGCACCCGGAAGAACCTACCCCGGCTCTGCTATTTGGTCAGGTGTTCCACAAAATGGCTTTAGAGCCTGACACCTTTGACCTTGAGTTTGTCGTGATGCCCGATGTAGACCGGCGAACCAGAGAAGGTAAACAGCTGTTGGCAGAATTCCTGGAGCAGGCAGAAGGTAAAACCGTTATCCCCGCAGAAATGCACGAGCAGGCAAAAGCAATGTGCGAATCCCTTGCATCTGTTCCGCTTGCCCAGAAACTGCTGAACGGTCAGAAAGAGGTCTCCTTCTTTTGGGTGGATGAACTGACCGGTGAAGAATGCAAATGCCGCACTGATTGCCTGAACACCCAGTACAGCCAACCGATCATTGTAGATGTGAAGTCCACTACAGATGCCAGTACGGATGCTTTTATCCGGGATGCCATCAAATACGGTTATGACTTCCAGTCAGCAATGTACTCCGAAGGCGTATCCAAGCACATTCAACAAAAGCCTCTGTTTGTATTCATCGTGGTAGAGAAAACACCACCTTATGCGGTAAACATCCTTCAAGCGGATGAACTACTGCTGCAGCGGGGCCACAACATTTTCCGGGAATGCATCGGGATCTATCACGACTGCAAATTATCCGGAAACTGGTATGGATACCTCGGAAAGAACAACCAAATCAACACACTGGCTCTGCCTGCATGGCTGGCCAAAGACGTTACATAAGGAGATTATTTATGAGCGAAGAAATCATGGAATATACATCCACCAGCAATCCCCCCGCAATGCCCAATATGCCCGGCGCCGGTGTCATGGCGCAGCTGGACAACATCAACCAAGGCACTGTTGCCATTGAAGCAAGCAGAGCGATTGCAGAAGCACAAGGCAAGCTTGTGATTGCAAAGAAATTCCCCCGGAATGAAATTGCCGCATACGCAAAGGCAATGGAAGCTTGCCAGCGCCCCACTATGGCAGCCAAGGCATTCTATAGCTTCCCCCGGGGCAATCAGACTGTAGAAGGTCCCACCATCCGTTTTGCGGAGGAGCTGGCCCGGTGCTGGGGCAACATTGATTACGGCATTAAGGAACTGTCTCAGGACGACGGCAAGAGCGAAATGCAGGCCTATGCCTGGGATTTGGAAACCAATGCTCAGAGTGTGCAGAACTTCACTAACCCCCATCAGCGCGAACAGGGCAAGAAAATGGTTACCTTGACCAGTCAGCGGGATATCTACGAAAACAATGCCAATATGGCAACCCGCCGCCTTCGTTCCCGTATCCTCGCAATCTTGCCTTCCTGGTTCGTTGAAGATGCTATCAATGAGTGTAAGAGGACCCTTGCCGGCAAGAATGATACTCCGCTGATCGACCGTGTCAAGAATATGGTCGTGCAGTTTGCCAAAATGGGTGTTACCCAGGAGCAGATTGAGAAGCGGCTCAAAAAGAAAATTGAAACCATGAATTCTGATGATTTTGTGGAATTCATCGGTATCTACAACGCCATTAAACAGGGCGAAAGTAAAATTGCAGACTGGTTTGAAACTGAGAAGGTCGCAAGCGATCTGACCAACGAACTGAACGGAGAAGGTCTGCCGGAGTAAGGATGTGATTGAATGCTCCTGCCAAAGGACGAAAACAATGTAATAGACCCCAACGCAGCGGAGCTGAGTATCATTCCGGACTACGATTATTCTGCGGCTGATTTCTGCACTCCGGAGCCTTATGAAAAGCTCTACGAGCTACATAAGACACCTTTCCTGTATGAAATTGCCAAGGTGAAGATGGAAGAGAATGCCAAATCGGTAGGCTTCAAGAGTTTCAAAGGAATGCTCCAGAAGTACAACAAAGCACAACTGGACGCAAAACGGCGGAATATGATCCCTAACCAAACCGAGTTTGAGGATCAGGCAATTGAGCTGAACTGCGGCACATGGGAATCTATGGACTGGGGCATCTTCCGGGACCTGCCGAATGGCGGCCGGGAATGTGCCTGCGCCCACCCTATTATGCCGATCAGCCGTCTGATCAACATTGATACCGGTGAGGTAAAGCTTACCCTGGCATTTAAGCCACCGGGCAGAGATAAGAAATGGCGCACCACTATTGTGGACAAATCCACTGTTTCCACTTCCCGGAATATTACCTCTCTTTCCAGCCAAGGCATTTCCGTTACCAGCAACAGTGCATCGGCTCTGGTGGACTATATCAACGATATGGAAAACCTAAACTATGACATCATACCGGAGCAGAAATCCATTGGTCGGCTTGGCTACATACCCGGTGAAGGCTTTTCCCCTTATGTGGAAGGCCTTGTGTTTGACGGTGATGCTTCCTTCCGGAATTTATATCAGTCTGTGGAATCCAGAGGATCTATCGGCACTTGGTACGAAACCGCTATGGAGTGCCGCCGGCAGTCACTTACTGCAAGGATTATGCTTGCTGCTTCGTTTGCATCTCCCATTCTGTCATTGGTTGGCTCTCTGCCGTTCTTCGTGCACCTGTGGGGCGTGGATTCCGGTACCGGTAAAACGGTCGCCCTGATGCTCGCCGCGTCCGTGTGGGGCAACCCTGCGCTTGGCAGCTATGTTCAGACATTCAATGGAACACAGGTTGGACAGGAGCGGACTGCTGCCTTCCTCAACCACCTTCCGGTATGCCTGGATGAACTCCAGCTCACCAAGGACAGCAGGGGCAAAACGAACTTTGACGTGTACCAGCTTGCCCAAGGTGTGGGCCGGTCTCGTGGCAAGAAAAGCGGCGGTGTGGAACTTACTCCCACCTGGAGCTGCTGCTTCCTTACGACCGGCGAATCACCCCTCACAAGCATTTCTGCAGGTGCTGGCGCGGTTAACCGTGTTATTGACATCGAATGTACCGCCGGATCTGCCGTTCTGACTGATGGTCAGCGCATATCCGGAAAGCTGAAAAGGAATTACGGCTTTGCTGGACAGATGTTTGTGGAAAGACTGTATCAGGACGAAAAGACACAGGATGCAGTCCGGCAGATCTACCAAGAAAACTTCCGGGATCTGTGCGCCGGTGATTCCACCGAAAAGCAGGCAATGGCAGCTGCAGCGATTATTACCGCTGACTTTTTGGTATCACAATGGGTATTCCAGGATGATATGGAAACCGCAAAGCAGCTGGTGCTAAGTGTTTCCGACATAGAAGAATTCCTTGCATCCAAGGAGGCTGTATCGGCCGGCAGACGCGCCTACGACTGGCTTTGCGACTGGGTGGGTTCCAATGTAAACCGATTCTTTAATCCGGAACTGCCTGCTGTGGGCGACTGCTATGGCATCATTGAGAACAACACCGCCTATATCAATCGTGGTGTGTTCAATAAGGTGATCCAGGAGGCGGGGTATTCCTATGCTGCCACCCTCAGTTACTTGAAGGCAAATAGTCTGATCGAGACCAGAGGCCGGGCTTTTACCAAAAGCAAGCGAATTAACGGCATCCGCACGGAATGTGTTGTGCTGAATCTGCAAGCTGAATGGGACGGCGACTGTGATCCGGACGATCTACTCCCGATGTAACTGTTCCGCAATTGCGGAACGTTGTTCCGCGTTTGTTCCGCAAAAATCGAAGTTGAAAAGTTGAGTTTTTATCCACAACTTAAATTAAATTCTTCACTTTTGATGTGTAAAAATCGACTTTTACAAATGCGCGGAACTGCGGAACACGCGGAACACCATATACAAGTATTTATAACTATATGTGATTATCTCTAAGTTTTAGCAATTTAATGTTTCCTTATAGAAACAGTGCAAAACTGTTCCGCAGTTCCGCACCCAAAAATCAAATAACATTTTCGCTCTGGAAAAACGGAATTTTCCGGAATTTATCAACAATCGCAGAACATTGTGGATTGTTTTTGCGCGGAACATCGTGTTCCGCTGCTGTTCCGCTTTGTTCCGCAAAAGGTGAAAATATGGAATTAAGAGACTATCAAAAAGAATGCATCAATATTATCGAGGCGAAGGCGCCAGGTGCATACCTCTGCCAGATGCCAACCGGCTGCGGCAAAACGGCGACCTTCACCCACATTCCCCGCAATGGTGGTCGTGTTCTGGTCCTTGCTCACCGGGAAGAGCTGGTGCGGCAGCCTGCCAGGTACTACGACTGCCCTGTAGGGTTTGAGATTGCAAAGGAGCGCAGCCACGGTGAAGATGTGGTGATCGCAAGTGTTCAGTCTTTGGTGAATCGACTTGACCGGTTTTCTTATGACGAATTCGACAAGATCATCACAGACGAAGCGCACCACGCAGCTGCCGGCACCTACAAAAAGATTTACGATCACTTTGCCCCTGAAAAGCACATTGGTTTTACCGCTACCCCCAACCGGGGAGATAAGGCGAAACTGGATGATGTGTACTCCGAGATCATTTTCCAGCGGGATCTGCGCTGGGCCATTAAAAGCGGCTACCTATGCGATATCCATTGCCTCCGGGTAAACATCGGCTTTGACCTATCCGCAGTACATACCCGGCACGGTGATTATGCTCCGGGCGAACTGGAAGAGGCTATGGACGGTACCGCCGATGCTATCGCGGAAACCTACCGGGAGCACGCAAAAGGCGCCACACTGATCTTTGCTGTCAGTGTCCATCAGGCTGAGGAGATTGCAAAGAAGATCCCCGGTGCTGTGGTTGTTACCGGTAAGACCAAAGACCGTGCTGACATTATTGAACGGTTTACCCGCCGGGAGATCCCTTGCATTGTCAATGTGATGGTGTTTACCGAGGGCACCGATATCCCTTTGGTGGAGACGGTTATCATTGCCCGTCCTACCCAGTCCGAAACGCTCTATACGCAGATGGTTGGTCGTGGCTTACGTACTCACCCGGAAAAAGAAAAACTGATCCTGATCGACTGTGTGGGCGTTACCGGAAAAGCGAGTCTTTGCACCGCCCCCACACTTATCGGCCTTGACCTGAAGAATGTTCCGGCAAGCAAGGTGGAAGAAATCCAAGGTCCTATCTTTGAACTCCCAGAGAAAGCGGCTGCTGCCAGCGATTCTCCGGAAAGCTGGATCAAGAATGTGCAGATCGTAGATCTGTGGGCCAAAGGTATGTCTTACAACCTGCACGATGTCAATTACTTCAAAATGCCGGATGGATCGTTGGTATGCTCCTTACCCAACCGGAGAAACCTGGTAATCCCGTGTCCGGATCAGCTGGGCCGGGTAGTCTTTGGCGGTGAATCTGTTCCTTATCAGACCGCACTGGACCGCGCATACCGCGAGCTTTGCGATCTAAACGCAGACGCCCGGCAGATCTGGGATCTCAATGCTGCCAAAGGATGGGGCAAAAAGCCTGCAACTGAAAGTCAGTTGCGTGTCATTCAGCGGAAGTTCAAGAACTTCGATACTTCCCAACTAAACCGCCTGCAGGCAAGTCAGATCCTCAACCGTGTATTTGGCGAAAGGAGAGCGCGCCTATGAGCAAGGCCAGATTAAAAGCAAGTGGTGTTCCCTCCGAGAGTGCAGAACAGAAGTGGGTTATTCAGTGGTCGCAACAGCCTTCTATTCGGGAGAAATACCCGGAATTGGCTATGCTGTACCACATTCCCAACGAGCGAACGGATAAGGTCCAGGCTGCCATACTGAAAACGATGGGTGTCAAGACCGGCGTGCCGGATCTGCACCTGCCTATTCCCACTGGACAATACCACGGCCTGTATATCGAAATGAAGGCTCTGGACGGCAAGCCGGACAGCGACCAGCTGTGGTGGGCAGAACACCTGAAGGCAAACGGATACTTTCACGCCTTCTGCTATGGCTGGAAGCAGGCTACGGAGGTATTGCTATGGTACCTGAACCAAAAGTAAACAGCGTAGTTTTCCCCTACGAACGGCAGGCAGCCAACGGCGACGAAATGCCCGGCGGGTTGGATTACCCCGATAAGGTTACATACCTATGCTTCCGGATGCTGTATGCGCAGCTCCGTATGGGCATCGTCGACCGTGAAACTGCCATTCGTGAAAAGCGCAAGATTATGCGTGAGTACGAACATTACAAATTTGTTGAGCAGATGGGCAAACGGCAGGTAGAGACTATCCGGCGGACAGAAATGGCAAGAGCTGCCTACCGGAAAAGCCGTACCCTTGAAAACGCTGATCTTCTGCTCATTGCCATCGATGGTGGCGATTATCGAAAGAAAGAAGGCACTCAATTATGAAGAAACCCAACGCATATCTCCAAAAGAGAGAAATGCTCAATCAGGCAATGCTTGATGTGGGTATGGATACCGGCTTTCAAAAGTGCTGGGATCTGATCCAGCTCTGTCTTAATGATCCGGCGGTTATGGGCAAGGATACCTTCGGCAAAAAGCGGATCAGTCGACTGTTCAAGGCACTGCATCAGTATGAGCACGATTTTGGTGAGGCGTGGCTGCAGGGTGTTGATTCCGATGTAAAACAGGAACACCTTGACAGACTGCTGCGGCAGATTCACGGCGAAAAGATTACTGTTTTCAAGGACCGCTATCCTTACCTGAAGCAGCCGAATTACAAGCACGGAAAGAAGGCTTGGCGGTGAACGCGCTGCTGAATTACCCCGGTGCCAAATGGGGTATGGCAGAAGAGATCGTTGCTTTGATGCCTCCCCACCGGTCATACCTGGAGCCGTTCTTTGGCAGTGGTGCTGTTCTGTTTAACAAACCGCCTTCAGCAATTGAGACAGTGAATGACATTGACGGTGATATCGTTAATTTCTTCACAGTCCTCCGGGAGCAACCGGAAGAACTGGCACGGCTCATAGAATTGACACCCTATGCCAGGGATGTAT
>JAZREX010000014.1:0-13985 GCA_045661025.1 Faecousia sp. | reverse complement strand
TGCCACCATTACAAAAACCACCACACTGTATGCCCATCCTAAGGAATACACAGCCGTGTTCCGTAACGAATACGGCGACCAGTTAGGGCCTTCCTACACAGGAACGCCTGTCAATGGACGTCTGGCGGTAACATTACCCAGCCTGGCGGGTACGAACCGGGAGGGCTGGTTCTGGGCGGAAGAGGGGACCGACGGTAGCGTATATTATGAAAGTGACGGCACCCAGACGGTTTACATTACCGGCAACACCACCTTTGTTGTCATCCCCAATACATACACAGTAACCCTTGTTACTGATACAGGACAGACTGTTACCCATACCGTACCCTACCGGGGGACTTTGGCATTGGACGAGCTTCCCGACGGTTGGCTATGGACGGATACGGAAGGCACTCGGTACAGTCCCGGGGATGAGATTTCCCTCATTACAACGGATATGACCTTTACTGCAGCCTCCCGGATCGTAGATGTCTATTACGATGTAAACTTCCCCGCCGGTGCGGTGAATGTGGTGGATGAAGTGCCAAAGATATACGGCACTAACAACACAACGGCAACTGCATTGGCGTTGGGTGGAAAATCCATGACGATCCTGGATCTGACCTCCCGGACAGCAAGACGGGAGATCAGTAGCTCCAACAAAGAAAGTCTTACCTATTACTTCAAAGGTTGGAAAGCTGTAGGATCGGATGTGATCCTGCCACCGGACACCACTGTAAGCTGGAACGACCTGGAAAGCTACATCGACGCCGACGGTGAGATCCACTTCCAGGGCGTGTGGGTAGAAGGTGCCCGGCTGACCAGCGCCACCTTCTTTGTCCGCTTTGACTCGGCGGCGGTGGATGTGGGCGGCAATATTACCAGCCAACCTACAGAAAACTACACCCCTGAGGTGTTTAACACCTATGTAGGCGGTATAGACACTTCCTGGACAGATTCTCAAATCAAAAAAGCCTATGAGATCGCTGACTCCACGGCGGACAACTCCTATACGGCAGACCAAGCCATCCGGGCCCTCTACGGCGAGAAGGCCAGCGGTATGTGGCTCTATGATTTCCCCAGTGATGATTATATTTTCTCCTATTTGAAGGATTACCTGGCCAAGAATCCAGGTAAGAAGCTGACCTATGAAGGTCAGCCCGTTGACCCGGAGCAGCTGAACCACGATTACTATGCCATCCGTTGGTATGTGTGTAAGCTGGAAGGTTCTTCCTGGCACATAGACGGAAAGGTCTATAGGAAGGAAGGCTCTGTTACCATCGACAAGGTCTTCGGCGGTGACGATACAGTTCTGCAGATGGAAAAGGATGGCTTCTACATCCTAGCAGAAAATGGCACGCTGGATACAGAAGGCAACTTTGTTGCCTATGAACCTAACAATTCTCTTTTTAAGGAATATCTTTTGGTGGTCAACCAAGAGGGCGCAGATGCCCTGCGACGCCAATATCCCAATGCACAGATCCTCATCTTTGATACGGAAACAGATAGCAACCACCATTATCAGTGGGTGATCGAAGGGGTGGAGCTGGGAGAATACTGGCACATTGAAGAATTCCCTGTGGAGGTTCCCGGGTATAGCTGCTATGCTGAGTATACGGTATACGATACTGACGGCATGCATACTGCTATCGCCGAGTACGGAACCCGGGCCCGGGTGATCGGCAAGACCTTCGCCCTGGACGAAGATCCGGATCAGGGTCTGATGGTGGATTTCCACAACTACTATTATCCCATTGAAACCATTCTGATCAAAAAAGAAGACGGTAAGACCGGTAAACCCATCGGCGGCGCGGTGTTTGAATTGTGGCAAAACGGCAATCGTTTGACCTTTAACTACAATGAACAAACCGGCCAATATGAGCGCGATGAATCCGGTAACGGCGCGTTTTCTCAGATCGTTACCACCGATGACGGCTTCTCTGTGATCTCTACCACAGGCTTTAGCTACGATTATGGAGATGTGGTGGTTAAGGAAGTCCTACCCCCGGCGGGTTACGATCCAGCCCCGGATATCACTGTGGGCAAGGATGATAACGGCGATGTAGTCATCAAAGACATTGCCGGTAAGCCGCAGGATCAATGGGAGAACATCGCAAAAGTTCCCAGTAACGATGCGTTGGTTGTAAAAGACTACGCTGCGGAATTTATGAGCGTGACTGTGCAAAAGGTATGGAACACCAATACACCTGCCGACAGCGTAGTGATGGTGCTTCAGGCCAACGGACAGCATGCTGCGGCGCTGTTCCCCGGTATGAATGATGCCCAAGCGACCCTAAACGGTGGCAACATTTGGCAGCATACCTGGCGGGATCTGCCCAGATACGCTAACGGAGGGCTTGTTACCTGGGGTGTCAAGGAGATCGTTATCGGGGGCAAACCTACTTTGGCGGATGGTGTCACGTTTGCCAACTGGACGGTAACATATTCCCCCGGTGTGGGAACGGATACCGACGGCGACGGGGATGTTGATAACTGGAAGTTCACCGTTACCAACTCCCAGAAGCGTCTGCAGCTGATCCTTACAAAGGTGGGCACAGACGGGAATCTTTTGCCGGGTAGCATCTTCACTCTGGAGCAGGTGGAATTGGTAGGCGGTGTATGGCAGCCGGTAACCGGCACAGCCCCCAATATCCAGACCACCGATGCCAACGGTATGCTGAATTTCGATAACCTTACCGCAGATGTTTATTACAGGTTGACGGAGATACAAGCAACCGACGGTTATTATATTACCTTTAATCCGGTGATTATTACCATGGATAGTGATGGTAATATCAGACGCGTACTGGATGACGGCTCGATTGCAGAACTGTATGATCCGGTGGTCCAGATCACGGGCCCCTTTAATATCCGGGTGGTCAATCTCCAACTTACCAAGTTGCCGGAAACCGGCGGTATAGGAACAGATGTGTATATACATAGCGGATGGCTGCTGATGTTTGTGTCAGCCACAGCTATGTTCTTATACAAAGGAAAACGCAGAAAGGAGGAAAGGGATACCTCCTGATGCAAAATAAATTTATAAAAATAAAAAATAATAATAAAACTCAATACGAAAGGAAGTACATTATGAAAGCTACAAGAAGAATCGTAACCCTAGCACTGGCAATGCTGATAGTATTTGCATTGTCTGTCACCGCATTCGCGGTTGAAGATCTTCCCAGCGGCAAGGGCGGCACCATCGTAGTAGAGGGCGCCGAACTGCAAGATGCCACCAAGTACACTGTTTACACCGTTTATAAGATGTTTGATGTTCTCGATGGCAACAACGAAGGCGAGAACACCTACAAAGCGTCAGGCAAGTGGCTGGATTTTGCAACGATGTATGCAAATCCGGAAGCCCAGAATGAAGGCCGGGAAGCTTATTTCGAGCTACAGCCTGTGAAACCCGAAAATCCTGAGGACGCAGCCAGCGCTTATATGATCTGGCTCAAGAACACCAACTCTGCTTCCGATGCTGCAGTGATTGCACAGCTGGCAAGAGAGTATGTGCAGGCGAACCCTGATATTGCTTCTGTAGGCTCTGTGACAGTCAACAATGCAAATGGTCTGGTTGTAGAGTCCGACGGCTACTATCTGCTGGTTCCCAGCAACACCACCGCCAGCGGCGTCATTGTTGTAAAGGATGGAAAGCCGAAGGTGATCACAGAAAAGTCTGTAGCTCCCGGTATGCCCACTCTGGAAAAGAAGGTTATTGAAGATTCCACCGGCGATGCTGTAGATATCAACAGCGTTGACATCGGCCAAACCATTAACTACCGTGTGACCGTCGTTGCCGGTGTAGGCGCTTCCAACTACATCATCCACGATATTATGGACGATCATGTCGTACTGTATACCGATTCCTTCTCCGTTACTCGCGGCGGTAACCCTGTTGCCCAGAAGACTGCAGAGAATCCCGACGGCGAGTACACAGTGGTTACAGATGATATTTGTGAGGAGTGTACCTTCCACATTGTATTTGAGGAAGACTGGTGCAACAGCCTCCAGGACAAAGCAAAGATCGTTGTAAACTACAATGGTGTTTTGCTGTATGGAGATGACAACCATAAGGTCGAAACCGACCTTGCCCACGAGAACGAAGCATGGCTGACTCACACACACAAGAATATTGAAACTGACCATGACACCGTTGGCACCATGACCTATGAGATCAATGTGAAGAAGATCGACCAGGAGGGTGAACCCTTGGCAAATGCGGGCTTTAAGCTCCGTGACAACGAGCACCGCTTCTACAAGTTCGACGAAGAAAAGAAGACTGTTTCCTGGGTAGCTGATGAAAAAGATGGCACAGAATACTTCTCTGATGATGAAGGCAAGCTGACTTTCTACGGCGTAGACGCAGAGGTTTTGTATTTGAAGGAAACCACTGTGCCCGGTGGCTATACCGGCATTGAGGAGACTCTGGCCGACGTAAGAAACGGCAGCCTGAAGGGGGCCAAGACCATCGAGATCGAAAACACCCTGGGCACTAAGTTGCCTGAAACCGGTGGCATCGGTACTACTGTGTTCTACATCGGCGGTGTAGTTCTGGTGCTGAGCGCACTGGCTGCTATGGTCGTGATCAAGCGTAAGGAAGTCTAATTTACTATTCCCCCAGTCCGGCATTTGCCGGACTGGGGAAAAGTCCCAAAGCAAATACAACAGAAAGGAGAGTTCTGCCAAATGAAAAACAAGCTGTTTTCTGTCATTCTTGTGCTGGTGTTTGTGGCAGGATTGTCCTTGCTGCTGTATCCCACCATCAGCAATGCCTATAATACCTGGCTTCAATCCAAGGCCATTGCCGAATATTCCCAGCAGGCAAGCCAAATGGATCAGGCAATGTATGAGCAGGAGCTGAAAAAGGCGCAGGTTTATAACGTTGCATTGCTGGAACGGGAAGATCCATACACCCTTTCCCAGCAGCTGCAGGAGCAGTATGAAAACACCCTGGCTGTGACCAACCAGGGAATTATGGCCTATGTGCAGATCCCTTCTATCAATGTATCCTTGCCGATTGCCCATGGCACATCCGAGGCGGTTCTGAAGGATAAGATCGGCCATCTGGAATGGAGCTCTCTGCCCGTGGGTGGGGAAAATACCCACTGTGTGATCTCCGGACACCGGGGTCTGCCTTCAGCAGAGTTGTTTACCAATATCGATCATCTGGAACTGGGAGATAAATTTTACATCCATGTTCTGGGACAGACTCTGGAATATCAGGTGTGCCATATTGCGGTGGTAGAGCCCCAGGATCAGCGGCTTTTGCGGGTGGAGGAAGGACAGGACTTGGTAACTTTGGTAACCTGCACCCCCTACGGCATTAACTCCCACCGCCTTTTGATCAGAGGTGTCCGTACCGGAATGGGCGGCGCAGAGCAACCGAAAGATATTTATATAAAAAATGAGATCAGTTCCATTGATGTGGTGGTGTTGGTGTCGGTGAGTTTAGTGGCCATTGCTGTGGTGGCCTTTGTGACAGTTCTTTTGAGTAGCAAAAAGAAGAAGGGAGGACAGCAAAATGAAAAGATGGACATGTAAGCTTTTGTTGGCGGTTATGTTATGTTGTTTGTTTGCTGTCTTTGTATCTGCGGCCAAGCCCGGAAGCCTTCTACTGACCAAGGTGAGAAAGCCTGCTATGGTGTTTCGGGTAGCAGATGCAGATGGCGCTCCCACAGAAGATTTTGTTGGCGTGGTAGACCAGCTCACCCAGACGGACTTGACTCCGGAGGTAGCTAAAAAGTTTTTCCAGCATGTCCAGAATGGGAATTTGTTAGGGGAAACCGGCACACCCAATGAAAATAATGAAATTTTCTTCCCCTCCTTAACAGATGGGTGGTACTTGGTATGCAGCATGGCAGAAGAGGCGGAATTTGCACCTTTTTTGATTTGTATGCCTATGACCATTGGAGAGGGACTTGTGTATGATATTCAGGCAGAGCCAAAGGTGGAAACTCCGGTAGAGCCGTCTGTTCCGTCTGAGCCTGTTACCCCCCAACCCAACATTCCCCAGACCGGTGCCATCCTGTGGCCTCAGTATCTGCTGCTGAGTTTGGGCGCGGTGGCGATCTGTGCAGGCTTGGTAGAAGTGTACCGGGGACGGGAGAAAAACTATGAATAAACGGCAAAAGCGGGGCTTGCTGCTTTTGGCGGTGGGCGTGATGTTGGTGCTCAGCGGTTTGGGGCTTTATTTGGCGCAGCAGCAGGAAGATATTTCTGCAGGACAAACCGCCGCAGTTTTGCTGCAGCAGTTGGAAAATAAAACGTTGCCCATAGAAACCCGACCGGAAAACCAACCGGAGGGACAGGCAGATCCGGTGCTTCCACAAATGCAGTATATGGGTTACACCTTACTTGGTAGTATTCGTATTCCCTCTGTAGGGATACAGTTACCTGTTTTGGATCAGTGGAGCGAGGAAATGCTGAAGGTAGCGCCTTGCCGGTATGCAGGAAGTATTTCCGGCGGCAATATGATCATCATGGGCCACAATTATAAAAGCCATTTTAATCCCTTACACAACGCTCAAATAGGGGCGGAAGTGGAACTCGAAAATACAATCGGTACAGTTTTCCGCTACCGGGTAGCCAAAATCGAGCATTTGCACCGGACAGAAGGAGAGAAACTGCCAACAGAGGAATATCCTTTAACGCTTTTCACCTGTAGTCCAGGCGGTTTGGAACGCACAGTCCTCCGCTGTGAAGCTATAACATGATAAACACCGCTATTGGAAACAATAGCGGTGTTTTTGTAGAGGTAGGATAAGATTAGTTGGCCTGTGCCTTCAGCATGTCGATTAGCTGGTTAGCGCACAGCTCGGCATGACCCTTTTCAAAACGGGTAGCAACCACTTCATAGCCGATGGTATCCCAGACATCGGAATCGGGGAAGTAGCCCAGGTTGGCGTTGGACAGGGAACAGATGAAGGTGGTTTTGAAGGGAACACCGTTGCGGATGTCCATGCCGTTGGTGTCGAACATTTCGTAGGGAGCAGCGGCGAAAGCGAAATCACCGAAGGAAACAGCGGTCAGAGGAATGTTGCGCTCTGTGCCGTACATTAAACGATAGTTGATAGCAGTTACATCGTGTTCGGTGTTTAGGTTGTAGTCTTTGATAACCTGTGCCTTTTCAGCACCGGTTTTTGCAGTTTTATAAGCGTTGGCGGCCATGATACGCTCAGGTGTTTCTTGGATAACCTTGCCGCTGATAATGGTCTTGGTGATCTTTACATCGCCTACTTCGGCAGGGGTTTCTGTAGACAGCGCTTCTTTGACCTTGTCGACTAATTTTGCGCCTACATCTTCCCACTTCAAGGTGGTGTTATTGATTTTGTCCTGTAGGTTGATATTACCGGAAGCGCCCATGTAGAAAGCAAAATGTACATCCAGTTCTGCTTCCACGTTTTGGCGGGTTACACCAACAAAGTCAGCACTGATCGCACCTTTTATATCGGAAGTAGCATGGGCGGCGTGCGCCTGCCAGTTGATCATGACGATATCTTTTTTGTCGCCCCGGTCAAAGCGCAGAGTGCGCAGTTCGGGATCTGCTTCACTCTCCCGCTTTGCCATGCGCTTGGTAACGGTTTGATCCATATTCAGGCACATACCGGTTTTGATATCAATATAGCGCCGGACAAAGGCCATGCCGGTGGTATCGGATCTGCCGGTGTATGCAGTGGCAGGTGCTAAGTCCTCCAGAGCCTGTTTCGCAGCTGCTTCGATGCCTTGGAATGCCAGCTCGCGCCACTGGATGATGCCGTCCTTGGAAGTGCTCTGGGCGGCGGGGGCGCTATGGGTGTGGGTAGCATTGAGGATCACATTGTCGGAGGGGATACCGAAAGACTTTTCAATACGGGAAGCAGCCAGAGGGAAGAAGTCCTCGGGGATGTTCTTCATATCCATGGTGTACAGCAGAGCAACATCTGTGCCATCGGAGACAGCTACACAGGTGGCATATAGATTGTCTGCAATATAGTCGCCACTGCTGGCATCTACAGCGATAGGAAGTGTGGTGGGGGTGATGTCAGCTCTGCCGAAACCGGCGGTAAAGCCTTCGGGGAGCACAACAACGCCATCTTTGATCTGCAGGCCTTCCTGCTTGGTTTCGCCGCAAGCCATCAGGGATAAAACCATCATAAGAACAAGCAGAAGCGCCAGAATGCGTGTTACATGTTTCATAACTGTACCTCGCTTTCATAATAAATCAAAACGATCTTTTTACAAAATTATAGTATCACAACCACAAAAATTGTCAATATTTTTGGGGCTTTTAAATATGTCATTTCTGGCACAGACAGAAAAAACCCTCCCGGTAAATTACCGGGAGGGTATGTAGGAAAAATTAGTTAGCCTGTGCCTTCAGCATGTCGATCAGGGTGTTAGCGCACAGCTCAGCGTGGCCCTTTTCGAAACGGGAAGCAACGACTTCATAACCGTTGTTATCCCAGATGTCAGAATCGGGGAAGTAACCCAGGTTTGCGTTGGACAGGGAGCAGATGAAGGTGGTCTTGAAAGGCACACCGCTGCGGATGTCCTTGCCGTTGGTGTCGAACATTTCGTAGGGAGCAGCAGCGAAAGCGAAATCACCGAAGGAAACAGCAGTCAAAGGAATGTTGCGCTCGGTGCCGTATGCTTTTCTGTGCTCAATAGCGGTAACATCGTGAGCGGTGTTCAGGTTGTAGTCCTTAATAACCTGCTCTCTTTCTTCAGCAGTGGTTGCTCTGCGGTAAGCTTCAGCAGCCATGATACGCTCAGGAGTTTCCTGAATGACCTTGCCGCTGATGATAGTCTTGGTGATCTTAACATCGGTGCCTACTTCAGCAGGGGTTTCTGCAGCCAGAGCTTCCTTGACCTTGTCGACCAACTTTACGCCGACTTCGTTCCACTTGTAATTAGCCTTGTCGATCTTGTCGGCAATGCCGATGTTGGCCGATGCGCCCATGTAGAAAGCAAAGTGGACATCCAGCTGCTCTTCAACACCCTGACGGGTATAGCCAACAAAGTCGGCGGAGATTGCAGTCTTGATGTCGCCTGCAGCGCTGGCGGCGTGAGCCTGCCAGTTGATCATGACGATGTCCTTCTTGTCGCCACGGTCAAAACGCAGGGTGCGCAGTTCGGGATCAGCCTCGGATTCGCGCTCTACCAGACCCTTCTTGACAGTTGCATCCAAGTCCAGGCAGATGCCGGTCTTCAGATCAATATAGCGGCGGACAAAAGCCAGGCCGGTGGTGTCGGAGTTGCCGGTGTAAGCAGTGGCAGGAGCCAAATCGGTCAGAGCCTGCTCAGCAGCAGCTACGATGCCCTGATAAACAACCTCGCGCCACTCAATGATCTCGGGCTTGGAAGTGTGTTGGGCAGAGGGAGCATTATGAGTGTGCATTGCGTTGAGGATCACGTTGTCAGAGGGGATGCCGTAAGCTGCTTCAATGCGCTTAGCTGCCTCGGGATAGAAATCCTCGGGGATGTTCTTCATGTCCATAGAGAACAGCAGTGCTACATCGGTGCCGTCGGAGACAGCAACACAGGTAGCATACAGGTTGTCTGCAACATACTCACCGGTGCTGGAGTCTACAGGGATGGGCAGATTGGTGGGGGTGATGTCAGTTCTGCCGAAACCGGCGGTAAAGCCTTCGGGGAGAACAACAACGCCATCTTTGATCTGCAGGCCTTCCTGCTTGGTTTCACCGCAAGCTACCATGGACAGGATCATCACAGCAGCCAGCAGGAGCATTAAAATGCGTTTTGCGTTTTTCATAATTATTCCTCGCTTTCATAGTAAATAGAAACGATTTCCTTGCTCAATTATAGTATCACAATCACAAAAAATGTCAATCTCTTTCGTTGATTTTTGTTTGCGTTTCACAGAGAAACAGAAAACTATCAAAAATTAGAAAAGAGCAGGAAAAGATAGGATGTTTTTAGGTTTTTCTTGACAAACTGACAAAGAAACGGGTAAACTAAGGATATATCCTGGAAGTCTGTAACAAGAAACTTTTGTCTTTTCGGGAAAGGAGATTCGATGAAAAAGCCTATCGTTGCCATTATGTATGATTTTGATAAGACCCTTTGCACCCGGGATATGCAGGAGTACACTTTTATTCCCAGTATTGGTATGCAGCCCGAGGGGTTCTGGGCCCACACGGCAGTGGTAGCGGAAGAAGAAACCATGGATAACATTTTAACTTATATGTATTGTATGGTGGAAAAGGCAAAACAAACAGGAAATCCTTTGACCCGTGAATCCTTATATGCCTGCGGTAAGGATATTGAGTATCTGCCCGGCGTGGAAGGATGGTTTCAGCGGATCGATCAATATGCCCGTGAGGCGGGGGTGGAAGTAGAGCATTATGTGCTATCTTCCGGGTTGAAAGAAATCATTGAAGGCACTTCTATTGCGAAGTTTTTTAAGCGGATTTATGCTTGCGAATTTTTGTACCGGAACGGGCAGGCCATTTGGCCTAAGATGGCGGTAAACTACACCAATAAGACCCAGTTTGTTTACCGTATCAACAAGGGTGTTTTGGATATTAACAATGATGTAGACTTAAATAACTCCCGGCCGGATTCGGAAAAACGGGTGTTTTTCAGCAATATGATTTATATTGGTGACGGGCTTACCGATGTGCCCTGCATGAAGCTGGTGAAGCAAGGCGGCGGACATTCCATCGCCATTTATCAGAAGGGCCAAAAAGCCAAGGCTGCGCCTTTGCTGCGGCACAACCGAGTGGATTGGATGCTGGAGGCGGATTATTCAGAAGGCAGCCAGCTGGATAGCGTTATGAAGCTTTTGCTGCAAAAACTGTCGTCTTATAATCAGCTGATAGCGCTCCATGAGGAACAGAAAAAGGAATTGGATATTTTGTAAGATCTTTACGAATGGTTTGATAGATTCGGTATATAATGATACCGTTAAATATGAGGAGGAAACAAAAATGAAGTATGTTTGTGATGTTTGTGGTTGGGTCTACGATGAGGCAGAAGGCTACCCCGAAGGCGGCATTGCCCCCGGCACCAAGTGGGAGGATGTGCCCGAGGATTTTGAATGTCCTTTGTGCTATGTAGGCAAGGACCAGTTTTCTGAAGAATAAGAAAGCAGCCGGCTCTTTCCAGAGCCGGCTGCTTTTGTACAAGCGTAATATATTTTAGATCAATGGCATAGGCAGGGGGTATTTTGCCCATACTGATGGCAGAGTTTTGAAAGAGCAGGTGGGAAAATGAAAGGCAAGTGGCTGATTCCTGCGGGATTGGGGCTGACAGCTCTGGGAGCGGGAATTTCTTTTGCATTTACTGCAGAATTGGTGGCGGTGGCGTTGGACAGAAATGCCCCCAAGCTGATGGAAAAGATGCAGTCCCGACTGACAGGCTCCGGGGAATTGGGACAGTTGTCCAAGCTGCAGGATGCTGTGTCAAGTAATCTGCAGGAGGCCGGGTGCTGCAAGGTGCGTATCCTGGCTCGGGATGGAGAGCGGCTGACAGGGCATTTGTGGTGTTGTAAGGACGCCAAACGGACAGTGCTATGTATGCACGGTTGGCGGTCGGAATGGTCCAGAGATTTTGGAATGATCGCAGAATTCTTGTTTCGCAATCAGTGTAATGTGTTGTTTGCAGAGCAGCGCGGACAAGGGGGCAGTGGGGGTAGCCATATTTGTTTTGGCTTACAGGAGCGGTATGACTGTCTGGATTGGATCTTCTATTTAAATCGTAACGGGTTTGCCCAGCTGCCTATTTATCTGGCAGGGATCTCTATGGGAGCTACCACAGTATTGATGGCTACCGGGTTTCCGTTGCCTTCTAATGTCCATGGGGTGATCGCGGATTGCGGTTATACTTCCCTAAGTGAAATATTTCATCATGTGGCAAAAAATAATTTGCATCTGCCTTACGGAAAACTACGAAAGGCTTTGGTGCGCCGGCTATGCCATCGCAGGCTGCAAGAACATCCGGATGGTTACTCTTGTCAGCAGGCTCTTCGACAATGCCGAGTGCCAGTACTGTTTATCCACGGCACAGAGGATTCTTTTGTGCCTATTTCCATGACGTATGAAAACTACCGGGCCTGCGCCGGTCCAAAGGAGCTGTTTGTTGTGCCTGGGGCAGGCCACGGCACCAGTTATTTGGTGGATGGGCCGGGATACGAAAAACGGGTACTTTCCTTTTTTGCGCAGTACGATTAAAGGCTTTTTGGGTTGCTTTTCCTTTTTTGCAAGTGTATAATGAGAAATAACTTGATTTGGGAGAGAGAACCTTGCGAATTATTGATTTTCATAGCCATGTTTATCCGGAAGCCATTGCGCAAAAGGCAGCCCAAAGCGTGCGGGATTTCTATGGTTTGGGCAACGATGCCATGGATGGCAAAGTGGATACTTTGCTTACCTTGGGTAAGCAGGCCGGGATCACTGATTATGTGATTTTGCCGGTGTCTTTGAAGCCGGAACGCACCCGGCATATCAACCAGTTTATTTTAGATCAAGTGGAGAAGCATCCGGAATTTATCGGCTTTGGCACTGTTCATGCTGCCCAAGAAGATCTGATGGGGGAAGTGGAGTTTATAATCAGCCATGGACTTCGGGGACTAAAAATGCACCCGGATTCTCAGGTGTTTCCTATTGATGATCCCCGGCTTTATCCGGTTTACGATGCCATGCGGGGCAGAGGACCGGTGCTGTTTCACATGGGCGACAGCCGGTATAACTACTCCCATCCCCAGCGGCTGCGGCGGATTTTGGATCTGTTTCCCGGTTTGCAGGTGGTTGCCGCCCATTTTGGCGGATACGGTATGCAGGAAACAGCCTGGGATTTTCTAAAGGATACGGACTGCTATTTTGATGTATCCTCGTCGCTGATGTTCATGCAGCCGGGAGAGGCGGAAAGTTATGTAAACCGATATGGTGCGCATAGATTCCTCTATGGCGGGGATTTTCCCATGTGGAATCCTGTGGAGGAAATGGAGCGGTTTTCCCGCTTGCAGCTGACAGATACCCAGTTCTCACAAATTTTCCACGAAAATGCAGAGCATTTACTGAAATTATAAGAAAATGTCCCCCAAGGATTTGGGGGACATTTTTTGTTATGTTAGAAGCCCAGGGGATAAGTCCAGCCCATGGTGTCTTCCACCACGCCGGTCTGCATGCCATAGAGGTTATCATACAGCTTCTGGGCGGTGGGACCCACCTTGCCGTCAGCAACCTGAACATCGGTGCCATTGATGTTCAGCCAGCCGATGGGAGAAATTACTGCGGCCGTGCCGGAAGCGAAGATCTCTTTGAGCGTGCCGTCCTTGGCAGCAGCTACTACTTCGTCGATGCTCAGCTTCCGCTCGGAGACTTTTACGCCCCACTTGGTCAGCAGCTGGATCACGGAGTTCCGGGTAATACCGGGCAGGATGGTGCCGCTGTCCAGAGGCGCGGTGATCACTTCGTCGCCGATCTTGAAGAAGGCGTTGGAAGTGCCGATCTCTTCTACATACTTATGCTCCTCAGCATCCAGCCACAGAACGTCCTTACAGTTATGCTTGATAGCATCCTGGGAAGCGCGCATGCCGCCGCCGTAGTTGCCGCCGACCTTTGCGTAGCCGGTACCGCCCTGGGCAGCACGGATGTACTTATCCTGCACGTAGATACGGGTGGTGGTCAGACCGGCATCGTTGGCTGCGTAGTAGGAGCCGGTGGGGCTGAGGATGATCATGAACTTGTAGTGCTGAGCAGGCAGCACGGAGAAGGAAACTTCATCACCGAACAGGAAGGGGCGGATGTACAAAGAGGTGTTCTTGCCGGTGGGGATCCAGTCCTTATCGGCCTCGATAACGGCCTTCAGACCCGCCATAAACAGATCACCGGGAACCTCGGGCATGCACATACGCTCGCAGGTGCTGCGCATACGGGCAATGTTCATATCGGGGCGGAACAGCTGAATGCTGCCGTCGGGCTTTCTGTAAGCCTTCATGCCTTCGAACATCATCTGGGCATAGTGCAGAACGGCGGAAGCAGGCTCGATCAGGAAGGGAGCGTGGG
>JAZREX010000013.1:0-6267 GCA_045661025.1 Faecousia sp. | reverse complement strand
GATCAGGAAGAAGCCCTGTCCATGTCCGACACCGTTGTGGTCATGGATAAAGGCCGTATCCAACAGATCGGCAAACCCGAGGATATCTATAACGAGCCTAAGAATGCCTTTGTCGCTGACTTCATCGGTGAAAGTAACATTCTTGACGGCATTATGCTCTCTGATTATAAGGTTAAGTTCTTTGGCCGGGTCTTTGACTGCGTTGATGCAGGCTTTGCCCCCAATGAGCCGGTGGATGTGGTTATCCGCCCGGAGGATATTGACTTTGTACCTCCTCAGGAAGGCCACCTGACCGGCACCGTTACCTCCGTTACCTTCAAAGGTCTTAACTATGACATCATCGTAGATTTCAAAGGCTTCAAGTGGCTGATTCAAAGGACGGACCATCAGCCCGAAGGGGCCACCGTGGGCATCGGCCTGAACGCGGAAGACATCCACATTATGCACAAAAGTGAATACTCCGGCATGTTTGGTGATTACAGCTCCTACTCTGCCGAGTATGACGAGCTGACGGAGGATGCCGACGATGAAGAAGAATAATTCCGTTCTGCTCAGCACCCCTTATGTTCTGTGGATGGTGGTATTCACCCTAATCCCTCTGGGTGTGGTAGGCTACTATGCCTTAACAGATCCTTCCACAGGCGCGTTCACATGGAACAATGTTAAGAACCTTGTGGACTATCTTCCGGTATTCTGGCAATCCATCGGCTACAGCCTGATCTCCTCTTTGATCTGCCTGCTGCTGGGATATCCCGTGGCCTACTATATTGCCCACCGCAAACCTATCACCCAGAAGTTTTTGTATATGCTGGTGATGCTGCCTATGTGCATGAGCTTTTTGCTGCGCACATTGGCCTGGGTGGGAATCTTAGAGACCAACGGCATTTTCAACAGTCTGCTGAAATTGCTGCATTTAAGCCCGGTGAAGATCATCGGCACGCCCGGCGCAGTGATCTTGGGTATGGTGTATAACTACCTGCCCTATATGATCCTGCCCCTGTATGCCATTATCGTAAAGATCGACAACCGGCTCATTGAAGCAGCCGAAGACTTAGGTTGCCCCCCTGTAAAGGTGTTTACCAAGGTCGTGCTGCCGCTGAGCGTGCCGGGCATTCTGTCCGGTATCACCATGGTCTTTGTGCCTGCCGTATCCACCTTTTATATCTCCCAGAAACTGGGCGGTACGGATACGATGCTCATTGGTGATATCATCGAACGGCAATTCAAGTCCGGCAACAACCCCAATCTGGGCGCTGCCTTGAGCTTGGTGCTGATGCTTCTGGTCTTTGTTTGCACCGGCATTATGAACCGCTTTGGCGGGGATGAGGAAGGCGGTGTGGTAGTATGAAAAAGACAAACAAGCTCTTTACCGTACTGATCTTTGCTTTCCTGTATATCCCCATGCTGGTTCTGGTGGTAGGCTCATTCAATACCGGCAAGAATCTTGCTGTATTTGAAGGCTTCACATTCCGGCAATATTTTGAGCTATTTCAGGATAAGGACCTTCTGCGGCTGCTGGGCAACTCCTTGCTGATTGCTATTTTGTCCACTGCCGTTTCCACCGCCTTCGGCACATTTGCTGCAGTGGGCATCCACAATCTGAATCCTAAAATGCGTAATGTGGTGATGAGTGTCACCAACATTCCCATGACAAACCCGGATATTGTTACCGGTATTTCCCTGTCTTTGCTGTTTGTCTTTTTAGGCTCCCATATGTTAGGACAAAAAGACAGTTTAAATTTCTGGACGCTTCTTCTGGCCCACATCACCTTCAGCCTGCCCTACATTATTCTCAATGTGATGCCTAAGCTGAAGCAGATGGACCCGGCTTTGCAAGATGCCGCTATGGATTTAGGCTGCACCCCGGTACAATCTTTTTTCAAAGTAACCCTGCATGAGATCATGCCCGGCATCGTTTCCGGTGCAATCATGGCCTTTACCATGAGTCTGGACGATTTCGTGATCAGCTACTTTGTTACCGGCTCTGGGTTTATCACCTTGCCTGTAGAGATCTACTCCTACACCAAAAAACCCATCCACCCCAAAGTTTACGCTATGTTTACCCTGCTGTTTGTGATGATCTTCCTGCTGATGGTCACCATGAACCTGCTGCAGATCCGGGCTGAAAAGAAAAAGGAAGAAACCTATGTAAAGACCCCCAAGCGGGCAACGGTGATCTTCCGTCGAGTTTGTGCTGGTGTCTGCGCTCTGGCTCTGATCCTGGGCTGCGGTTTTCTGATTAAAAATGCACAGAATGACCGGATCACCCTGAACGTGATGAACTGGGGACAAAACATCGCCGATGGCAGCGACGGTACTTTGGATATCATCAAGGCATTTGAAGAAAAGTATCCCAACATTCATGTCAACTATTCTACCTACGATTCCAATGAGACCTTGTATTCCAAGCTCAAAGGTGGCGGATTGACAGTGGATGTGATCATCCCCTCTGACTATATGATCGCCCGGATGATCCAAGAGGATATGCTGTTAGAACTTGACTTTAGCAACATTCCTAACTACCAATATGTTCAGGAAACTTTCAAAAACACCGCATATGACCCGGAAAACCGGTACTCTGTTCCCTATACCTGGGGCACTGTGGGTATTCTGTATAACACCAAGTATGTGGACGAAGGGGATGTCACCGGCTGGGAGCTGCTTTGGAACGAAAAGTATGCCGACCAGATCCTGATGTTTGATAACTCCCGGGACGCTTTCGGCGTTGCCCAGTATCTGCTGGGAATCGATGTGAATACCACAGACAAAGAACTCCTGGCAAGTTGCGCCGAGAAGTTAAAGCAACAGCGGCCTTTGGTGCGGCAGTATGTAATGGATCAGATCTACGCTGCCATGGAGGGCGAAAACGCATGGATCGCCACCTACTATGCCGGCGATTGCATGATGATGATGGAAAACAACGAAAACCTGCAGTTCTATCTGCCGGAAAATCAAGGATTTAACCTGTTCATTGATGCCATGTGCGTACCTTCTTGCGCAGAAAACAAGGAAGCTGCAGAGCTATTTATCGACTTCCTCTGCGATCCTAAAGTTTCCGGAGCCAATATGGACTATATCTGTTACGGCTCTCCCATTGAGGGCGCAAAAGACCATATGGATCCTGCCTTGGCAGAAAACCCGGTGGTCTACCCCGAGGATTCTGTTCTGGAAAACGGCACAAGCTATGCATTCCTGCCGGAAGATATTACCCGGTATGTAGAAGACCTGTTTATGAAAGTGCGTATCCAATAAAATAAATGAGCGTTGTGAAATTCACAACGCTCATTTTTGTATAAAAAAAGAGCAGCCAGACGGCTGCTCTTTTTGATTTACTGTAAGTGGCTCTCGTTGATCAGAATATGCACATCGTCCAGCTGTTTCTGAGAAACCGTTGCCGGAGCATCCATCATCAGATCCTGCGCGGTCTTATTCATGGGGAAGGTAATGACCTCACGAATAGACTCCTCACCGCACAACAGCATCACGATCCGGTCAATACCGGGAGCTGCACCGGCGTGGGGAGGCGCGCCATAGGTGAAGGCGTTGTACATAGCCGGGAACTTAGCCTTCACATCCTCTTCACCCAGGCCCACCATCTGGAAGGCCTTGACCATGATCTCGGGATCATGGTTACGGACTGCACCGGAAGCGCTCTCATAGCCGTTAACAACCAGGTCATACTGATCAGCGTTGATGGCCAGCAACTTCTCCTGATCGCCCTCAGCATCAAGCAACGTCTGCATTCCGCCCTGGGGCATGGAGAAGGGGTTGTGGCAGAATTCCAACTGACCGGACTCCTCTCCCATCTCGTACATGGGGAAGTCTACGATCCAGCACATAGCGTACTGCTCTTCATCGAAGTGACCGGGGATCCGACGGCCCATCATGGTGCGGATGACGCCGGCGGTCTTCTGAGCCACAGCCTTCTTACCGGCTGCCATGCAGACAAAGCTGCCGGGCTTCAAATTCAGCTTCTCCGTCAAGGCTGCCTTGAAATCAACCAAGAACTTAGAAATGCCACCAGTCAGCTCGCCGTTTTCGTCTACCTTAAACCAGCAGCACTTATTGCCGGTCTGCACTTCCACATCTGCCAGGAGCTTGTCGATCCACTTCCGGCCCTGGTCGAAGTTGTCCACAGCCACAGCCTTAACGGTGGCATTCTGGAAAGGTGCAAATTCACAACCTGCTACTTCTGCGGTAATATCCTGCACTTCCAGGTCGATACGCAGATCCGGCTTATCAGAGCCGTAACGCTCCATAGCATCCTTATAAGAGATCCGGCGGAAAGGTGCCTGGGACACTCTCTGGTACTTGCCGTACTGGCAGAAGATGGGCTGCAGCACACCTTCCAAAGTTTCCAGCACATCGTCCTGGGAGGCAAAAGCCATTTCCATATCCAGCTGATAGAACTCCCCGGGAGTACGGTCGGCACGGGCATCCTCATCACGGAAACAAGGTGCGATCTGGAAATACCGGTCAAAGCCGGCGGTCATCAGCAGCTGCTTAAACTGCTGGGGTGCCTGAGGCAGAGCATAGAACTTTCCAGGGTGATTTCTGGCAGGCACCAGATAGTCCCGAGCGCCCTCCGGGGAGGATGCGGTCAGAATAGGCGTGGTGATCTCCAAGAAGCCACGCTGGGTCATGGCAGCGCGCAAAGCTGCAACCACCTGACAACGCAGGATAATATTCTTCTTGACCTCAGGATTGCGCAGATCCAAATACCGGTACTTCAGGCGGGTATTCTCGTCTGCATCCTTAGACTTATTGATCTCAAAGGGCAGCTGATTGTGGCGGCACTTGCCCAGGATCTGAATACTCTGGGGGATCACCTCGATCTCACCGGTGGGCAGCTTGGGGTTCTTGCTCTCCCGCTCTTGGCAAACGCCGGTAACCTGAATGGTGGTCTCTTTATTGATACCCTTGATGATCTGCATCATTTCTTCAGACTGCACCACCACCTGGGTCGTGCCGTAGTAATCCCGCAGTACCAAAAAGGCAAAGTTGGCGCCTACTTCACGGACATTTTCCAACCAACCTGCCAGGGTAACAGTCTTGCCTGCGTCTTCTAGCCGCAGCTGTCCGCAGGTATGTGTTCTGGATTGAAACATAGTCATATCCCCTTATTCTATAATATCGATTTATTCTCTCATAAAACCGAAAAAAAGTCAATTCCCCACCATCTTTTTGTCTGTACAAGGATTTCAGGAATTCGCACCCGATTTTGTATATTTGTACACAGAACAGGTTTTATTCATGGTTTTTTCCCGGATTTTTTTGCTTCTTTCACCGATTTTTCAGAAATCCCTCCTGCAAAATTCACAAATTTGCGAGTTTTATCACTTTTTTTATGTGAATACTATGAAAAATTGAAAATTTTGCGAATTTTAGATTGATTTTCCGGCAGTTTTCGCATACAATAGCAAAGCGAGCTTTTCAGGGAACTCCCCGGCGAAGCCGCCGGAGGTAAGAAAATGCTTAATGTTGTTTTGGTAGAACCGGAAATCCCCCAAAATTGTGGTAATATTGCCCGTACCTGTGCTGCCACAGGCGCAAGATTGCACTTGATCCGCCCCCTGGGATTTGATATCTCGGAGAAAGCTGTCAAGCGCGCCGGTTTGGACTACTGGCATTTGGTGCAAGTGCAAGACTACGAAAACTTAGAGGATTTCTTTTCCAAAAACGATGTGAAGCAAATGTGGTGTCTTTCCACAAAAGCCCCCCGGAGTTACACCCAGGCAACTTTTGAAGATGATTGCTATCTGTTCTTCGGCAAAGAGACCAAAGGTCTGCCGGAAACTTTTCTGCAGGAACACACAGAAAACTGTATCCGCCTGCCCATGCGCTCTGCGGCCCGAAGCCTGAATTTAAGCAACAGCGTGGCCATCACCGTATACGAAGCCCTGCGTCAGCTGGATTTCCCCGAACTGCAAGATTTTGGATCTATGGGGTTATGACCCCTGATAAAAACATGGAGGAATGGTTATGAACTACAATAAGAAATCTATTGAAGACATCAACGTAGCCGGCAAGCGGGTTCTGTGCCGCTGCGACTTCAATGTCCCCACCAAAGAAGGCAAGATCACTTCCGACAAGCGGATCAAAGCTGCTATGCCCACCATTGAGTATCTGGTAAACCAGGGCGCTAAGGTGATTTTGTGCTCTCACATGGGTAAGCCCAAGGGCGAATGGAAGCCCGAGCTGAGCCTGAAGGTTGTTGCTGAGCGGATCAGCCAGCTTCTGGGCAAGGAAGTAATTATGGCTTCCGAC
>JAZREX010000012.1:0-3212 GCA_045661025.1 Faecousia sp. | reverse complement strand
AACAGGAACTGGCACAGCTGGAGGAGGCAATCCTGATGGATAAGCCCATTACCGGCGAACTGGAAAAGCACGCAGACTGGGTTGCCGAGCTGAAGACCCGCTGCAACTTCACACCTGAGAATACCGACATGATCCTGAAGCTGGAGGTTGGTAAGGTGTTTGCAAAGGTGCTGGAGCACGCAGGTGTATATAAGAGAACATTAGAAGGCGCGGCCGCATTTGACCGCTTCATCCGCTATGTAAATCGGGAGGTATAAGTTATGAATATCCTTGTTACCGGTGGCGCCGGCTATATCGGAAGCCATACCGCTGTGGAACTGCTGAATGCAGGTCACAAAGTTGTCATTGCAGACAATCTGTATAATGCACATTATACTGCGGTGAGCAATATCGCAAAAATTACTGGTAAGACCCCTGTATTCTACCAGATCAACTGCGCATGTAAGAATCAGCTTCGCCATGTATTTACTGAGCAGAAGATCGATGCAGTCATTCATTTTGCAGCCTACAAAGCAGTGGGCGAAAGTGTCAAGAAGCCCCTGGAGTACTACCGCAACAACTTGGACAACACCATGACGCTGCTGGAAGTGATGGAAGAGTTCGGCTGCAAGAGTTTAGTATTCTCTTCCTCTGCCACGGTTTACGGTCCCAATAACCCCCATCCCTATAAGGAAGAGATGCCTGCCATTCAGTCTTCCTCTCCCTATGGCTGGACTAAGGTTATGAATGAACGGATTCTGACCGACTACTGCACTGCACACCCTGATTTCAGTGCCGTTCTGCTTCGCTATTTCAATCCCATCGGCGCCCATGAGTCCGGTCTGATTGGCGATGATCCCAATGGCATTCCCAACAACCTGATGCCTTACATCGGCCGCGTAGCAGCTGGCAAGCTTGAAAAGCTGACCATCTTCGGTGGTGACTATGATACCCCCGATGGCACCTGCCAGCGCGATTATCTGCATGTTGTGGACCTGGCAGTCGGCCACCTGAAGGCGCTGGAATATGCTGCAGAGCATAAAGGTGTCGAGGCCATCAATCTGGGTACTGGCAACGGTATTTCTGTTCTGGAACTGGTCAATGCCTTCCAGAAGGTCAATGGCATTAAGCTGCCTTACGTAATCGGTCCCCGCCGCGACGGTGATCTGCCTGCCTTCTGGGCAGATGCCGAAAAGGCAAAGAAACTTCTGGGTTGGGAAGCTACCCACACCGTAGAGGATATGTGCAGAAGCAGCTGGAATTTCGCTAAAAAGGATTTATAATAGCATCTTTCTTTCCTTGGTTTAGAGGTTAATAAAATGAAACTGAGTAACTCCATAAAAGAACTTGCCATCATCACGGTTGGCAATGTGATCGTCGCAGCTGCAGTATTTTTCTTCATGCTCCCCAGCCATGTCTCTGTTGGCAGCGGTGCGGCTCTGGCGATGGTTCTTAGCAATTTCATTCCGCTTTCTGTATCTACCATAACACTGATTATGAACGTAGGCCTGCTGATTATCGGATTCCTGCTGATCGGCCCGGAGTTTGGTGCCAAAACAGTATACTGTTCCATCCTGATGCCGGTTGTTATGGGTGTGTTTGAAAAAATCTTTCCCAACTTCCAGTCTATTACTCAGGACCCGTTGCTGGATGTGATCTGCTATATACTGGTTGTCGGTGTAGGTCTGGCTATTCTTTTCTCCAGAAATGCGTCTTCCGGAGGATTGGACATTGTGGCCAAGATCATGAACAAATACCTGAAGATGGATCTAGGAAAGGCAATGTCAACATCCGGTATTGTGGTAGCATTGTCCTCAGCTCTGTGCTACGATTCCAAAACCGTGGTACTCAGCTTGCTGGGTACATACTTTGGCGGTATGATTGTGGATCACTTCATCTTTGGTATTAACATCAAACGTAGGGTCTGCGTCATTTCTGATCATTTGGATCCCATCGTGGATTATGTTCTGCATGATCTCCACAGCGGCGCAACGTTGAATGAAATCATCGGTGCCTATGACAAAACACCCCGCACGGAAATGATTACAATTGTCGATAAAAATGAGTATAAGCAACTCATGGATTACGTGCGAAAAGTAGATCCCAAGGCCTTTGTCACCGTATACTCGGTAAGCGATATGCGGTATCAGCCAAAGAAATAGATTCAGGAGGAAACATTCATGAAATATGGATTTGGTATTGATCTGGGCGGTACAACCGTTAAGATCGCGTACTTTGACGAAACCGGAAATCTTCTGGAAAAGTGGGAGATCCCTACTGTCACAGAAAACAACGGTGTGCAGATTCTTCCTGATATCGCAGCTTCTATCCGTCAGTACATCGACGGAAATCAGATCAATGAGACCGCTATCCTGGGCTTGGGTATCGGTGTTCCCGGTCCTGTGGATGCTAAGGGTGTGGTCAATAAGTGCGTCAACCTAGGCTGGGGTGTGTTCAACATTGCTGAAGAACTGACCTGTCTCACTGGCTTCCCCGTCAAGGCAGGCAACGATGCAAATGTTGCAGCACTGGGCGAATATTGGATGGGCGGCGGCAAGGGCTGTGACAATATGGTATTCGTCACGCTCGGTACCGGTGTAGGCGGTGGCATCGTCATTGAAGGCAAACTTCTCCATGGTACCCACGGCTCCGGTGCAGAAATCGGTCACATGGTACTGAATCGTAATGAAACCGCTGTTTGCGGCTGCGGAAAACGCGGCTGTGTCGAGCAGTACTGCTCCGCAACCGGCATCTCCCGTCTAGCCAAGCTTCACGGAATGGGTGATATGACCTGCAAGGACATTTTTGATGCCGGTAAGGAAGGTAATCCTGTAGCGCTGGTTGTTCTGGACGAATACTACGAATACCTGGGTGAGTTCCTGGGCACCCTGTGCAGCGTGGTGGATCCTGAAATCGTAGTTCTTGGCGGCGGTGTCAGCAAGGCAGGTCAAGTGCTGATTAATGGCGTGGCACCCCGGTTCCACAAGTATGTGTTCCATGCTGCTGACAGTGTGCAATTCGCATTGGCATCCCTCGGTAATGATGCCGGTGCATATGGTGCTTTTAAGCTTGCCCTGGATTCTTTTGGTAAGTAAGAGAAAACAAGAATTCATAATTCCCATTTGGGTATATCGCATTCCTTGATGTTCAGCAAAGAATGCGTTGAAATATACCATCTCCATTCTTAACGGGTACCCCGGGTCGCTATTTGATCCGGGGTATTCGGGTTTTTA
>JAZREX010000011.1:0-2994 GCA_045661025.1 Faecousia sp. | reverse complement strand
TTACCGCTACCGGTGACGGCCTGACCTATACCTGGTATTATAAGAATAAGGGCGCGACATCTTTTGCTAAGACCGCTTCCTTTACGGGCAATACCTACACAGCGCAGATGGATTCTACCCGTGACGGTCGACAGATCTACTGCGTGGTAAAGGACAAGTACGGTAACTGCGTTGAAACCGATGTGGTTACTCTGATTATGAGTTAATAGACGTAACAAAAGACCGATTGCAAAATCGGTCTTTTGTTGCATTTAAGGTAGGGGCGCAAGTTAATGAGTTTCTCGGCAGACTTGCTTTTCTTTCTGGAGTGACTTATAATAAACTTATTTCAGAACAACGGAGGTAGATGATGTGAAAAACTGTAATTGCGGCTATTGCATGGGCGGAGAAATCTTGGCGGGATTTGGAATTCCGATTTGCGACTTAAGAGTCAGCCAACTCATTTTGTTCAAAGAGCAGTCTAAACCGGGCCGTGTGATTGTTGCTTACAAAGATCATGTCAGTGAGCTTGTAAGCATCAGTGAAGAAGAACGGAATCTTTTTATGGCAGATGTATGTCAGGCGGCCAATGCCCTTCACAAAGCCTTCCATCCCAACAAAGTCAACTATGGCGCTTATGGAGATACCGGCTGCCACCTGCATATGCATCTTGTGCCGAAATACGAGGGCGGCGACGAGTGGGGTGGCGTGTTCCAGATGAATCCTCAAAAGGTTTATCTGAACGAAGCGCAGTATGCCGAAATGATTCAAAAAATCAAAGATAATCTGTAAATAATTCACCCCTGTGGCTTTGAAGCCACAGGGGTGAATATTATGTGTTGGGGGTTTCCGGCATTTTCAGTTCCCGGGATTTATACAGCTTGTACATTTCTTCTGTTGCCATCCGGGTTTTTGCCACCACGTCGCCGGATTTGGGGAAACAGTGGTAGCGCACTTCGTTGGTGCCAATACAAATCATATCCGCGGTTTCGTACCAGTAATAGTCAGCATAAAGACTGTAGCAGGTTTGGGGTTTTTGGTGATAGTCCAGTTTGTTGTTGCAGCCGGTAAGGTGGAATCCCTGCAGATCATGGATCAGGTGACCCTCGCCCACCCAGTAAATAGCTTTATGGTCCACCATCATGGCAATATCCACGTCTATGTCCAGTTTGTAATTGCCATCTAAGATATCCTGACGCAGCACCTGCCGCTGCCAGTCGTTCCAATCTGTGACTTGCTGGAAAGCGGTATCTCCATCGGTAGCCTGGAGCTTTCCGATGGGGGTTAGTTCGTAGGTCTTGCCGCAATGGTGGCAGTGAAGATGAATGCCTTTGCCTTCCATATTTCCTTCGGCATTGCAATGGGGGCAGCGGTAGAGGATACGGCTTAAGCCGTCTGCTCGGAAATCATCGTGAATTTCCAGACCCTGCTTTTGCTGATAGTTCCAATGATTAAAGGAGAATGCTTCGTCCAGACCGTCAGACAGCTCCTTGACGCTTAGTTGCCGCACCTGCTCCTGGGTATATAAGCACCGAAGCTTGGCGGAAACGGGAACGCTCTTTCGTACCTGGAGCTGATTGTATAGGGGATTGCGGTTAAATGCCCCAAAGGTTTCGATCATTAGCACCGGCACATCCAGTTTCTTTAACAGTACGCCCATTTTTCTTGGCAGGGAAGTGGCCCGGCCGTCAAAGGAGTAGCTTGCCTCGGGGTACATGAGGATGCTGCTTTTTTTCTCTTTTAAGCAGTATGTCATGTCTTTGATCAAGGAGATATCTGTGACAAATTTCTGGGTGGGAATGCAGCCAATGGCGTACATAACCCAACGCATCAATCCCCAAAGGCCCACAAAGGCATCGGTGGTACACACAATATTCATAGCTCTGGGATATAAGATCCGGTAGGCAATCGGCATATCCAGAAAACAGGAGTGGTTCATCAGGATCAGGCAAGGTTCTTTTTTGCCAATTTTCTCCATGCCTTCGGTGGTATAGGAAAAGTTTGTACCTGCCAGAGAAAATACGCTGAGCAGACGAATCAGCGTACGCCAGAAAATGTTGGGTTTTACCGGGGTTTTCCGGGGAAATCGGGGCAGGGAAAGGACTTTTTCATAGTTCATGGTTTTAAAGGTGGTTTTCAAATAAGCACAACCTTTCTAAGTTAAAGGGATAGTTACAGTATAAATTAGGGCACGGATAATGTCAATAACTCTGTGGAAAACAAAAGAACGTTGATATTCGGCGGAGAAAATAGTATAATGGGGATAGAAACAGAGATAAAGAGGAATTGCTTATGAAACAGATGCTGCACTATTTTTTGGGCGCAGGAGAGAGTGTTGAGTTTACCAATTTCAGCCTGGCGCATTTTTTGCCCGTGATAGCGCTGGGCGCGGTCATATTTTTGATTTACCAGAATCGGGAGCGGTTGGGAAATTACCGGCACGAAGACCGCCTGCGTCTAGCTTTGGCATTGATGCTGATCTGCACAGAGATGTCCTACTACTGGCGGTTGGTAGCGATCCCGGAGCTAAACCCCAATCCGATTGACCATTTGCCGATCACAGTTTGCGGTTGGTGTGTAGTGTTTAGCAGTTATATGCTACTGACCAAAAATCAATGGATGTTTGATATCAGTTATTTTTGGTTACTCAGCGGAACGGTGTTTGCACTGATCACCCCTACAGTGATCACTTATACCGGCCCTACCAGGTTCCGCTACTACCAGTTCTGGTTGGAGCATACTCTGGGCTATGTGGCGGGTTTCTACATGATCGTTGTTCATGGCATGCGTCCCAACAGAAAATCCCTGGTACGTTCTATCTTCTGGCTGATCGTACTGGCAGTGATCGCCTATATGGCAAACACCATTCTGGGACCTGGCGCCAACTATTTGTATATGGCAAAGCCGGAATCCACACCCTCTGTACTGGATATTCTGCCCCCCAACTTCGTGCTGCGTATTTGTATTATGGCAGCGGTGATTATCGCCCTGCATTTCCTTGCCTATTTACCTTGG
>JAZREX010000010.1:0-13562 GCA_045661025.1 Faecousia sp. | reverse complement strand
AACATGGATGAACTCCACGTACATACGCTCGCCGATACGCTCGTAGTCCACCTTCATAACCTCAGCCAGCTTGGCCTCGGCATCCTCAACGCAGTCGGGGCAGACACAGACAGCGAACAGGTTCTTGTTGACCAGGGTCTTCTCGTGACGATACAGGACAGTCTCGCCGCCCAGCTTGTGCTCGCCAACGGAAATGGTCTTCATAGCGGGAGCAGTAGCCTCATTCAGAGAAGCCTTTGCATCCTCGGAGAAGTAGGGGCACTTGTCGATGGACACCGCGCCCTGGGCCACCTTCATGCAGAATGCCATACAGGTGGGGCTGCCGCACTCCTTACAGTTCTTCTTGGGAGACAGCTTAAAAATGTCAAGACCTTTCAAAGCCATTGTATGTATCCTCCTTCCGATTAAATGAGTTCATTGATGAACTTCTTGATGGTAGCCACAGCTGCGGGGTGACGCATGATAACAGCGTCTGCGCCGCCGGTCAGGTTAGCAGCAGCAGTGGAGATCTCCATGCTGATGCCACGCTCTTCGCGGCAGCCCCAAGCGGGCTCGTCCTCTTCGGAAGCGGAGGACTCCTTCACGCCCCAAGTGTCGGTGGACACGGGAGCAATAATGGGCATCTGCAGGTCAGCGTCGCTCTGCTTCAGGGCAGCATCACGGATGCGGTCCAGAGTGGAAGCAACATACTCGTAGCCGTAGCCAACTGCAGCGGTGCCGATGTTCATCACGATGGACTCAGCAGGAACGTTCAGGCCCTTGAGCATGATGTTCAGCTGCTTTGCCAGGTTGATGTCGTCAGCAGTTTCAGCGCCAACCTTCTGGCCGCAAGCCAGAGCAACGGAAGCGCCAACGGACTTGTAGTCCTCGTTCTTGGCAGACATCACCAGAATGTTCTTGCCCTGGAGAGCTTCAGCGATAGCAGCAAACAGCTTGCCGTCCTTCTCCATGTTCTTGCAGCCCATGATCACGATAGGCATGGATACAGCCTCGGCAACAGCCTTGGCATCTGCAACACAGTCTTCTACCCTGAGGTCAGCGCCGTTGGGATCAGCGGACTCGAAGTTCAGGCAGATGAAATCAGCGCCTTCCATGGTCTCGGCCTTCTTGGCACGCTCAGCCATGGTGGTGCAGCCTGCGTAGAACTCGGTCAGACCTGCTACGTCCCAGCTGTCTGCAGCATCGGAGATCTCCACACCGATCTTAGGTGCGTTCTCGATGGGTGCATCAAAGGTGTAGAAAGGCAGTACATTCTGACCGCCGATGACGACAGCTTTGTCGCCGGTGCCCAGGGTCACGGCATTGATCTTGCCGCTGAAGGGCTGTGTCTTAGGTACAAAAGACATGATTTTGTTTCCCCCTTATTTGGAATTTATATAATATAAAAATATATTAACGAACTTAAATGCCCATGGACTGCAGAATTTCTTTTAAGGCAGCCTTGACAGGATTGTCCTTGGGCAGTTTGGCAGAAGGCTCACCGTCGCAGTCGCAGCGGTAAACGCCGTCGTCCTGGGGCAGAACCCCCAGAAGCTGCAAGCCGTGTTTTTCGATCTCTTCCTTCACGCCTGCTTCCAGAACGCCACCGGGAGCCCGGTTGACGATCAGACCCAAACGGCCGGGCTTTAATCCCATCTCTTCGATGGTCTGGGCCACCCGGGCAGCTGCCTGGATGCCTCTGCGGGAACAGTCGGAAATCAGAAGCATGGTGTCCACATGGGGCAGGGTACCCCGGGCCACATGCTCTAAGCCGGCTTCGTTATCCATTACGATATACTGATAGTTTTTGGCATATTTATCCACCTGTGTCTTCAGCACGCCATTGACGTAGCAATAGCAGCCCTTGCCCTGGGTGCGGCCCATGACCAGCATATCGAAATCGTCTTCTTCGATCAGTGCGGAATTGAATTTAAATTCGGCATAGTCTGCCTTGGTCATGCCGGTAGGCACTGTGCCTTTGAGTTCTGCCTGGGCCATTTCCTCACGGATGGCACCTAGGCTGGTTTCCACCTCTACGCCCAACACTTCATTGAGGTTTGCGTTGGCATCGGCATCTACTACAAGAACAGGACCTTTGCCCTTGTTGCACAGGTAGTCAATGATCATGCCACAGGTGGTGGTTTTTCCTACGCCGCCTTTTCCGGCGACAGCGATGGTATGAGGCATAGGGAAATCTCCTTTGTATGGTTGCGCTACGGGCATAGTACGCCCATATAGATACGAATGTATCTTATCACACCTAGCTGGGAAATTCAACCCGGTATTTCTGTTTTTCCCGGAATTTTTTGTAGAATCCCCTTAAAAAATCGCCTGGATTCTCTGTGTACCGGCCAAGATGCATGATTCCGTCGCGCCGGCCTTCAGCAGAAGGGCGGTTTCATCGCTGCCGTGAAAGACCGCCCAGGCTCCGGCATCAGTCCCCGGGGCAAGCAGACCACCCAGGTTGCAGAAGGAAGCAATACCTTCACAGGCATTTTTCCAGATCTTGCTTACCTGGTCATCGGGATACCGGCCTTTGCCCAGTAGATGATAGATGGTGCTGACCGTGGGCACCCATACAACACCATGTTCTGCCATAGCCGCAAGAGCCTCCCGGTTCAGATATGCACCATGTTCGATGGAGTCTACCTTAGCTTTGGCGGCTGCCAGGGCGTTGCGGCTACCGTTGCAGTGGGCCATCACTGCCATGCCCTCCTGGTGGGCAATATGGATCATCTGGGCAATGGTATCATCGGGAAGACCCTCCTCGGTGAGTACTCCCGCCTGGGAGAAATCCATTAGCCCGGAAATCATGATCTTAATAAAGTCTGCCCCGGCGGCTTTTTGCTTTTTGACCAGGGCGGTATATTCTTTTAAGGTTTCAAATTGTTCCCCGATGAAGCCACCGTAATGTCCTACTTTGGACAGAGGGGATAGAGGAGTGCGGTAGCGGATTGCGTAATCAGTTGCCAGTTCTCTTGCCCGGGCGGATACACCCCAGCGGTCGCCCCCGTCCCGCAGATAGGTATAGCCTGCTTGCTGATAGGTATGCAGGGTCTTATGTATAAAGCTGTCATCGGGCTTTTTCTGGTGGCGGGCGATGGCCTGCTTCCAGTCTACCCCGTCCAGCACCATATGCATATGACAATCTGCGCCCATGGCAATCACTTCCTTTCTTTAGCCTGAGCGATACCATCCGAACCCGCCTAAGCGGGCGCCTGATTGGCTCAGGTATTCTTATATTCATTGATGGGCGTCAGCCCATCTGCTTCACTTAAAGATTGCCTGACCCAACCATCCATCCCGCTTAGGTCAAAGATTTTTAAGCCGTGTGGCCGTACTGAGGTAAGGCGCAGCTTTGCCGATGGGCTTTGTGCCCTTCAAAAAGCAGCAACGAAGCATCAGGGCGGTCACGCGGTTTAAAAACGGGTTTGGATGGTATCGCTCAGGCTATATTATAACACCCTGGTCAATGGGGTGTTCATAAAAATGTTGCAATTTGTTCTAATTTGGGTCATTGCCCGTTCAAAAGTGGCAAGTATGGTAATAACAGAAAGGCGGCGGAGGCCGTGGCCGCCGGCTTTCTAATTCGCAAAACCTCTTTTCTACCTCTCTTCTTTTTAAAACCAATGGGAAAACCGCTGTCTTTCGACAGCGCTTTTTTCTGCCATTGGTCATTTTTGTTTGCAGGCGTAGGTGTAGGCCATTTTATAATCCCCGGTCTCTCGGTAGCAAACTTCCAAAGCGGGAATACAGGTGTCGGGAAATTCCGTTTCTGCTTGGCCCAGACAGGAAATCGCCGTAGGAAAATCCTGGGTTTCCATGGCAGCCAGCCCTCGCAGCAAATGCCATTGGTCGCAGCGATTATCGTCAGCCTCCAGGATTCTTACGGCGTCGGCAGGTTGTTGGTTTTCCAAGGCGGATTGGGCTTGAAGAAGAAAGGGGCGGGAATCTTTGGGGAAGATATCCCACAAAACCTTAGCTTTTGCCGGATCTGCCTGGTATAACAAAAGCAGCCGCTCTCGCTCCAATGCAGGGGTGTAATAAAAGGTTTGGCTTCCGTCCTCTGCGGTTTTTTCCAATAGCTTTTGGGCGTATTTTTGCTGTCCCTGGGAAATGGCCTGCTTTGCCAGCGCCATCCGGCATAAGGCCAAAAGCAGGAAACCTTCCGGGGCAACGGCCGGCTCTATGTCAGACAGTAGGGTGATGGCCTGGGCAAATTCCCCTTGCAGATAATACTGCCGGGCTTGTTGCAAAGCAGAAGGCAGACCCGGGTTTTGGGTGTCTTCTTCTAAGAAGAAAGACAGGGGCTTACCAAGTTCTTTTGCAAGATAGGCCAAGGTATCCATAGAGGGGCGGGCGCTGCCGTTTTCAATTTGAGAGAGCATGTTTCGGGTGATCTGTTCGCCGCAAAGCTGCCGCTGGGAAAGACCTGCATCCAATCGCGCCTGCTTTAAACGCTGCCCAATTTGCATATTGCCACCTCCAGGGTAAGTTGGATTTACCCTTACTATAGCATATCTATTACATAAATGCTACTGTTACAAAAAATTCATTTGCTATTTTCTGGAATCTGACATATAAATATAAATAAGGTAAATAAACGCGTTGGAGGCAGATATGCATAAGTCAGAAGCAAAAGAAAAAGCCACCCTTGCCTTGCAGGTAGCAGGATACCCCCCGGCAAAGTTGGCTTTGATCCACACCGGAGCGTCCGCGGCGGTGGGTCTGGTGATCACGGTGATCAATTATTTATTAAACCGGAATATGGGCCCCGGGGGTTTGGCCGGAATGGATACCCGGGCGGTACTGCAGACGGTGCAGATGGCGCTGTCAACGGCCTATATGATTTTAACACCGTTCTGGGCAATGGGTCTGGTGCGTGCTATGCTGGGGGTGTCCCGACAGGAATCTGCCCAGCCGAAAGACCTGTTGGAGGGTTTTCGGCGGTTTGGCCCAACGCTGCGGCTGATGCTGCTGCAGGGGCTTTTATACTTTGCTGTGATCATGGCTTGCATGAATATTGCCACCATGATCTTTACCTTCACTTCTTTGTCCGACAGCATGTATGCCCAATTAGAGCCCATTATGGCCGGCGCCACCACTGGGGAATTGGTGTTGGATACAGAAATGATTATGGCGTTGCTGCCCAGTTTGATTCCTGCATATGTGATGTTTGGAGTGCTGTTTTGTGTTGTTGCCATTCCGTTGTTTTATCGTTTCCGGATGGCCCAGTATGTGCTGATGGATCAAAAAGGAACAGGGGCGTTGCCGGCCTTGGTACTTAGCGCCCGGATGATGAAAGGGCATCGTTTGGGGCTGTTCCGGATGGATCTTGGCTACTGGTGGTATTATCTTTTGCAGCTGGTGATCGCCGGCGTGGCATACTTGGATGTATTGTTGCCGGCATTGGGAATTGGGCTGCAGATCAACAGCGATGTGTTGCTGTTTGGTAGTTTTGGCCTTCATCTGGTACTGCAGTTGGCGTTTGCCTACAAATGGGTCGCCCCGGTGCAGACCGCTTATGCCTGCGCCTATAACATCTTAAAAGAACAAATGCCTCCTCTGCCTACCATAAACCAAAGACCTCAAAATCCATGGCAGAATGAACAGTAAGAAAAAGCCTTGTGTCTTACAGACACAAGGCTTTTTTATTATTCTGCACAGATAGGCAGCGTAGCGCCGCCGTAGGGCATTGCCAAAACGGTTGCGTCCTTGCCATAGCGTGCAAAGGCTGCATCCAATGCTGCCTGAGCAGAGGGCATGGGGTTGAGGAACAGACTGCGGACAAAGTCGTCGTCCATTTCAGAGATCAGATCGATCTGGGCATTTTCCAAAACCATAGCAATGGCAGCAGCCTTATGGCCGCCCAGCTGGAATTCCCGGCCGATCCGCTCCACCATAGAGTGGGCGCTGTCAGCTTCTTCAAACCATTTTGCAAAGGTTTTGCTGCCAAGACCTTCCCCGCAAGCACCCATCAAAATGATAGTGCCGCCTTTCTTTACAGCGTGCTTGGCGTTGTCCAATGCCTTCTGGGTCTGGTATAGGTTGGCATCCTTAGGTGCACCACCCTGAGAGACCAGAACGATATCTGCCTTGGCAGGAATGTCCTTACGGTACATTTTATCCAAGTAACGGCAGGCATCCCGGTGGGCAACGGTAACATCACCGGCAGCAGCATAGACGATGTGCTTATGCTCGTCCAGCACCACATTGACAATGTAGTCCAAACCGCAGATCGCGCCGGCTTCTTCAATATCTTCCCGGATGGGGTTGCCTTCCAGCTTACCGGCACAGGCGTATTCATCTACCATCAGCCGGTGGTTGCATTGGATAGCCTGGGGAGTGGAAACGCCGGGCATCAAAGCCTTTGCGCCGCCGGAGTAACCGGCAAAGTAGTGAAATTCCACATTACCCAAAGCAATACGGAAGTCAGCTTCTGCCACTACACGGGTGATATCCACGGGGGTGCCCCGGGAGGTCATGCCCATGTGGACACAATCGTTAGGGGTGGAGTCCATGCACAGGATGGTTTCATATACGCTGTCGCCAACCAGATGACGCATTTCTTCCTCGGTGTGGGGTCTGTGAGAACCAAGGCCGAAGACCAGGGTAATGTCTTCCTTGCGGCAACCGGCGGCAAAGAGCCGATCCAGCACAGCGGGAACCACGTCGTAGCTGGGCAGGGGACGGGAAATGTCGCTGGTAACAATGACGATCTTCTGGCCGGGCTTTGCCAACTGCTCCAAGCCAGCAGCGCCAATGGGATTTTGCAGGGCGTATACCACAGCATCTGCGCCGGTGCGAACATGCTCCATTTCGTTGGAAACCAGCACGCCCATGACATTTTCATCAGGCAGCACCACCGTTTGGGTGGTGTTGCCGTAACCAAATTCCAATTTCATAGTCTGGCCGCCTTAGAACTCCAAGTATTGTGCAGGGTTGACATCCAGCATCTGGGTGATATCTGCATCGCTGATACCCAGCTTCTTCATCAAAGGCAGGATATTCCGCAGCAGATGGTCGTAGCCGGGGCCGCCGTAGCGGTGCAGCAGGACCTTCAGACAGATGTCGTTGGACAGCAGGATCTGCTTGGACCAACCCTCGTCGCACAAGGTCTTCATGACCAGAACACGCTCGTAGTCAGCAGCAAATGCACCGCCGCCGAAGCCCTCGGGGTTCTCGTCCATCAAGAATTCCTTACCGAAGTTGTCAAACTCAACATAAACGCCCTTGTTCAGCAGCTGACGGATGTAGTCCACATCAAACTGCACATCAATGTGGCAGATACAGATCTTTTCGGGAGCAACGCCCTTGCCGGTGAGGAATTCTACAACATCCAGACCGTTGGTGCCCCAGGGGTAGATATGTACGGAGATGGGAGCGTTGGTTGCTTTGTGGGCGATGGCAGCAGCTTCCAGAGATCTCCACTCGGCGTCTGTGATGGGCATGCTGGTGCCGATCTCGCCGATGATAGCAGCCTTGATATCGGTGTCATCAATGCCCACGGTCAGCTCTTTGATAAACAGATCTGCAATTTCCTGTGCAGAAGCGCTGAACCAAGGCTCGGGGATGGCATCGTCAGTGTACAAAGAGGTGGAGGGGATGATGTGCACGCCGCTCTCCTTGGAGATGCGAACCAGATGATCCATGTTACGGCCAACGCCGATGGGGGTCTGTTCTACCATAGCGCCGCCGCCGAAGAACTTGAAGTACTTTGCTTCTTCAATGGCAGTTTCTACATCCATGATCCGCAGATTGTCCTTAACCGCATAGGGGTCGCGGCGCAAACGGCTGAAGTTTTCTACGGTTACTTCCACCTGGTCGCCGGTGTGGTTGCTTTCCGGAGGATAAGCAGTGGGCTTGGGAGTGCTGTACTGATGAGAAATATCGATCAGTAAATG
Source organism: Faecousia sp. (assembly GCA_045661025.1). GTDB lineage: Bacteria > Bacillota > Clostridia > Oscillospirales > Oscillospiraceae > Faecousia. The sequence goes on along the minus strand of JAZREX010000010.1, from coordinate 5,679 downwards.
TTCGTGGGTCAGAATTCTGCCACACTCTTCTTTGGTAATCTCGCCTAAAACAGTACGAATCATAATTATGCTCCTTTCTTTTGTAGCACAAAATTACATGGTGATTTCGCCGGAGGGGTCAATATGCCAATGGGGGAACAGGAAGGGCAGAATATCCCGGTGCCAGACCAGGCTGAACTCGAAAGCATCCAGACATCTGGGATACAGAGCCTCGATCTCATAAGCGCAGGTTACGCAGCGATCCCACAGGATCCGTGCCTGTGCCTCGTCCTTTTGGAAGGTGGCCAGCAAGAAGTCCAGCAGCTTGTCAAGCAACATCAGCTGAGATTCTAAGTACAAGTAGCTCACCCGCAGGCAGAAATCCTCGTGGCGGCGGTACTTTGCAACGGTAGCATCCAAAGAGGCAATGGCTTTTTTCGCATCCGCGATCAGCTGGGGCTGATTTTCCGGCATTTTTTCTACACCGCGGAACAGGTTGGGGTTCAGCGCCTTGCGGGCAGCAGCCAACACATCCCGGACAGCTGCGCCGTCTTCTGCGTAAGCTTCCGTATAGAACTTGGCGGTTTCTGCTTCCAGATCGATCTGGCCTTTCCAGAATGCCAGACCCATCAGCCGCATAGCCAATGCGCCGATCATATCCAGCCGGAGGTTCTGACAGCTGATATTGCCGTCAAAGCCCAATTTACGCATATCGCCAGCGTCCAGACCTGCCATGGTGGCAACGCTTTCGCCGGTCATATCCCGGTACATATCCCACATCAGCGGGTAGTCGAAAACAATACACTCGCCGGGGAATTCTTTTTTCCAGTCGTTGAAGTAATGCAGACCGCTGAAATTATCGCAGGGGTTTTTGTAAGCGTTGCGGATAAAGGGCAGCTTCTCACCCTTGGTCTGATGGGACAGAGGCTCCCAGTAAGGACGGCGAATGGGGGCAAAGAGCAGAATAAACCGATCGGGGTTTTTGATCTTTGCTTCCTTGGCAGTCCACAAAAGCTCCAGATAGGACAAGAACACGATCCGTGTATCCAAGCCTTCCTTGGTCAGTTCGATATCCAGGTCGTTGAGCAGCTGGATATACAGGTCAGCAGGCATGGTGGCGGTACAGGCGTCGCACTCACACTGGTTGTCTGCCTTGTCAGCCAGCCACACATGCAAGGTGTCCAACTGGGGATTTGCCTTTGCATAGGCGATCACTTCCTCGATGATCCGCCGACGGGTATCGGGGTTGGAGTAGCAGAAGTTGGTGTCGATAGCAGAGCCGTTGTACAAATCCCGCTTGCCGCCAATATAGGCCAGCATAGGACGATGTTCTTCCTGCAGCAGGCCGGGCTTGGAAATGCCGTGCCAAATGCCGCTCTTTTCACCCAAAATCAAAGACATCCAGCCATGTCCCATCCGATGATGGTCAATGCCCCGGAGCTGGATCTGGCGGTCGTATTCTTCCACCAGAGCGTCCTGTGCTTCCTCGGAAAGGGGCGCAGGGATGAAAGCGGGGCTTTGCTTATGGTTGTACCAGCGATCCAAAGTGAAACTGGGACGCCACAGCTGGGTAAAGAAAATGTTAAGGCCGATCTTGGGAGCAAAATCGATCATATCCACAATATGTTCATAACCGGCAGAACCTTCCAGACAAATGCCCCGGTAACGCAGCACAGGGGTGTCGGTCAAGGCAACCTGCAAGGTCATGCTGTCTTTCTTAGGAACGCGCTCGCCATCACGGCCGGGGCGTAAGTAAGAAACGCCTGCTTCTTGGAAGAAACGGTAAACGCCCATCAATACGCTGCGCGCGTTAGAACCGGTGATATAGCCGGTTCCCTTAGAAACCGCAATGCTGATAGCATCATCCAGCTTAGGATTTGCCACTTGGGGGCAGGGGAGGGTGTTGCTGATGCCAATGGTCAGCGCAGGGCCATCGGCGTTTTTGGTAAAGGTAGCTTCCGGGTCCATTTTTTTCATCAAGCGGATAAATTCCTCCACCGCAAAGCCGGTGGTCTGAGAAAGGTCCGCCTGTACAATATTCCAGCATTTTGCCATAATTGTTCCTCGTTTCTACTTTAATCCAGTTTTTTAATAAATTCACGGAACTTAGGCAGCAGTGCATCTGCCCAGATCCGACAACCTTCTTCGTTGGGGTGCTTATCTGGCCGGTTAGAGTATTTTACTCTGCCTTCCCATGCATCGTAATCCACAAGCAGAGGGGTGATATGCAGGAAACCGTCGCATTCTTTTGACAGTTCGTTCACCAGATAATCGTTTAGTGCCTTCCACCGCTCCATAGGCTCATCTTGCCAATCGAAGGGGGGCACAGATTGCAAAAATACTTTGACGCCGGCATTTTTCAGTGTGTCTACCAGAGATTTGAAATCTTCTTTCATCAGCTCCAGACTGCGACCCCGGCCTACATCGTTGCTGCCATAGGATACCACCAGACCGTCCATTTGCTTGGCCTTGTACAGCCAAGCGCCATCGCTGGCAGCATCCTGACCTTTGGCGTAGCCAATGCCCAGATTCCAATAGGAGTAGTCTTCGCCGATCTCCTCGCTGACCAAAGCGCACCAGTGGGAGTAAGCGTTGGGGGTAGTGCCAATGCCTTGGGTAATGGAGTCGCCCAGATAGCCGATCTTGGCCTTGACCTTTCTGTCGCAGCCGATCATACCGGGAACCGGCACTTTCTTGTCGGGGATCCACTTGCCATCTTCTTTGACAAAGGTGGGCAGGATAGATTCTAAATGATAGGGAATCATCGTTCCCGAATAGGTAATTTCATAGCAAAGGAAATCACCCTTTTCTGCGGACAGCAAAATGGGATCAGAGGTAAAAAACTCACCGGGCATGACAGTTTTTTCCGTATTTCCGCCGAAAGTCAAAGGGAAGACTTCTTCCGGATCTGTGGCAATTTCGTTGCCCACATCCTTGCAGATACCAATGGAAGCTTTTAAAATCTGCCAGCTGTGGCAAATCTGGTTACAATGGCTGTCTGCACCAAATTTGTAGGTGCTGTCCATAATGTTGGAAAACAGCAAAGAGTAGTGATATGTACCGCCGGCGAAGATCTTATAGTAGATTCTGCCGGTGCGGATTTCACCTTCTGTGGAAAAATGTACCTGATTGCCGGTGCCTCCCAAGGTGTTGGAGGAATAGGTTTCAAACCATTTCATTGGGGATACTCCTTTGTTTGAAAGATGCTAAAAAAGTGCGTTAGACTCCGAGAACGATCCTTGCGGACCGCTCCCGGAGTCAAATAAATTAGAAAGAATAGCCTTCTACGCTGTAGTAAGCCATGTTAGTCTGGCGCACATCCAGTCTGCCGAAGCAGGCGCAGACGGGCAGATCGCTCTTGACCCAAACAGTGTACTGTACGGACTCGCCCAGCATGAATTTCTTTTCACCCATGGGCTTATCCAGACGGATGCAAGTGGTGCGCATGCCGTCCAGCTCAACAAAGATACCGTCAACGGGATCTTGGTCTTCAAACAGGAAGCACAGCTCGATGGTTGCCTTCTTGTTGTTCAGATTGGTGAGCATCAGAGCCTCGTGGCCCTCAAATTCGGGGTTGTCGCCGTGGGGGGGCAGATAGCCATCACAGAAAACCCAATTCTTCTTACCCTTAGCCATGTGTGCTCTCCTTATTACTTAAACATTTCGGGCAGGACCTTGTCGTTGTAAGTAGTCATGCGCTGTGCGCCGTCCTTGCCGATCAGGTAGCAGTCTTCCACGCGGAAGGAGCCCCATTCCATACCCTTGAAGTAAGCGTCGATGCAGATAGCCATGCCCTCTTCAATGACGCGCTTGTTGTTCACGGAGAAGACAGGAGCTTCGCACTCCAGCATACCGGTGCTGTGCAAGCTGCCGTAGGGGCAGTAGTCGATGTAGCCGTACTTGGTCAGGTAGTCGGTGTAAGCGTTCAGAACGATGTCGCAGGGAGTGCCGGGGATCATCTTAGCGGATGCGGTGTTCAGAGCGTCGTATGCGCACATAACAGCGTCCTTCATCTTCTGGGGGATCTCACCCAGAACCAGAGGAGTGCAGATGATGCCGTTGTAGCCTTCGTAGGAAACACCGGCGCCGATGCTGATGATCTCGCTCTCTTCGATCTTACGCATTTCGTTTCTACGCATGCTGACGAAGGAGTTCTTCTGGCCGGAAGCGATCATGGGGGAGAATGCCTGTACGTAGGCCTCAGCGCCCAGAGTCATCATTTCCTGCATGAACATACCCTCGATGTGGCGCTCGGTCATGCCGGCCTTGATCTTGGGTACAACATTGGTGAACATCTCGGAAACCATTTCCCAGTTGGTCTTCAGCAGCTCGATTTCAGCAGCGCTCTTGCGGATTCTCTGCTCGTAGTGCACATCGTCGAAGTCAACGATCTCAGCCTCGGGGAAGACCTTTCTCAGCTTGTTCATGATGATGGAGGGGAAGATCAGACGGCCGATGAAGCCAACCTTCTTCACACCGGGGTGCTCAGCCTTGACCTGCTTGAACAGCTCTTCGAAGTCCAGCTGGCCTTCGGTGTCGTACTCGAAACCGGAAACTTCGCCGATCTCGGGCAGGATAGCGATGCGGCTACCCGGCAGCTTGTTCTTCAGCTGGCAGTCATCATAGGAAGCCTGGCCGCTGCAGACAATAACGTCGCCCTCAGCGGGGATCACGATAGCAGCGTTTTCGTTGGTGGGAGCAAAGCCGCAGTAGTAACGGACAATAGCGATCTCCAACAGGTTGGAGTAGCCAACTACCACATCAACACCGGCCTGTGCCATCTTCTCGCGCAGGGTGTTGACTCTTGCTTGGAATTCTTTTCCTTCAATTGCGGGTGCATAGTACATGGGTATTTCCTCCTTAAAAATTGTTGAATTTTTGTTTTTCTCAAAAAGCCACAGGGCTTGACCTAGCGGGCTTTTTGATTAGGGGTAAGCATAGTTTTCCAACTATAATCAAATATAACATAATCTGGTTGTTGTTTCAACTGATTTCTATGAAAAAAACATAGAAAAAATGCCTTACATCCCAAGCTTGGAATGTAAGGCATCTGTTTATTGCGCTTTTAGCAGATCTGCCAAGGTGATTCCTTCGAAAAATTCGTCCACCATGTTGTCCAGTTTCTCCCACATAGGCAGGGTGTGGCAGCAGGTTGCACGGGAACAAGCGGCAGCACCTTGAGAGGTGCAGGAAACCGTGTGCAGGTCGCCTTCTGTCAGTTTCAGAATGCTTCCTACGGTGTACTGGTCGGCTCTGCGGTTTAACCGATAGCCGCCGCCTTTGCCGTGGACAGCGTCCACAAACCCGGCTTTGCTTAGTGTGGACATAATAGACTCTAAATATTTCTGGCTGATGCCCTCAGCCTCTGCAATCTCTTTTAAGGGAATATAATGGTCTGTGCCGTTTAGCACAAAGTAGACCATCACCCGCAGGGCATAGCGCCCTTTTGTTGATACGATCATGTTGTTTCGCTTCCCGGGTGATTAGGCATGGCAGTGGGCGCAGTGCTGACAGTCGGGGAAGAGCTTTTTGTCGTATGGGATGCCGTTCTTGTCATAGTAGTTCTTCAGAGCGGACTTGATGGCTTCTTCAGCCAGCACAGAGCAGTGCATCTTGTGAGCAGGCAGACCTTCCAGGGCCTCAGCAACTGCCTTGTTGGTCAGGGCCATAGCGTCTGCAATGGACTTGCCCTTGATCATT
>JAZREX010000009.1:0-2762 GCA_045661025.1 Faecousia sp. | reverse complement strand
ATGGACTGTATGGAGTGCAGATGCTGCGAAGTGATCTGCTCTTCCAAGATTCCCCTTGTGTCCAAGATCAAGGCCGGCAAGGCGGCAGTAAGGGAGCTGAAGTAATATGTTAATGACACAGTTAAAAGCCCCCGAGGTATTAGACTCTTTGGTTACCGGGAAGGTATTTCTTCTCAACTGCCATGGCTGTAAGGAAGTAGGTTTCCCTGAAAAAGAGGCAGAAGCCTACCAGAAAGCCCTGGAAGAAAAGGGCATGGTTACCGGAGTGTTTACCACGGATTATATTTGCAATCCCGAAAACTTGAAGCTGCGGCTGGAAGGCCGTCAGGCCCAGATTGATGCAGCGGATATGGTGCTGGTTTTCTCTTGCGGTGTGGGTGTCCAGACTGTTGCAGAATTCTTGCCCAACAAGAAGGTGTGCGCAGCTTGCGATACTTACCCTCTGCCTGGTTTCCAGGGTGTAACTGCGCTGGAGCATGATTGCGACCAGTGCGGCGAGTGCTACTTAAACATCACCGGCGGTATCTGCCCCATCACCGCTTGCTCCAAGAGTCTGGTGAACGGACAGTGTGGCGGTGCTAAGAATGGCATGTGTGAGGTAGATCCTACTATGGAATGCGGTTGGGAGCGGATTCACAGACGGCTGGCCCAGGTGGGGCGTCTGGATGCGCTGAAATGTTCTGTTCAGGTGCGTAACTACGCCACCGATGAGCAAGTTTAATAGAAATGGAGTAGAGGATAAGTTATGAGAATTACGGAACTGTTTGATAACGGCCAGTTTGTGGTAACTGCCGAAGTAGGCCCCCCTAAGGGTTTCCATATTGAGCACCTGGTAGAAGAGGCTAAGGAGCATTTGTCCGGTATCACCGCTGTCAATGTCACCGATAACCAGTCTTCTGTGATGCGTCTGGGTAGCTTGGCTACTTGTAAGACATTGAAGGATGCAGGCTTGCTGCCTATCTATCAGCTGACCTGCCGCGACCGCAACCGTATGGCCTTGCAGTCTGACTTGCTCAGTGCTGCGCTGTTCGGAATTGACAACATTCTGTGTCTGACCGGTGATCATACCAAGTTGGGCGATCATCCCGGCTCTAAGCCTGTATTTGATCTGGATTCTGTGTCCTTGCTGCACACTGTGTGTCAGTTGGAAAAGGGCGTAGATCTGGGCGGCAATGCCTTAGTAGGTGAGCCTCCCAAGTTTGCCAAGGGTGCGGTTGTATCTCCTTGCTCTGACTCTGTGGATGCACAGCTGGCAAAGATGGAGCGCAAAGTTATGGCCGGTGCAGATTATTTCCAGACCCAAGCTGTGTTTGAGCCTGAGAAGTTTATGCAGTTTATGGAAAAGGCCAGCCAGTTCGGCAAGCCTGTGCAGCTGGGTGTCATTATCCCCAAGTCTGCCGGCATGGCAAAGTTCATGAACAAGAATGTGGCAGGCGTCCATGTGCCTCAGGAAATGATCGACCGTTTGGCTGCTGATCCCGAAAGAGCCAAGGCTGGCATCACCGGTGTGGAGATCGCTGCTGAGATTATCAAGGCTTGCAAGCCCTACTGCCAGGGTGTACACATCATGGCATTGGGCTGGGAGTCTAAGGTTCCTGCACTGCTGGAGCAGGCTGGTATCTAAAAGAAGAATAGAAAAAGTCCCGTACATACTGTACGGGACTTTTGTTATACAGAAACAGGAAGTTCGCTTTTGTTTTGCTTTTGCTTGTGGTGCGCTGCGTATACCAGATAATAGAAGAAAGTGATATAAACCAAAAATAGGGATACCACCAAAATGGGATACAGCACCGGGCTGCCATTTACCAGATTATAAAGGATGTCATAAGGTGTGCCGTCGCCAGCCATTAAGAACATGTAATTATAAGGGATAAGTACATTGGCGATATATGCCATCACGCAGAAACCCAGCAAAATGCCGTAACAAATCGGAACATTCTTCCGCTTCATTTGTGCCATTCCGGCAATCATTATGTATAGGGATGCAAAGCCCGAAATGCTGTGGGTCAGACCGGACATTACATTATCCAGGGACAAAACCGGATATGCGTTATAGTTTTGACCTGCACCGATGGTGCCAAACACCGCGCCCAGAATGCCGAAAATACACACAAAATCCAAAGCCGCTTCCTGTGTCCGTCCTTTGGAAAAGGCAGCCAGGGGGATGGCGATCAACTGGATGCTGCACAGGAAAAGGGGAAGATTGTAGACGATAGGCTCTAAGCTTTCGCTACGCAGGCAAAGGATCAAGATCTTGAATAGCTCCAGACCGTCAATTAAAAGTGCGGCGGCGATCATAACCTTGTTTTTCTGCACAGGCAGTGCATAGCGGTTTTTCTTGCCAAGCCAGATGGCCAGGATTGTCATGGTACTCAGAAGAATGCCTACAAATAACAGATGCTGCCAAGATAAAAATCCCTCAGCAGGTCGGGAGTATCCACCAAAACCAAAAAATTCTTTCATAATCCACCTCGGAATCATGTTGTTTCTTGTCATATTATAGCAGATAGGCGCGAAATGTAAACCTTCTTGTTTTAAATATACTTGTGTGTTATGATGTTTTAAATGTAAAAATTGGAATAGGATTGTTAGAGGTAGAGAAATGTTAGAAACAAAACGGTTGATTCTGCGCCCCTGGAAGGAAGGGGATGCGGAAAGTCTTTATCAATACGCAAAAGACCCGGATGTAGGCCCTCCTGCGGGTTGGCCTCCCCATACCAGTATAGAAAACAGCTGTCAAATCATTCGGGATTTTCTTTCTG
>JAZREX010000008.1:0-4786 GCA_045661025.1 Faecousia sp. | reverse complement strand
TATTTTCAGAACTCCACCTTTTTCATCATTCCTTGAAAGAACATTCTTTCCGGAGGTGTTTATAATTGGAGTTCTTCCGCACACTTCTATCCCTGCTTGACGCAAAGATGGCCGTTCCAGTTCCCTACGGCCCTTTCCATGAATTCACCATTGCGGATCTTTCAGTTGCTCTGAATGCAGGACAGATCAAAAGCGGCGTCCCCAGCCGCAGTGACCGGGTTGCGAAATATAATCAACTTCTCCGCATTGAGGAGGAATTAGGTAGCGCGGCACAGTATCCCGGTAATCAAGCATTTTTTTACCTGTGATTTATATTGGATTTATCACCCGCAGTTCAAGCTGAGCTGTGGGTGTTTTATAATAGCAAAAGTGTGCATTTCATCTTTCGCACTTCCAAATCGTTTACGCTTAAACAATATACTTCATATTTTCGCATGGAAAATGCATTCCTTTCTATGAATTTCCAGATTATACTAAAGGCATATAATGAAAGTAGGTATACACAAGCAAAAAGAATCTGAAGAAGGTACCCTGGGTTTGACCGATTCGGAGAGTCCAGATGCATTCATTGCTGCAAAATGCACATTCTCTTAGAAGGAGACAGAAACATGAAACTTAATCCTATCATTACCAGTCTTATGGAAATTGACATGTACAAACTCAGCATGGGCCAGTGCATCTATCATCAGTTCAGCGGCTATAAAACCACCTGGACCTTCCACTGCCGTAACAAGGATGTTTTTTTCACCCCGGAAATGGTGAACGAAATCAGAGAGCAGCTGCAGGCCTACTGTGCCCTGCGTTTCACAGAAGAAGAGCTGCAGTACATCGACTCCATCCGCTGGATAAAGGGCAGCTATGTGGATTTTCTGCGGCTTTGGCAGCCCCGATATGAGGATTTCACCATTTCCACCGATTCCCCTTGCGGTTTGGCTATTGAGGCTCGTGGCTCCTGGCTGTGTAGTTCTATGTACGAGATTCCTATACTGGCCATCATCAATGAAGTCTACTTCCGGATGCAGTATGATTACGATACGCTGTTACGCTCTTTTGAGCAGAAGCTGGATGAGAAAATCGGATGGCTGATCTCCGGAAAGTATCACATTGGCAACTTCAGCGAATTTGGCCTGCGTCGCCGGCTGTCTGCTGAGGCCCAGGAGTTGGCGGTTAAAAAGCTGGTTGAAGCCAACAGCCGGTTCCACAGTGCAAACGGTTTTTGGTCCAAGTGCGTGGGCACCTCCAATGTCTACCTCGCCAAAAAATACGGCATTCTGCCTGTGGGCACTCAGGCACATGAATTTACCATGTGCGTCGGACAAGGTAATCACCGCCATAACGCAGCCTACTCCAACTGGTTTGCTTTGGATGCCTGGGTCAAGGAATACGGTATTCTAAACGGCACTGCTCTAACTGACACCATCACCACCGACTGCTTCCTGAAGGATTTCAACCTGACATTCAGTACCCTCTTCAGCGGTGTCCGCCACGATAGCGGAGATCCCTACCGCTGGGCAGACAAGATGATTGCCCATTATGAACAGCTGGACATTGATCCTAAAACCAAGACTCTGCTGTTCAGTGACAGTCTGAATTTTGAGAATGCAGACGCGCTGTTTAACGCCTACAAAGGCCGCGCCCAGGTAGCCTTTGGCATTGGTACCTACATCAGTAACGATACCTGCGCACCGGCGCTGAATATCGTAATGAAACCCACCTCCTGCAACTCCTGGCCGGTGGCCAAGGTCTCCGATGTGGAAGGTAAAGGAATGTGCCGGGATCAGAGCTATGTGGACTATCTTGCCCGCTGTATCCAGTGGAGAATGGACCACGAGTAATCGAAGAGAAGCCCCGGAGTTCACCTCCGGGGCACATTATATAACACAAGCATCCATATAAAATTCCTTGCAAAATATAGATTATTCCAGTATACTTGATGAGTTTGAAAAAAAATATAGAAAGAGTGATTGCGATGGGAAAAGTAAATGACAGCAACAAATTAGCCATTCAAATGCTGATTGCAATGGTTTCGGGTATTCTTGTTGGCCTTCTGTTTATGGCAGGGCGCGAGTATTTCGGTTCAGACAGCACAGTCTGGAATACGGTAAACAACCTTCTGTTTCAGGATATAACAGCACCTGGCGCCGAGCGTGCTATCGGTCTTTTTTACATCGTCGGTCAGCTTTTCATTCGGGCGCTTCAGCTCATCATTGTTCCCATGGTTTTCTGCTCCGTTGTGATGGCTATCAGCGAGATCAGCGAGGCCTCCACCCTTGGTCGTGTTTCCGCCAAAACCATCGCCTGGTTTATGATGACCAGCACCGTTGCCTTGGCTACATCCGGTACCATCGCTATGATCTTCTACAAATCCGGCCTGTTCAATGTCCATATTGAGGGTGTGACCGCAAGTACCGGATCAACCGGCTCCAATCCCCTGCTGGTCATTCTGAACATTATTCCCAACAACATTGGTGCTGCCATGAGTGTTAACAATGCGGTGTTGGGCGTTGTGTTCATCTCCGTTGTTGTTGGCCTTAGCATGAACAAGCTCGGTCTGGGCAAGGAAAGTGTTATCTATCGGTTCTGTGAGGAAGTTAGCAAGATTGTTGTTACCTTCCTGAGCTTTACCGTTAGGAAGTTCGGTCCTGTGGCCATTTTTATGCTGCTGTGCCGTACCTTTGCTACTTATGGTATTGACTACCTGAAGCCTGCTTTGGCCTATTGCATGCTGACTGTTGCCATTCTGCTTGCATATCTGTTTATTGGCTACCCTCTTTATATCAGTCTGATCTGCAAGCTGAACCCCTATATCTTCATCAAAAAGATCTTCAAGGTTCTTGTATTCGGCTTCTCAACTTCCTCCAGCGCAGCAACCCTACCCTTAAACCTGGATACCACAAACAAGGAGCTTGGTGTTGACCGTCAGATTGCTTCCTTTGTTCTGCCTTTGGGCATGACCATCAATATGGATGGAACCGCTATCATGCAGGTAGTTGCTACGCTGTTCATTGCCGGCTGCGGCGGATATGATGTTACTGTTGTACAGTTGGTGATTATCATGATTTTGGCGTTGATTGCCTCCATGGGTACCCCCGCTGCCCCCGGTGCAGGTGCTGTCATCCTGTTTACCATCTTATCCGGTGTTGGATTTACAGGGGATCAGGCATTGATTGCCTACACCTTGATTCTGGCAATAAACCGCCCCATTGAAATGCTGGTTACCTCTTTGAACTGCGTGGGTGACTCTCTGACTGCCATTGCCGTTGGTAAAAGCGAAGGCAAACTGGACGAAGATATTTATAATAGCTAAATCAAAATAATCGCCATGGTGAATCTCTCACCATGGCGATTTGCATTCCGATATCGCTTAATATTTCTCAGCGTGAACTTCAAAGTAGGACTGGGGATGCTCACAAGCGTGGCATAGCTTGGGTTCCTTGCGACTTGCACTCTGCTTTTGTTTATCTGTGTTCAGAATTCAATGCCACAACGATAATTTCTGGGCGGTTATTAAATCGAATAGGAATAATACTATTCCCTACACCCCTGCTGACGATCATGTTGGTGTTTTCTTCAGAGAAAAGACCTGCATCATACTTCGGAAAGAAACCCTGATTAGGCGCCACCAAGCCGCCAACGAAAGGCAGGCGGAACTGGCCTCCATGGGCATGACCACTGAACACCAGATTCACTCCGAAATCTACATAGGTATCGAACAGCTCCGGCCGATGGGACAATAAGACCGTGTAACCATCAGACTCATGCTGGAGATCCTCAATTGCCTGCCGGGAAACAGATTCAGCATCACCGAACAGATAATCCTCCTGGAAACTAGGGTCATCAATACCCATGAGGGTAATACTCTCCCCTTCCCGGGTTATCTGGACTTTCTGATTCTCAAGAATAACCACACTAGCTTCTGTCAGACCCATTTTCAATTCTTCGTGCTCACGCACGCGGGCCTCGTGGTTTCCGGATACGTAATAAACGGGAGCGAGTTTGATCGCCTGCCGGGCAAACTCCAGGGCAATCTCAATATCAGTATGACGGGAATCGATAAGATCTCCGGTGATTACGATCATATCAGGATCGGTCTGGGTGAGCAGCTCGATCAGTTTGGCATTGCCTTCTCCAAACTCGGTATTATGAAGGTCCGAAACCTGAGCGATCCGGAAGCCATCAAAGCCTTGAGGAATCCGATCACTCACGATTTCGTACTCATTTACTTCCAATGCAGTATTGCCCCATAGTGTCCATATTCCGAGACACAGAATAACCAGAACAGACACGATGAGGACCGTCTTCTTATTCAGCTTCTTCATCATTAGAAGTATCCTTTGCATTTTTACGCTTCTGAGCATCAATCAGAGATCCGATACAAAGGCCGATACTCATGCCAATGGGCATATAGATGGACAAATTATCGGTTGCGACACCGATTGCTGTGCCAATGGACATACCCAGGCACATGCAGATGGGCATGTAATAGGTCTGATTTTCGGATTTATTCTTATCCTTCATATGATCACACTCCAACAGGATACTCCCGGAAGATCTTAGCTGTACGGTACAGATATACCAGCTTCAAAATGCCAACAACAACCGTACCAATGGCACATCCAAGTATTGCAATGGCCCCAAGAACCGGTGCGATAAGCATGACAAGAATACAGCCCAGCATACCCAGGAACAAACCGATGTACCACTTCCAGAGGACTTCCCATTTCTCAGACAGTTCATTATCGACTCCGGACAGAACTGCGGAATGCGCCATATACTCATTGTACTC
>JAZREX010000007.1:0-38289 GCA_045661025.1 Faecousia sp. | reverse complement strand
GCAATGGCCTTCCAGGTTCTTACAAACCAGTTTTCCTTCTTGACTTCTGCCATGGTGCGGCCTCCTTACTTAGTCTCGTTGTGAACGGTGTGCTTTCTGCAGAATCTGCAGTACTTCTTCATTTCGAGACGGTCGGGATCGTTCTTCTTATTCTTCATGGAATTGTAGTTTCTCTGCTTGCACTCGGAGCATCTCAAAGTGACCTTAACGCGCATAAACGGCACCTCCTTAAAAATTGCCTCCCTGTATCACTCCGGCTATGAAAAATTTAGCAAGTGGCTCACTACAAATCGCCACCCGGAGCTGAAAATGGGCACACAAAAATAGCCCGTTTTCACAGGTAGAACCATTCTACCATAGAGAATTTGATTCGTCAACAATTTTTTTCTTTATTTTTTACATTTTTTAGACTATAATAGCGAAAAGACAAAATAGCGAAAAGACAAAGATTTTATAAAAGGAGAGGTTTTAACACATGCGGGTAATGGGAATTGATTACGGTGACGCCCGGACGGGGATCGCGCTGTCAGATCTGTTGTGCTCTATTGTGGGCTCCACAACGGTGATCCACAGCCGAAATCCAGAGAAGACATTATGTGAAATTCAGAAAATTGTGCAGGAAAATGATGTAGGTCAAATCGTTATGGGATTGCCGAAAAATATGGACGGCTCTGAAGGCCCCAGGGCGGAGCTTTGCAGAGCCTTTGCAAAACAGGTAGAAGAAGCGACCAAACTGCCAGTGGCCTTGTGGGATGAGCGCAGAACCACGGTGGAAGCCCATAACATTCTGTCTGCCCATAATTATCATGGCAAAAAACGGAAAAACACCGTGGATGCGGTGGCTGCATCCTTGATTTTGGAGGGATACCTGGCATTTATGCGCCGTTAAGTCTTCCGCTCCTTATAGAATAACTCTCTGCAGCCTGCCAGCAGCAACAAGAAGCCAAAGAGTTTTTTAACCATGGCAGTATCCAAGGTGGTGCTGATTACGCTGGCTGCAGCTGCAGCGATACATCCGGTGATGATTCCGGGGAGTAATTTCTTTATTTTTAATGTGCCTTCCTTTTTTCTGTAGAAGGAGGAGATGATGGCGGTAGGGAGAAAAAACAGTAAATTGATGATCCGTGCCGGTTCATAAGACATTCCTAAAATCTGTGTCAACCAGAGGATCAACAGACTACCGCCGCCTACGCCCAGCCCGGACAGAAATCCGAGAATTGTGCCGATCAGCAGAGAAAAGGGGATAGATTCTAGCATAAATACCGTATTCCTCCTGTCAGGATAAATAAGCCTAGGATTCTGTGCAGCCAGATGGTTGGAATATGATGTCCCAATTTGTGAACCAGCAGCCCTCCCAATGCGCTACCTACCAGGTAAGTCCAGGCAGATCCCCAAGAGATATCGGTTGTTCCTATCTGGAAAATAAGGCTGATAATAGTGATGGGAAGAATAATGGCCACAGAGGAGGGGAATATCTCAGATTCTTCCAAATGCCGACCCAGCAGAGGCACTAAGATCATACCGCCGCCGGCGCCCAGCAGACCGTTGACAGCGCCGGCCAAAGCACAGATACAGGTAAGATATATTGTTTTTCTCATAAAAACACCTCTCAGAGAATCATTCCCTGAGAGGTGTTTTCTATACAATAATCCCCCTGCGCTTGGCAGGGGGATCGTCATATAATATTAGGAAAGGACCTTGTTCAGATCCATCTTAGAGGTGTCAGCCAGAGAAGCGGTAACAACATCAACGATGGCGTTGTACCAAGCCTCGTGGTCGCTCTCACGCATCTCATTGGTGATCATGTAGTCGCGGTAGGTCATCTCGGAATTGCCTACGAAGTACATGACATGATAGCCGTACTCAGTTTCGATGACAGCAGTATCGCCTGTCTTACGGGCAGCATCGATGGACCAATTCAAGAAATTCTCCACATAGCTGGAATCGGGGTTGATGTTCTCAAACAGGCCGCCCTCTTCAGCAGAGGAGTCATCGCTGTGTTCTTTAACCAGTTCGATGAAGCTTTCTTCGGTTTTTTCGCCTTCCTGCCAGGTCTTCAGATAGCCCTCAGCCTTTTCTTTGGCGGCAGCCTTCTCGGCATCGGTGTATACGGTTTCGCCGGTTTCTTCGTCCTCGGTGCCACCTTCAAAGGAAACCAACAAGTGGCGGACATTGCTCATAGCAGTAGCATTGTCGTTGGCGCTGTGGAAGATCACAACATAGTAGCCATTGGTTTCGGAGGTCTCGGTGCCATCCTCGTTTTCAGTGGTGGAGACGTTGGGGATAGTGGCAATGTCACCGTCTTTGCGATCGGCAGAAGACAGCCAATCCTTCACAGCGCTGCTCAGCGCACTATAAAGCTGGTTCTCATTCTTGGTTACAGTGATAGAACTGCCTTCTTTGACAGTGATCTCCTTAGCCAGCTTTTCCAGTTCCTCGTCAGAGGTAGCGGTAGCCAGTTTATCAGCAGCGGCCTTCATAGACTCACGGGCTGCTGCATTTTCTTCATCGGAGTATGTGACATTGCCTTCCTCGTCCTTGGTGCCGCCCTGCTGGAAGTAGGTATAGCTCATATAGGCACTGGTATAGGTGTAGGAATTGAATTGGCCCATCTTGTCAGTTTCGTAATCACGGATCTTGCTGTTGTCGTAGGTCAGACCGTCATAATGGGCAGAAGAATAGGCAGAAGCCAGCAGGCTGCGCTCGTAGTATTCGCCGTAACTTTCAGGGGTAGAGCCGTAACCGTAGCTTGCCCGCAAATACTGCTTGGCGTTGTTGTAACCGTACATGGTAGCGTAAGTTTCAATGTTGTTGAGCAGGTTGTCCAGGGTGGTTCTTTCTTCATCGGGCAGGGTAAAGCCTTCGACATTTGCCTTGGCGGCCAAAGCGTAATCGTTCTTGGCTTGCTCCAAAGCGGAATCCAGGAAGTACTGTGCCCATGTGATGCCGGTTTCTTCATCATGCACTTGCTCATCCAGGGGCTTGGTAGTATCCAGACCCATCATCTTCAGATAAGTATCTGTATAGGTGCTGTAGGTCTGATACCATTCATTATAGAATGCATTGATCTCGTCAGCATAGTAGTAACCAAGCTCAACAGAGTTTAGCTGGTTTTCACCAACGTTGGCTGCGATGGTGTTCTTCTGGATCACGCCGCTGTTATTGACAGCTCTGACACACAAAACCGCCAGAGTTACACAGACAACCAAAATCATTGCAATTACAAAGGCAATGGTGTAAGCCTTCAGTTTCTTTGCTTCTTTCTGCTGCTGCAGCTGCTTCTCGGTGAGCAACTGAGCAGAGGCCTCCTTGCGGAGCTTCTTCTTATCGGATGCGCTCATTTGAAACATTCCTCTCATTTAACCGAATTGCTATCTGTACACACTAAAGATGCATAGACTCCGCTATTATAACCTAAATATTTTCCAGTTTCAAGAGGAATTATTTTAAATGCCTAAAAATGGAGTAAAGTTTACATTTGCGTAAAAAAGGCACGAAAGGTAAAAACCTTTCGTGCCAAGACCCGCTTTGGCCGTGATGCATCCGATTATGACCTGCACGAAATGGCAGGTGGGTTGCCGCTCCTGGCCTTAGCTGCTCCCAACGTCCACCTATCGTCAAAGCGTAGGCGGGAGGTCTGCAATCCGGACAGGAAGTCTAACATCCCGAATTAATGATGTGGGTCCAAAAGGACACACCACGCACCAAGCAGGCTGTTATTTAGTCTTCCTCTTCTTCGTAAAGTTCATCCATAATTAAGCTGTAAACAGCTTCCAATTCTTCCTCGTCTTCAATGGCAGACAGAATCGGTTCCCCGTCTTCTTCAACAGATTTTAGAATGCTGACTTCCAAGTCTTCCGTTTCTTCACCGGTGGCAGGGATGACTGCCAGGTAAGTTTCTCCGTTATATTCCAGGGTAGATAGAATTTCCAGTTCAAATTCAGTGCCATCCTCATCTACGATGGTCATAAAATCGCTGCCGTATTCTTCGGACATGTTTCGTTCCTCCGTTATGATTGATCGGATACAATAAATCCTACATTTATTTTACGGGAATGTGATTGTAAAATCAAGTAAAAATCCTACCTGCGGGAAAAGAAAATTATGGTCTGGAAAGAAAAGGAGTTTTTTGGCGGAATTTATGGTTTGTTAAAAAAATAATACTTTCGTTTTTGGATTGGGTATGCTATAATCATATGCGTAGTGCTATGCTTATATGCACTTGTGATTGACAAATTACCATGCAGGCCCAATGGGCTGCTGTTATGGAGGGAATTATTATGGCTCGAGATTATCGTAAAAAAGATCAGCCTCAGCGGCAGGAATGGAAGCCCCATTGGGTGCTTTCTGCGCTGCACAAGGCTTGGTTGGTTGTATTTGCATCAGCAAAAATTGCCATCGGCGCAGCAGCAACAGTCGCGCTGATTTGCGTGGTTTGTGTGTTTTCCTTTTTGGGGATTTTAGGAGAATATCTGGAAAATGATATTCTGCCTTCTGCCAGCGTTGTATTGGAGGAATACGATATGGATTCTCCGTCTTACGTTTACAGCGTAAACGAGCAAGGCGAGATCGAATTGCTCCAGGAGTTATATGCCAGCACAGATTGGAAAAAGGCGGAATATAAGGATATTCCCAAACCCTTGATCTATGCAGCTGTTGCCATCGAGGACAAGCGGTTTTATGAGCACCAGGGCGTGGACTGGGTGACGACCATTAAAGCTTTTGCCAATATGTTCTTTGGTAGCGACACAGTGGGCGGTTCCAGTATTACACAGCAGTTGATCAAAAACAAGACCGGTGAAGACAGCGTGACTGTGCAACGTAAAGTGCTGGAGTTTTTCCGGGCTACCTTAGTGGAAAAGAACTATAATAAAGAGGTTATCATTGAGGAATATTTGAATTCCATCTATATGGGCCAGGGCTGCCGTGGTGTAAAGAGTGCAGCAGCGGCCTATTTTGGAAAAGAATTGCAGTCTTTGACCATTGCCGAATGTGCAAGCCTCATTAGTATTACCAATAACCCTTCTTTGTTTGATCCTTACAGTGAAGAGGTATTCACCTATGAAGGTGAGCAGATGAACGGCATGCAGAGAAATCGCCATCGTCAGCTGCTGGTGTTGGACCAGATGTTCAGCCAGGGTTATATTACCCAGGAAGAGTACGATGAAGCGGTTGCTCAGGAATTGGTACTCAAGAACTCTATAGCGGAAGAGGAGCAGTGGGTAGTTTGTAGCAAAGAAGATTGCGGCTACGAAGGTTTACGCAAGACCTTCCAAGCAGACGGCGCGTTGAAGTGTCCCAAGTGCGGAACTGCCCCTGAAGTGATCACAGATGCATCCCAGGAGGTTTACTCCTATTATGTGGATGCGCTGTTAAAGGAAGTTGCCAAGGACATGGCTGCTCAGGATGGCATTACTGAGTGGAATGATGATATCTGGATGGATTATCTGGACCGCATTAACCGTGGTGGTTATCATATCTATGCCACCATTGACACAAAGGTGCAGGCTCAGGTGGATAGAATTTATAAAAATCTGGACAATATTCCTGCCACCAGAAGCGCACAGCAGTTGCAGTCTGCCATTGTGGTGATCGATAACACCACCGGTGATATTGTTGCGATGGCTGGCGGTGTTGGCGACAATAAGGTACACTTCGGTCTAAACCGTGCGACCCAGTCTGAGTTGCAGTCCGGTTCTTCCATTAAGCCTATCTCTATCTACGCTCCTGGTTTTGAACAGGGAACTATCAGTCCGGCTACAGTCATTAAGGATATGCCTATGGAATATTCCGATGGCGCATGGCCGAGAAACGATGATAGAATCTATAGCTACACCAATACGATCTTTACCGGTATTGAAGATTCCGTGAACGCGGTTGCTGCCAATACCCTGCAGAAGATCGGTGCCAGCTATGGTTACGAATTTGCTAAGGAATCCTTTGGCCTCAATACTTTGACAGATGCAGACCTGCAGTTTTCTTCCTTGGCGTTGGGTGCCCAGCAGTACGGTGTGACCGTCCGGGATATGGCTTGCGCATTTGCGACCTTCCCCAATCAGGGAACTTTCCGGGAAGGCCGCTTGTATACAAAGGTTTATAACAGCAAGGGCCAGGTTGTCTTGGATAATCCTCAGCAGAGCCGGGAAATTTTGGGCGAGAAGGCAGTCAACTATATTAATTATTGCTTGACCAATGCAGCCTCTGCCGGTACCGGAGCAGGCGCAGACTTTTATACAGTAGATGTTGCCGGTAAGACAGGTTCTACTTCCAGCTTCCGTGACCGTTGGTTCTGCGGTTATACCGGTTATTATACCGCTGCTGTTTGGTGCGGTTATGATACCCCGGAAACCATTAACATTATCGGCGGTTCTTATAACCCGGCCGCCCGCTTGTGGAAAAAGGTTTTAGAGCCGTTGCATGATGGGCTGTCTAATATCCGTATGTATGATACCAGTGAAATGGTGTCAGTAACAGTATGTCTGGACACTGGTAAAATTGCAACCGATGCTTGTAACGCAGATATCCGCGGCAAACGTACCGAAACGGTTATGGTGTACTCTGAGGACATCCCCGATGGTACATGTAATAAGCACGTATTGCTTGATTACTGTACCGAAGGTAATGGTGTGGCCAGCGAATTCTGCCAGCATTTTGCTGAGGTGGATTCTAAGATAAAGCTGGAGAATAAGGCTTTGCTGAAGCTGACATTAAGCCAGATCCAGGAATTGCTTAAGGCGGAAAGCTTTGGCCTTGAAAAGCTCTATCTTGACAACAATTATGTATATCTGGTTAATGAGGAAGGTAAGGATGGGTCTTTTAAGGGATTCCACAATGAGATCAATAAGACAGTGGAAGCACCCTATCAGATTTGTACAGTGCACACCCAAAAAGCTTGGGAGGAATATCAGCATAGCAATCCTCCTGCTACAGAACCGAATGCACCTGATACACCCGACCAGCCAATAAATCCCAGCCCTTCAAATCCGGATGTACCCGATGCATTTGATCAGCCTTTAAATCCCGGCTCTTCAATACCTGCTACACCCAACCAGTCCACAAACAACAGCACATCCGATTCGGATGTATCCGCTGTGGGCTAAACAATAAGGAGTAACTGATGATTTGGATTTCCGATGAATGGGAAGACTATGAGGTTCTTGATACCTCCAACGGAGAGCGGTTGGAGCGTTGGGGCAACCATATTCTGGTGCGCCCCGACCCCCAGGTGATTTGGGATACTCCACACCTGGATCCGCGTTGGAAGAAATATGATGCCCGCTATGTCCGTTCTAATAGTGGCGGCGGTCGCTGGACAGAGAATCATCTGCCGGAGCGTTGGCAGATTCCGTATAAGGACTATTTAACATTTAATGTCAAGCCCATGAATTTTAAGCACACCGGCGTCTTTCCGGAACAGGCAGCCAACTGGGATTTTATCCGGGATAAGGTGGCCTCTGCCGGTCGTCCGGTTCGGGTGCTGAATTTATTTGCTTATTCCGGCGGCGCTACTTTGGCCGCTGCTGCCGGTGGCGCTGAGGTGTACCATGTGGATGCTTCTAAGGGCATGGTGGCTTGGGCAAAGGAAAATGCAAAATCCTCTGGATTGGCAGATAAGCCGATTCATTGGATCGTGGACGATTGCGGAAAATTCATCCAGCGCGAAATTCGCCGTGGACGCCGTTATGATGGCATTATTATGGACCCTCCCAGCTATGGACGCGGACCCAGCGGTGAGATATGGAAAATGGAAACCAGCTTCTATCCGTTTCTGCAGGAAACAGCAAAGCTGTTGAGCGACAATCCTTTGTTTGTGATCATCAACTCTTACACCACCGGTTTAGCACCCTCTGCGGTAGGCTACGCTTCGGATGTTGTATTTGGTGGCGCATACGGCGGTAGTACTGCTGTAGGTGAATTAGGTTTGCCGGTTCGCTCATCCGGACTGATGTTGCCTTGCGGCGCTGCAGGTCGGTGGACTCCCTGATTGGAGGAATACTTTTGCAAACAGCAATTTCAGTTGAACATTTGGCATACACATATCCGGGCGTGGATGACACGCCCGGCGTTGCCGTATTTAAGGATATGAACTTAACCATTGCCCAAGGCTCTTTTGTGGCGGTTTTAGGGGGCAATGGTTGCGGAAAATCTACCCTGGCAAAGCATTTTAATTCCATTTTACTGCCCTGTGGCGGTAAGGTTTATGTCTGCGGAATGGATACTACAGATGAAGAAAAGACTATGTCTGTCCGGCGGAATGTGGGAATGGTTTTCCAAAACCCAGATAATCAGATCGTTGCCAATGTGGTAGAAGAGGATGTGGCATTTGGCCCTGAGAACCTGGGTGTTGCCAGCCCTGTGATCCGGCAGCGTGTGGATAGCGCATTAAAGCAAGTTGGTATGTATGAATACCGGGAGCATGCGCCTCATTTGCTTTCTGGCGGTCAGAAGCAGAGAGTTGCCATTGCGGGCATCATTGCTATGCAGCCTAAGTGTATCGTATTGGATGAACCCACGGCTATGTTAGACCCCCAGGGTCGGCGGGAAGTGATGCAGACCATCACTGCACTGAACCGGGAAAAGGGGATTACAGTGGTTTTGATTACTCACCACATGGATGAAGCTGCCCAGGCGGATCGGGTCGTGGTGATGCATACAGGAAGCGTTGTGGCAGACGGAACGCCCCGGGAGGTATTTTCCCAGGTAGATCTGATGCATAAGATTCGACTGGCATCCCCGGAAACTGTGGAATTATGCTATGAATTAAACAAAAATGGATTCGATCTGCCCCTAGATCGGCTGAATCCGGAAGAATGTGCGCAGGCACTTTATGAAGCAATAAAGGCCTGACAGAGGAGAATGAACAGTGGCACCTATTTTGGAGGTCAAAAACCTACAACATATTTACAGCGTTGGAACGCCCTTTGAACATGTTGCTTTGGACAATGTATCTTTCCAGGTGGAACGGGGGGAATTTATTGGCATTATCGGCCATACAGGTTCCGGAAAATCCACGCTGATCCAACATTTAAACGGACTGTTAAAGCCTACCGCCGGTAGCATTGCGCTGGACGGGAAGGATATTTGGTCTGATAAAACCTTTACCCGACAGTGTCGCTTCCGGGTTGGACTGGTGTTTCAGTATCCGGAGTATCAGCTATTTGAAGAGACAGTTTATAAGGATATTGCATTCGGTCCGAAAAATATGGGTCTGGATACCCAGGAAGTGGAACGCCGTGTGTTGGAGGCTGCAAGCTTTGTGGGTATTACCAAAGAGCAGCTGCAGGCATCTCCGTTTGATCTGTCCGGTGGACAGAAGCGCCGGGTTGCCATTGCAGGTGTGATCGCTATGGAACCGGAGATCCTTATTTTGGATGAACCCACTGCCGGTTTAGACCCGGAGGGTAAGGAAGAAATTTTGGCTAACATTAATGCTTACAGACAGGCAAAAAATGCCACAGTGATGATGGTGAGCCATTCCATGACCGATGTGGCCCGGATGACCCAGCGGTTACTGGTAATGAATGATGCAAAGCTTGTAATGGATGGAACGCCTACAGAAGTATTTGAACATGCCCAGGAACTGATTTCTATGGGCTTGGATGTTCCGGAAATTACCCGCGTATTTTTGCTTTTGCAAGAAATGGGTATTTCTGTGCCTATGGCTTACAGCGTGGAGCAGGCGGTAAATGTTCTAACCTCTATGACAGGAGGTAATAAAGATGCTTAAAGATATTACCTTAGGTCAGTATTTCCCGGGAAAATCCCCGGTCCATTTGTTAGACCCCAGAACAAAGCTGTTGATTCTGTTGGGCTATATTATTGCGCTGTTTACTGCCGTGAATTGGCTTTCCTACGGCGTGGTATTCTGCTTTTTGGCAGTGTCCATTGCTATTTCCAAAATTCCTGTAAAATCTATTTTGCATGGCATGAAACCCTTGGTTTTTATTCTGGTGTTTACGGGTATTTTAAATATTTTCTTTACCACTGGTCAGAATATAGCAGTGAAACTTTGGGCGATCACCATCTATTGGGAAGGCATACAGCGAGCAGTGTTTATGATGCTGCGGATATTGATGCTGATCACCGGCACGTTTTTGTTGACCTACACAACATCTCCCATTGCATTGACAGACGGGCTGGAGGCTTTACTGTCTCCGTTGAAGAAACTGCGGTTGCCTGTCCATGAGCTGGCAATGATGATGTGTATTGCTCTTCGGTTTATTCCCACTTTGATAGAAGAAACCGATAAGATCATGTGCGCCCAAAAGGCAAGAGGTGCAGATTTTGAAACCGGCAAATTAATGGACAGGGTCAAGGCGTTGGTTCCAATTTTGGTGCCGTTGTTCATCAGTGCATTCCGGCGTGCTGATGAGCTGGCAACTGCCATGGAATGCCGCTGTTACCACGGCGGAGAAGGCCGTACCAAGATGAAATTGCTGCGCTATAAACTGCGAGACTTGAAAGCATTTGCTATTTGCGTTCTTTTGATCGCCGCAGTATTGATTCTTGGCAGTATTGGTTTGTGAGGATGACTATGCGAAATATTGCATTGTTTTTAACTTATGAGGGTACTGGATATCACGGCTGGCAGATGCAGAAGAATTTGGCAACGGTGCAGCAGACCTTGGAAAAGGGGATATCCATGGTGGTAGGTCACCCGGTACATGTCACAGGATGTGGGCGTACTGATGCAGGTGTTCACGCACGCTGTTATGTGGCAAACTTTCGTACCACTTCTACCATCCCGGTGGATAGACTCCCTTATGCGCTGAATACCCATCTACCTGTGGATGTGGTTGTGACCAAGGCTTTTGAAGTCCATGAAGATTTTAATGCCATCGGTTCTTGTGTGCGGAAAGAGTATACCTATATGATATACAATTCCCGTATCAAAGACCCGTTCCATGTGAATCGCGCCTGGTTTTATCCTAAGCATCTGGATGAGAATATTATGCGTCAGGCGGCGCAGCAGTTTGTGGGCACCCATGATTTTGCTGCTGTAAGATCGGTAGGAACTGATGTTAAATCTACTGTTCGCACCGTATACTATTATGATGTGGAGCGTCGAGGGGATATCATTTTACTAAAGGTTTGCGCAAATGGCTTTTTGTATAACATGGCAAGAGCCATGGCAGGTACTGTAGTGTACGCTGCAGAAGGGAAGTTCCCGCCGGAAAAAATCGGAGAAATTCTGGAATCCGGAAACCGTACTGCTGCAGGACCTACTGTGCCGGCGGGTGGATTATACATGACCCACCTTTGGTATGATGATGGCATTGAGAAGTTCGAATATGCCAATCCTTTCTAGTAGAAAATTCATAAATTGTTTTTCATTTTCCGGTATGTTTATGATATAGTAACCGGCAGAAATGGAGTTGATGTTGTATGCAGCCAAAATTGTGTACAAAGTGCAAAAAGAATATCGCTGTGATATTCATAACAAAAATTGAAAATGGGGTATCCTTAAACGAGGGATACTGTTTAAAATGCGCTCGGAGTTTGGGGATTCCCCAGATCGAATCTGCGGTGAAGCAGATGGGATTTTCTGATGAGGATCTGGATAATCTTACCGATGAGATGAGCAGCATGTTCAGTCAGCCGGAGGGTGTGGATGAAGATTCTGATGAAATTGACAGCCAGACTGCAACCTTTCCACTACTGAATCAGATGTTTGGTGCGGGAAATTTTCCTGCAAAGCAAGATCCTGCAGAAAAAGAAGATAAAAAGCAGGAAAAGGGAAAGAAACAGTCCAAAAAGCACAAGTTTTTAGATAGCTATTGTATGAACCTGACTGGCCGTGCCCGGGAGGGCAAGCTGGATAAGGTCATTGGCCGGGATGTAGAAACAGAGCGGGTGATTCAAATACTCAATCGTCGGCAAAAGAACAATCCCTGTTTGATCGGTGAGCCGGGTGTTGGTAAAACAGCCATTGCTGAAGGACTTGCCCAGCGAATCGCCGCAGGGGATGTACCTTATAAGCTACGGGATAAAGAAGTGTTTTTGCTGGATCTAACGGCGCTGGTTGCCGGAACGCAGTTTCGCGGTCAATTTGAAAGCCGTATGAAGAGCTTGATCGGTGAGATCAAGGAGTGCGGCAACATTATCCTGGTGATCGACGAGGTTCACAATCTGGTGGGTGCCGGAGATGCAGAAGGCTCTATGAATGCAGCCAATATCTTAAAACCTGCATTGTCTCGAGGTGAGATCCAGGTTGTGGGTGCAACAACCTTTGCAGAATACCGTAAGCATATTGAAAAAGATGCGGCCTTGGAGCGGCGTTTCCAACCGGTTTCTGTGGCAGAGCCAACCATTGAAGAAGCTTGCCAAATTATGCAGGGGATCGCTGCATCTTACGCCCAGTTTCATGGTGTTTCCATCTCTGCGGAGATCGCAAGACAATGTGTAATCTTGTCCGAGCGGTATATTTCCGATCGCTTCTTGCCTGATAAGGCCATTGACTTGTTGGATGAAGCCTGCTCTGATGTAAACTTGCGTTCGAAAGAGATTTCCAGTCTGGCCCAACTGCGGAAAGAGCGGGACGATTACGAGCTGGAGCTGAGAATGCTCACCGAGGATACGGACAATGAGCATTATGAGCGCCTGGCGGTGATCCGCAGCAAACTGTGTCAGCTTGCAGATGAAATTGAAGAATTGGAACGGGTGCCGGCTCCTGCTGTTACCATTGAAAATCTGGCCCGAATTATTGAGCTCTGGACAAAGATTCCTGCCAGCAAAATCAAGGCCCAGGAATATATGCAGATCAAGGGCTTGTCAGACCGACTGAAGACCCATATTGTGGGTCAGGATGAAGCAGTAGAAGCAGTTGCAAAGGCAATTCGTAGAAATCGCGTGGGCATTTCTCTGAAAAAACGCCCGGTATCCTTTATTTTTGTAGGCCCTACCGGTGTGGGTAAGACAGAACTGGTAAAGCGGCTGGCAGATGATCTGTTCGATAGCGTGGATTCCTTGGTGCGTATTGACATGTCTGAGTATATGGAAAAACACGCAGTGTCCAAGCTGATCGGTTCACCTCCCGGTTATGTGGGATATGACGAAGCTGGACAGTTAACGGAAAAGATCCGCAGGAAGCCCTATAGCGTGATTCTGTTTGACGAAATTGAGAAGGCTCATCCTGATGTGCTCAATGTGCTGTTGCAGGTTCTCGATGATGGCAGAATTACAGATGCCCAGGGTAGGGTGGTGAATTTTGAGAACACCATCATTGTTATGACCTCCAATGCCGGCTCGGAAGGCAGAGTGGGCGGTCTTGGCTTTGGCAGAACGGATCAGGATATGGTGAAAGATAAGACCATGTCTGCATTAAGAGAATTCCTTCGGCCTGAGTTTATCAATCGGGTAGATGAGATTATCAGCTTTAATCACCTGACCGAGGAAAACTTTGCGGGCATTGTCAAGATTATGCTGGAAGAGCTGCGCCAAAGCCTGCAGGAACGGGGACTTTCCTTTACCTGGTCTGAGAATGTGGAAGCCTTGCTGGTTAAGAAAGCATTCTCTACAGTCTATGGTGCCAGAAATTTACGGCGCACCATTCAAAAGGAACTGGAAGATCCCATTTCAGAGATTATTATTGATTCTTTTGAGACACCGGTTTCTGCGATCGTTGCAAAACAAGAACAAGAAAATATTGTGGTTCAAGGGAAATAAAAAACGGGAGGCTATTGCCTCCTGTTTTTTATAGATCAAATTTTTCGGTTAGTTTATCTGAGACCTGCCACGCAGCATCTTCTACCTTATTTGCTGCTCTGACTACCATCATCCGAGCGGGATTGCTTTTAGACAGCAACATAACGCCTACAGCACCTGCAACAGCGCCTAATCCCACAGTAACGGCCCAACCCTTTGCACGCATAGTATCTCCTCCTTTGTCAACAAAATTATTGTTGCATTTACAGTATACCCTGTCGAAAAGAATTGAAACAAGGAAAGGTTTCACTCTTTTCACAGAGGAAAAAATATGATATAATTACTGCAATGATATAATATAAGAAAGAAGAATAGAGGCGATTTTATGTCCATCGATAGTTTACAGGAAAAGATCAGAAAGATGAAAAATCCTATGGTGGTGAATTTCTCGGGTCTTAAATCCTGTGTTCCGCCCCATGTTTTAGAAAATAGCCAAAGTATTCCTGCGGCGTGTGCAGAATTTTGCAAATGTTTGTTAAAAACCCTCTCTACTATTGTTCCAGCTGTCAGGTTTTCTTTTCAAAATTTTGCTTTAATGGGGTCTGATG
Organism: Faecousia sp.; assembly: GCA_045661025.1. Taxonomy (GTDB): domain Bacteria; phylum Bacillota; class Clostridia; order Oscillospirales; family Oscillospiraceae; genus Faecousia. The sequence goes on along the minus strand of JAZREX010000007.1, from coordinate 24,037 downwards.
GCCTAAATGTATTGACGGAACTGTTGATCGAGGCAAAAAGATTGGGATATTATGTTCTGCTGGACGGACCGGAAAGTTTGTCAGAGCAGGATGCTATATGGGCTGCTAAGAGTTTGTTTTGCAAGGATAGTCCTTGGGCTTTTGATGGGCTAGTTGTTTCCTCTTACATTGGCAGCGATGGCATTCGCCCCTACGAGGAAAACATGAAAAAATGCGAAAAAGATCTGTTTGCGGTGGTCAGGACCTCTAACAGAACGGCTCCGGAATTACAGGATCTACTTTCCGGTTCACGACTGGTGCACATGGCATATGCAGATATTGTCAATCGGCTTGCTCCGGATCATTTGGGGCGCTGCGGGTATTCCTGCGTGGGCGTGCTGGCAGGTGCTTCTTCTGCGGACAGCCTTCGTCTTCTCAGAAGCAAATATAAGCAAATGTTTCTTTTGTTAGACGGCTGTGATTACCCTAATGCCAATGCAAAAAATTGCAGCTTTGCTTTTGACTCCCTTGGGCATGGTGCAGCAGCCTGTGCCGGTTTCAGTATTATAGGTGCTTGGCAACAGGAGCAGACAGACGGAACAGACTATTTACAGCAGGCAGAAGCTGCAGCCCAACGGCTAAAAAAGAACCTAAACCGTTATGTCACCATTTTATAAATGGCAAAGCCGGGGATTACGCCCCGGCTTTTTTTGTTGCATGGGATTCTGTGGTAAAGGTCATGTCAGGCATTGAGGTATCTACACTGGGATCAGGGATGTTTGTTGCAATGGTCGGGTCCATAATTGTTGGATCTAAAATGGTGGGATCCATGTGAGGGATCGTGGTGCGCTCTGTTGTGGCTGCAGTGGTTGTGGTCATATCAGCATCATTGCGTCGGCCACAAGCGCATAGGCTTAAACAGAGTGTGAATAACATAATGGCAATAAAAATGCGTTTCATATGCTCCTCCTTTTTCTTGGTTTCTTTAGAAGTATACCCAGACAACCTAGAAAATAACCTCAAAAGGCGTGAAATATAATATCATTTTGCAAATTTAAAGATTAATTCGCATTTTTTTTGATTTTCCCATTGATATTTCCGGGTTTATTTTGTATAATGTTTTGGAATAAATTAGAAGAGGGGATCTTTTATGAAAAGACTTTCTGTTAAAAAGACTGCTGAGTGTATGGCGTGTCTGGAGTGCGTACGCGCTTGCTCCAACGCATTTTTCAAAGAATTTAATGAGGATTTGTCCTGCATCAGAATTGTGGCGAAAGGAAATGGCGCCAAGCCTATGACCTGCATCCAGTGCGGTAAGTGCATGAAGGTTTGCGAGGCTGGTGCAATTACCCAGAACCCCAAGACCGGTGTCTACATGATCAATAAGAAGCTGTGCACCTCCTGTGGCAAGTGTGTTGAGATTTGTCCCATGAAGGTTATGGTTGCTCCTGAGCAGGGTCCTACCGCCAAGTGCATTGCCTGCGGTATTTGTGTCAAGGCATGTCCTATGGAGATTCTGGAAATCGTAGAGAAGTAATGATTCTACATAACGGGGTAATCGGGGAGATTGCTCCGTTTCATACCTATAAAAGGCTGCATTGAGATAGTGAGAATGTGCTGTCTTGTGGTTGCGGCAGATTGGAGATTAATATGAAAGGGAAATATGAGAAAGAAAATACTGCAGCAATAGGTGGTTGGAAGAAGAAACTGCTGATTGGTCTTGCTATTGCACTGGCTGTATTGCTTGTGATCGCTGCTGTTGTATTTATTTGGGCAGATACGCTGCTTAGTGACATTGGCCGTATTGATGGGGACGATGAGACCTATGCGTATGAAGATTTGTTGGAAATGGTGGATCCTACAGATGTAAATCCGGTTGTTGATCAGGCGGATTCTATTTTTGCAGGTAAGGATATCATCAATGTATTGCTGGTAGGACAGGACCGTCGTCCTGGAGAGCCCCGGATGCACTCGGATGCAATGATCCTTTGTACCATCAACAAAGCCACCAATACCCTTACCATGACTTCTTTCATGCGTGATATGTGGGTTTATATCCCGGATCACTATAATGAGCGAATCAATGTGCCCTACATGGTAGGCGGCTTTCCGTTACTGAACGATACCTTGAATTATAACTTCGGCATATCTGCAGATTATAATTTTGAGATCGACTTCAATGGATTTATGACTGCTATCGATATGGTTGGCGGCGTTGAAATTGAACTGACACAAAAAGAGGCCAATTATTTGAATCGCCGTGGTAACTGGGACGTTGAAGAGGATACGGATTGGAACTTGAAAGCGGGTGTAAATCTGCTCACCGGCTCCCAGGCTTTGGCATACTCCAGAATTCGTGCAATTGGCGATGACTTTGAGCGTACCAGCCGGCAACGCACAGTGCTCACAGTTCTTATTGAAAAGGCTAAGACCTTGAGCGTTACGGAAATTTATAAATTGATGAAAAATATGCTTCCGCTTCTGTCCACAGATATGACCAATACAGAGATTATGGGTCTTGTGATGGAAATGTTGCCGATGCTTGGCGATTTGGAGGTAGTGTCTCAACGGATTCCTTTGGATGGAGAATATTCTTTTGCCAATAAGGGTGGCGCATCTGTCATTGAATTGAGTAAAAGCAATTTCGTGGCTGCCAAGGAACTTCTGGCTAAAACCATGAAAACAGAGGAATAAGAGGGTAAGCCCTAAATTATCTATGCATATCCCTGCGGTGCTAAAACCGCAGGGATATTTTGTTTCTGTATTTTATGATTTAAAGGGGGATTTTCGGTGGTCAGAAAACTTTTTGTGAGAAAATTACAAAATTTTACGTCTTGTAATAATTGCATATCAGAGTCGGATATGATATAGTATAAATAATCATACACCCGGAGGCGTTTATGTTGGAATTAAACGAATTTCAAAATAAATTTTCAGCATCCCTAGAAGGGATTTGTCTAGCATTTTGGGAGCCTATGGCGAAGCATACTTCTTTTCGGATCGGTGGCCCTGTGGAAGTTATGGCCTTTCCTGAAAATAAAGAACAGCTGGCAAAAATTCTCACTGTGTCCAATGTATTGGACAGAAAACCTGCTATTCTAGGTGCAGGTACCAATATTTTGGCGCCGGATGATGGAATCCAAGGTGTTGTTATTTGTCTAAAGGATTGTCTGGGAGGCATGGAGCAGCTGGATGAAACGCATATTCGGATCTATGCCGGTGTAACTATGAGCCGTGCAGCGGTCTATGCGGCAGGTCTGGGCTTGAGCGGATTGGAATTTGCCCATGGAATACCCGGTTCTGTTGGTGGTGGTGTTTACATGAATGCCGGTGCTTACGGGGGAGAGATTTGCCAGGTGTGCGAGAGCGTGCAGGTCATGTCTATGGACGGCAAACTCCATAATTACAGCTGTGATGAAATGGATTTCTCTTATCGCCATAGTCGCTTAGAAAGGGAAGATGGCATTGTTATTTCTGCAGTATTCGCTCTGGAAAAGAAGCCTACGGAACAGATCCGTGAGATGATGCAGTTGTTGCAAAAAAAGAGAAGCGCATCTCAGCCTTTACAGTTGCCGTCTGCGGGTTCTGCATTTAAGCGACCTATCGGTGGTTATGCGGCAGCATTGATCGACCAGACAGGGCTGAAGGGCTTCCGCGTTGGAGATGCGGCTGTTTCAGAGAAACATGCCGGATTTGTTGTAAATCTGGGAAATGCAACGGCGGCGGATGTAAAGGCGTTACTTAAGCAGGTATCTGATAGAGTGTTTGAAGCAACCGGGATCCGACTGGAACCGGAAGTGCGTATTTGGTAAAGAGGTGAAGGGCTGTGGCAGTATCATTTTCCGGGAATGCAAAGGCTGAAATCTGCCGTAGCATCCCTAATCATCGTTGTTGTGCATTGGCACAAAGTTTTGGTATCTTATTATTTTGCAATCAGTTTTCTTTTGACGGAATTCGGATCATTACGGAGTGCCGCGAGTTTGCAGCATTGCTGCCAAAGCTTTTTAAAAAAGCCTTTGGATTGGCCTTTGATGTGCTTCCTGCGGAGGATTCTGTTGGAAAACAAATTTTTCAAATTACCCAAAAGGATAAGATCAACCGCATTATGGATGCGTATGGATTTGCACCGGAGGATACCCTTTCCTTGCATTTAAATCTTGCTGCTGTAGAGGAGGATTGCTGTAAGGTGTCTTTCTTGCGGGGTGCGTTTCTTTCCGGTGGTTCGGCCACTGACCCTACCAAAGCTTATCATTTGGAACTGGCAACTACCCACCATAGTGTTGCCCGGGAATGCGATACCCTGGTGCGGGAGGTGTTAGGCTTCGCGCCTAAAACGGCAAACCGCAGCGGCGGCCAGGTCCTCTACATAAAAAACAGTGAACAGATCTCTGACTTTTTGACATGCTTGAGCGCCCCGGTAGCAGCTATGGGGATCATGGAGGCCAGACTGGAAAAAGAACTGAACAACAGAGTCAATCGTCGTTGTAATTGCGATGATGCCAACACCTCCAAAGTGGTGGAAGCTGCCCAAGAGCAATTGTTGGCGATCCGGGCTCTGCGTGAGAGTGGAATGCTGGAAAGTCTGCCGGAAAAACTGAAACAGGCAGCCTTGGCTCGGGAGGAACATCCGGCATCTTCGCTGACTGAGTTGGCGGCTATGATGGAACCGGAAATTTCCAAGCCCGCCATGAATCACAGATTAAAGAAATTGGTAGAAATGGCAAAGGAGCTTAAAAAATGAGTTTTGTGCATTTACATGTTCACTCGGAATATAGTCTCCTGGATGGTGCATGCCGTATTAGCGGTATGATGGATAGGGTCAAGGAGTTAGGCCAAGATGCCATCGCTTTGACAGATCATGGCGTGATGTATGGCTGTATTGATTTTTATAAGGCAGCAAAGGCAGCTGGGGTCAAGCCCATTATTGGTTGCGAGGTATATGTAACACGCCGGCGTATGGATGATCGGGTCCATGGTGTTGATAATGATCCATACCATTTGGTGCTGCTTTGCGAAAATCGCACCGGCTACGAAAATCTCTGTTTGTTGGTTTCTGAAGCCTTTATCCATGGTTTCTACGGAAAGCCCAGAGTAGATCTGGAGCTTTTGGAAAAACATCATGAGGGATTGATCGCTTTGAGTGCCTGCTTGGCAGGCGGCGTTCCCCAGAAGCTAATGGAGGAAGATTACCAAGGGGCGAAAGAACATGCACTGCGCTTGGCGGATATTTTCGGGGCAGGGAATTTCTACCTAGAATTGCAGGATCACGGAATTGAAGAGCAGCAATTTGTCAACCAGGGCGTGATGCGGATTGCCCGGGAGACAAGCCTTCCTTTGGTGGTAACCAACGATGCACACTACCTGCGTAAAGAAGATGCAAAGATGCAAGATGTACTGCTTTGCATCCAGACCGGAAAAACTGTGGACGATCCCAATCGTATGAAATTCTCCACAGAGGAGTTTTACTTAAAGAGTGAAGATGAGCTGCGCCAGTTATTCCCTAACTGCGACGATGCTTTTGAAAATACGGTAAAGATTGCCCAGCGGTGCAATCTGGAATTTGAGTTTAACCAGTATCATCTGCCCGCATTCCCAGTACCTGCAGGCTTTACCAATGAGGGATATTTCCGCCATTTGTGTATGGAGGGTTTTGCGGAACGGTATCCGGATGCGCCCAAGGAATACATGGAGCGGCTGGAATATGAGATCGATGTGATCAGCCGGATGGGCTATGTGAATTACTATCTGATCGTCTGGGATTTTATTCGCTATGCCAAAGAACAGGGGATTCCTGTTGGCCCGGGCCGTGGCTCCGGTGCTGCATCTATTGCGGCGTATTGTCTGCATATCACAGAAGTAGATCCCATGAAATATGCGTTGATCTTTGAACGCTTTTTGAATCCGGAACGGGTAAGTATGCCCGATTTTGATACGGACTTTTGCCAGGAACGCAGACCTGAGGTTATCGATTATGTTATGCGCAAGTATGGCACAGATCGGGTAGCCCAGATCGCTACTTTTGGTACTATGGCTGCTCGGGGTGCTATCCGGGATGTAGGCAGAGCGATGAACTTCTCCTATGCCGAAACCGATGTGGTTGCAAAGCTGGTGCCTACCATGCCTTTGCATATCACCTTGAAGGAAGCGCTGGAAGTGTCTCCGAAACTCAAGGAGATGTACGATGAAAATGAGCGGGTTCGGGCTTTGATCGACACGGCGATGTCCTTGGAGGGAATGCCCAGAAACACCTCTACCCATGCTGCAGGTGTGGTGATCACTGCAGAGCCGGTGCGCAATTATGTGCCTCTTTCCTGTAATGATGAAACTATTGTTACCCAATATCCTATGACTACTATTGAGGAATTGGGTCTGCTGAAAATGGATTTCTTGGGTCTTCGCAACCTGACAGTTATCAAAGACGCTGAGGAACAGATCCGGCAGATCCATCCGGAATTTTCTATGGATAAAGTGACGGATAATGATCCCGAAACTTTTGAGATGTTGGCCCAGGGAAAGACGCAAGGTGTATTTCAGTTGGAATCTGCGGGCATTACCGGTGTGTGCATCAATTTGAAACCCACATCCATCGAAGATATGACAGCTATTGTGGCCTTGTATCGACCTGGCCCTATGGATTCCATTCCTGCGTTTGTGGCCAATAAGCAAGACCCAAGTAAAATTCGTTATAAAACACCGTTGCTAGAGCCGATTCTGCGAGTTACCTATGGCTGTATAGTCTATCAGGAACAGGTGATTGAAATTTTCCGTTCTTTAGGCGGCTATACTATGGGACAGGCAGATAATATCCGCCGGGCGATCTCCAAGAAGAAGATGAAGGTGATCGAGGAAGAGCGGAAGGTCTTTGTTTACGGCGATGCTGCCCAGGGAATTCCTGGCGCCATGGCCAAAGGCGTTCCGGAAGATGTGGCGCAATCAATCTACGATGAGATCGTTGCCTTTGCAAACTATGCTTTTAACAAGGCGCATGCGGTTTGTTACGCCTTTGTTTCTTATCAGACAGCATATTTAAAATGCCACTATCCCAAACAGTACATGGCGGCACTTATGACCTCTGTGTTGGATTCTTCCATTAAGATTTCCGGATACATCAATGAATGCAAGGAAATGGACATTATCACCTTGCCCCCGGATATTAACCATTCGGATGTAACCTTTACAGTAGAAGACGATAAAATCCGTTTTGGTTTAGGTGCTGTAAAAAGCATCGGCAGAGGCTTTATCCGGAAAATGGTGGCAGAGAGGGAGGCCAATGGTCCTTTCAAGTCTTTGGAAGATTTTGTAAGCCGTTTGTCTGACAGTGATGTAACCCGCCGGATCGTGGAAAATCTCATCAAGTGCGGCGCGATGGATTGCTTTGGTTATCATCGTAGTGAGTTGCTTGCGGTGTATGATGCGGTGATCGACAGCGTTAATGCTTCTAAAAAGCGGAATCTGGAAGGACAGATGGGGATGTTTGCCATGCTGGAGGAAGAACAAAACGGTTCTTCCGTGGTGATTCCTAAAATGCCGGAGCTGAAAAAAGCGGAGCTGATGCTGATGGAAAAGGAGACCACAGGCATCTATCTGTCCGGGCATCCTATGGATGAGTATCGCCATTTGCTTAAGGGTGGAAGAATTGTATCTATCGGCAGTTTGATGGAGGAGGACAGTGGTTATCAGGATGACCAGATCGTCCAGATTGCCGGTGTAATTCAAACTCTGAAAATGAAGACCACCCGGAATCATTCCATGATGGCCTATGTTACTGTAGAGGACGAAACAGCTGTCATTGAAACTATGGCATTTTCCAAGACTATCACGGAATACGGAAGCTATTTAGCTGAAAATCTACCTGTGGTGATTACAGGTCGCCTATCTATGCGGGAGGATAAAGATCCGCAGATCGTGATCAACAAAGTGATCCCGATTTCTGAGTACCGGCCGGAACCTGCTGGGCAGCATTTTAAAACAACCATTACGACTCAGCCGGGTCAAAAGCTGTATTTAAAGCTTTCCAGCGAAGAAGGTCCTTTGTTCGGAAAGATACGGGCGATTTTAAATATGTTCCCGGGAGACAAGCAAGTGGTAGTTTACTTTGCGGATACAAAGCAAAGACGGGGTAGTCTCTGTGCCTTTGATAAAGCAATGCTGGAAGAGCTGATTTCGGTGCTGGGAAAAGAGAATGTGGTGCTGAAATAACTTTTCTTTTTCGGTGGGATATGTTATAATATTCAGAAAGGAGCAGGCTTTTAAATGAAGAACAAATCGTTGTTTTTGTTGTTGCTGGCGGCGATATTTCTACTTTCGGGATGTATGCTGACGGTAGATGAAATGTATCGTATTCCGGAGCGGTCTGATGCGTATAAGGCGCTACAGTTGGCTGTGGATGAGGCGATGTTTGGTATGAGCTACTGCGCTCCGATTTCCGGTGAAAATCGCCAGACCATTCAGATTGCAGATCTGGATGGTGACGGAATTTCTGAATATGTGCTTTTTGCCAAAAGTACGGAAGAAAAACCTTTGCGCATCATGGTGTTTCGCAACCAGAAGGGTGAATTTGTCCATACTGATACGGTGGAATGTAACGGCACAGCCTTCGATCGTGTGGAATATGTAGACATGGATGGCGAAGGCGGCGTTGAGATTGTGATCGGTCGCCAGTTAAGTAATCAGGTGATACGCTCGGCCTCTGTATATACCTTTCGGGAAAATGACTTGACCCAACTGGTAAGTGTTAATTATACAAAGCTGATGACAGTGGATCTGGATGGAAATAACATCTCAGAACTGTTTCTGCTGCGACCTGGCCAGACAGATGTTGATGCGGGCATTGCAGAGCTTTACCGGGTGCGCGATGGCGTGATGGAACGCTATAATGAGGCAGTTATGTCGCAACCTGCCGAAAAGATGAAGCGCATCATTGTGGGCAAACTCGACGGTGGCAAGCCTGCGGTATATGTTGCAAGCGCTGTGGATGAAACTGCGTTAGTGACAGATGTTTACACGGTTTATGAAGGTAAGCTTGTAAATGTTGCGTTGCTCCACAAGACAGGCACCGACGTAAAAACTATGCGTAATTTTTATGTTTATGCCGATGATATTGATAATGATTCGGTGATTGAATTACCGAGCCTAATTCCTATGAAGCCGAAATTGACTAGGGATTCTATGGATGCACACCAGCTGATTCGCTGGTATGCCATGACCCCGGAGGGGGATGAGGTGGACAAAATGTACACCTATCATAACTTTGTGGATGGCTGGTATTTACAGCTCGATAGCGCATGGGCGAACCGTCTGTTTGTTGAAATGACAGATAATGCTTACACATTCTATCTCTGGGATGCATCTTATAAAACGAATGAAAAGGTGTTCACCATCTATGTTTTAACCGGACAAAACCGGGAGGAACAGGGAAACGCCGAGGGGAAGTTCGTTATCCATAAAACGGACTCCGTTGTGTATGCCGGAAGGATGGAACGCAGCGCTGATGGGTATGGACTGACCAGTGAATTGGTAATGGATAACTTCCGGTTGATTCAACAGGAATGGAAAACCGGAGAAACATAAGAGGTTTTGCTATGAAAAAAGTATTGATTTTGGAAGATGAGGTCAATATTCGCAGCTTTGTGGTAATCAATTTGCGTCGTGCGGGTTATCATGCCATTGAGGCAGGATGCGGTATGGATGCTTTGGAGAGATTGCGGGAAAATCCGGATATTGGTGTAGCTATCTTAGATATTATGCTGCCGGATATCGACGGTTTTGAGGTTTGCCGCCGCATCCGTGCTACCAATAAACAAATTGGCATTATCATGCTTACAGCCCGAACCCAGGAGATGGACAAGGTGACAGGATTGATGACTGGCGCAGATGACTATGTTACAAAACCCTTTTCTCCTGCGGAATTAACGGCTAGAATTGATGCACTGTATCGCCGTCTGGGCGGTGATGCCGGGGTGGATACGGAACTTCTGTCTCAGGGTCCTTTTGTGATGAATACTAGAAATCATACCCTGGAAAAGGCTGGGAACCGGGTGCGTCTGACCCAGGTGGAGTATTCCATCTTAAAACTGTTTATGCGCAATCCCGGAAGAGCGCTGTCCCGTGAGGAGATCCTGGCTGCTGTTTGGGGTAAGGATTATGATGGCGAACTGAAGATTGTTGACGTAAATATTCGCAGATTGCGTATTAAGATCGAGGACGATACCACCAACCCGACATATATTACAACAGTTTGGGGCTTTGGATATAAATGGGGCGCGTAAAGAAAGAAACGGGTAAACCCGTATTCCATATTAAAGGCCTGCGCCGCCGTTGGCTCATCAATACAGTGGGCGTTGTGTGTGCCTTAGGACTTGTGTGCGTTCTTGCAGTGACGGCTATGTTTTCTGCATATTACTACTCCACTATGGAGTCGGATATGCGCTATCGCGCAAGAACCACCACAGAGTTTTTTGCAGACTATTTGAATCAAAGCTATAATGAATACTATCAGTCATGCATTGCTTATGCGCAAAGCTTTGATGAAAAGAATCTGGAGCTGCAATTTGTCAATGCCCAAGGAGTGATCGTGGCATCTTCCCACGGTAGCTGGGCAGGGCCTTCTCCTACAACATCTGATATTACAGACGCTATAGCGACCCGGGGTATTGCAAAGTATCGGGGCGTTAATCCACAAACCGGAGAGCGGATCATGGCAGTATCCAGCCCTATGATCTACAGCAACGGAGAAGTCATCGGTGTGCTCCGCTATGTAACTTCCACAGGAGTTATGGACTTGCAGATTGGATATATTGCGCTCTTGTCTTTCTTTGCTTTGGTCATTGTTTTGAGCGTGGTGCTCATTAGCGGCAATTACTATATGCGTTCGATTTTGATGCCTTTGGGAGCCATTATCGATAAGGCAAAAAAAATTGCCAGCGGCAGTTACGGAATTCAAATTCAAACCCAATACGATGATGAAATTGGCGAGCTGGCCAATACCATCAATGAAATGTCGATCCAGATCAGTCAGAATGAGAAAATGCAGTCGGAATTTATTTCCTCTCTTTCCCACGAGCTGCGCACACCGCTGACTGCAATCACCGGATGGAGCGAAACCCTCCTTAGTAGTGATAATTTGGATACCCATACCCGGCGGGGTATGAAGATCATCCATAAAGAAGCAGACCGGTTGACTGAGATGGTGTTGGAGCTTCTGGACTTTACAAGAATTCAAGATGGACGAATGAACCTGAACATAGAATTGGCAGACATTCGCGGTGAATTTGAAGATGTTGTGTATATGTACGGAAGCCGGCTTGCCCAAGATGGTATTAAATTGGAATATGATGACAGCGATGAGGAAATCCCAGAAATATCCTGTGATCCCAAGCGTTTGCGCCAGGTGTTTTTGAACATTCTGGACAATGCCGCCAAACATGGCGGTGACGGAAAGCGAATTCAAGCATCTATTACCTATGAGGCAGAGTGTGTGGTGATTCGCATTCGGGATTACGGCCCGGGAATTCCGGAGGATGAGATTCCTCTTGTGAAAAAGAGATTTTATAAAGGAAGTTCTAAAACCCGTGGCTCGGGAATCGGTCTTGCGGTCTGTGACGAGATCGTCCATATGCATGGCGGTACGCTGACTCTGGAAAATGCAGAAGGCGGCGGTACACTTGTGACCTTGGAACTTCCTGCTTCTCAATAAGGATGGAAAACTATGCAAGCAAATACTCCAAATCATGAAAAATTTAAAACAATGATCGGTGGTCAGGCGCTGATTGAAGGCATCATGATGCGCGGGCCAAAGCTGGATGCCATTGTTACCCGGGGAAAGGATGGTCTTCATGTGGAGACATCCCCTAGAAAAATGCGAAAGAAGGGCTCTGTTGCAACATGGCCTTTGATTCGAGGCGCTGTGAATTTCTTTGATGCCCAGGTTACTGGTGTGAAGGCGCTGATGCGTTCAGCAGATCTGTCTCCGGATGAGGTGCAGGAACAGCCTTCTAAGTTGGATCAGTGGTTAGAAAAAAAGCTGGGGGATAAAGCGTTTCAAAATTATTTAGTAGGTGCTGCAGTTGCCCTGGGTCTTGGTATGTCCATTTTATTATTTTTTATCGTACCAATGGTGATCGGTAGTCTCTTTAGTCATTGGTTACAAAATACCTTACTTCAGAATTTGCTGGAAGGCATCATTCGCATTTTGATCTTTGTGGGTTATATGCTGTTGGTGTCCAGGATGGCGGAGATGAAGCGAGTTTTTGCCTATCATGGTGCGGAGCACAAAACCATCCGCTGTTATGAGGCAGGGCTGCCGTTGACGGTTGAAAATGTAAAGATGCAGACAAGAAAGCACCCCCGTTGCGGAACAAGCTTTCTGCTGGTGGTTATGGTGCTGTCTATTTTGATCTTCTCTGTTGCTTCCTCTTTGATGCTGGCGTTGATCCCAGGTTTGGCAGCAATGCAGGGCAGTTTCCTGTACCGGGTGATCATGATTGCTACCAAGCTTCTAATGTTGCCTTTGGTGGTTGCTTTTAGCTATGAGATTAACCGGCTTGTCGGAAGATACGACAATGCTTTTACAAGGATTTTGACAGCTCCCGGTATGTGGTTCCAGAACTTTACTACCAATGAGCCGGATGAGGGCATGATTGAAGTGGGAATTGCATCCTTGGAGGCGGTTCTTCCGGAACATGAGGGGGAAGACCGTTGGTAAAGAAACTATCACAGTTGTATTTGGATGCACGCCGAGTGTTATCCGAAACAGAGGATAAGCAAAGTGCCAGCCTTTTGGCTAGAGATCTGCTGTGCCATGTGACAGGGAAAACCCGGGAACAGCTCATAGCCGACATGGAAATGTATGCTTCACAAGCCGTGAGCGAAGCTATGGAAGCAGCAGTTGCCAGAGTGATAGCAGGAGAGCCCTTGGCTTACATCCTGGGTCAGTGGAATTTTTATGGCATGACATTGCAGGTAAATTCCAATGTGCTGATTCCTCGGGATGATACCTGCGCGGTTACAGATCTGGCAATTAAAAAGGGGTTGTTTTTGGAAGAAACCCCCAGAATTTTGGACTTGTGTACTGGTTCGGGATGTATCGGCCTGGCCATTGCTCATCGGATCAAGGATGCCAGAGTAACATTGGCGGATATTTCCCGGGAGGCTATGGCTGTGGCAAAGAAAAATATTGCCCTGCAAAAGCTGACCGGACGGGTTTCCTGTGTCCAGTCAAATGCATTGGAAAAGCCGGCGGCATTTCTTGGAAAATTTGATATGATCGTTTCCAATCCCCCATATATTACCTCCCAGGAGATGGAACAGCTGCCTCACAGCGTCAGGGATTTTGAACCCCATTTGGCGCTTCACGGCGGGGAGGATGGATTGATTTTTTACCGCACCATCGCTGCAAACTATGCCCAGGTACTCAAACCCGGAGGATTTATGTGCTTTGAATTTGGTATGGGGCAAGGGGATGCAGTATGTGCAATCCTGGAAGAAAATGGATATACCATTTTGGAAAGAACCAGAGATTACAATGATAGAGAAAGAGCCGTATTGGCACAATACGGCAGGAAGGAAGTATAAATATGGCTACCAGAAAGACAGTATACGATGCCCCCACTCCTGCAAGTGACAAGAAGAAGGCCTTGCAAACAGCGTTGAATCAAATTGAAAAGAGTTTCGGCAAGGGCGCGGTGATGCGCTTAGGTGATCGCCCGGAATTGAACATTGATGCGATTCCCACCGGCTCGCTTGCTCTGGATGCTGCTCTGGGAATTGGCGGTATACCTAAGGGAAGAATTATTGAAATTTACGGTCCGGAATCTTCCGGTAAGACTACCTTAGCTCTGCACATTCTGGCAGAGGCCCAGAAGATGGGCGGCGAGGTTGCTTTTGTGGATGCTGAGCATGCCCTGGATCCTGTCTACGCGGCTGCTCTGGGCGTAGATACCGACAATATGTTGGTATCCCAGCCGGACACCGGTGAGCAGGCCTTGGAGATCACCGACGCCCTGGTGCGCTCCGGCGCTGTGGATGCTGTGGTTGTGGACTCTGTTGCAGCGCTTGTTCCCAAGCAGGAAATTGAGGGCGAAATGGGCGATACCTTTGTAGGTCTGCAGGCAAGACTGATGTCCCAGGCATTACGGAAACTGGCGGGCACCATCTCCAAGACAAATTGTGTGGTTATTTTCATCAATCAGCTGCGTATGAAGATCGGTGTGATGTACGGAAACCCCGAGACCACTACCGGTGGTAATGCGCTGAAGTTTTATTCTTCCGTCCGCCTGGATGTACGCCGTGTGGAGGCAATTAAGGAAGGCGGTAACGTCATCGGCAACAAGACCCGTGTTAAGGTTGTTAAGAATAAAGTTGCGCCTCCTTTCCGGGAAGCTCATTTTGATATCATGTACGGACAGGGCATCAGCAAGTGGGGCGAACTGGTGGATATGGCTGTGCAGATGGATATTATCCAGAAAAGCGGCAGCTGGTTCAGCATGGGCGAGGAACGGATTGGCCAGGGTAAGGACAGCGTAAAAGCATTCTTGCTGGCAAATCCTGATATTGCAGAGACTGTGGAGGAGCAGGTTCGTGCCAATTTGATGACAAGCTCCGCAAAGGCACCTGCGAAAGCTGCTCAGCAGCCGATCGTGGTAAGTGCCGACGATTTTAACGATGATGAGGATTGATTCTGTTGCTAACCAACCGGATCGCTCAGGCAGATACACAGTGCGTTTTACAGACGGTACAGTTATGCGGCTCTATCGGCAGACTGTGGAGGATTTTGGTCTGTATGCCGGTTTGGAGTTGGAGCAGGATGTCTACGGGAAGCTAACAGATGCGGCGAAAGCTATGTCTGCGAAAATGCGGGCAGTGCGGATTGTGGCTGCGACCAATGTATCCTGTAGGGATCTGCAGCATCGGCTGATCCAAAAAGGGGAGGACCCGGAAAAGGCAAAAGAAGCTGTGAAATGGATGGCGGATTTGTCCTTGGTGGACGATCACCGTACTGCGGAACAGATCGTTTACCGCTGTATTCAAAAAGGATATGGCAAATCCAGAGCAAAGCAGATGCTCTATGAAAAGCGGATTCCAAAGGAATATTGGGATGCTGCTTTAGAGAATTACCCTGCGCAGACAGAGGCGATTGTTTCTTTTTTAAGTACCCGTCTTGGGGACGCATATGAGGAAAAGGATTTGAAGAAAGCGATTGATGCGTTGCTGCGCAGAGGACATTCATACGGAGATATCCGAAGAGGGTTGGAGCAGATATCTGCCCAGACGGAGGATTTCCAGGAGGAATCAGAATGGTAAAGGTTGGATTTATATCCCTTGGTTGCGCAAAAAACCAGGTGGATTGCGAGCGCATGATGTATCGAGTCCAGGAAGCCGGCTTTGTTGTGCAAGCAGATGTGGTTGGCTGTGATGTGGTGGTCATTAACACATGCGGATTTATTGACTCTGCAAAAAGCGAGGCCATCGACAGTATTTTACAGATGGCAGAGCTAAAAAAAGAAGGCCTGCTAGGAAAGATTCTGGTGACAGGTTGCTTATCCCAACGGTATCAAAGTCAGATTCTGGAGGAACTTCCGGAAGTGGATGGTATCTTAGGTACTGGCAGCTATACTGAGGTGGTTTCTGCTATTGAACGCTTAATGGCAGGTGAGCAGGTGGTTGATTTTGGCAGCATCGATGCCCCAGAGGTGGAAACCGGAAGAATTCTTACCACACCGGAGCACTATGCTTACTTAAAGATTGCAGAGGGCTGTGACAACCGCTGTGCCTACTGTATTATCCCGTATTTGCGGGGCAAGTTCCGTAGCCGCACCATGGATGATGTCCTCTATGAGGCACGCCTGTTGGCTGACAATGGCATCAAAGAGTTGATCGTGGTAGCTCAGGATACCAGCCGATATGGCATAGATCTGCCCGGCCATCACCGCTTACTTCCTGAGCTGTTGACAGAGCTGTGTAAGATCGATGGCTTCGAGTGGATTCGCATCCATTATGTATACCCCGATGAAATTGACGATGCGCTGATCAATGTGATTGCCAAAGAACCGAAGATTGTGAAGTACCTGGATATTCCCATTCAGCATTGTAACAGTAAGATATTAAAGCTGATGAATCGCCGTGGAGATGGCCAGTTCCTGCGGGAATTATTTGCAAAACTTCGGCAGAGAATTCCTGGATTGATTCTTCGCACCAGTGTGATTACCGGACTTCCTGGTGAGGGGGAAGATGAATTTACAGAGCTTTGTGAATTCTTAAAGCAGATGCGTTTGGAGCGGGTGGGTGCGTTCCCGTTCTCTCCGGAGGAGGGCACGCCGGCAGCGGAAATGGAATTTGTAGATGCCCAAGTAGCCCAGGAACGGGCCCAGATGGTGGAAGCCATCCAGTCGCGGATTATGGATGATTATAACGCTGCAATGATCGGCAATACCCTGGATGTGTTAGTAGATGGCTATGATGAGGAATTTGAACAGTTCTATGGCCGTACTTACGCCGACTCTCCGGATATTGACGGAAGAGTATGGATCGCATCTGACGAAGCTTTGACAGAGGGTAGTTTTGTAAAAGTTTGCATTGACGGCTTGGTCGAAGGCGATTTGTCCGGATATCTTGTGGAGGATTAGCATATGACAACTGCAAGTAAAATCACATTGATACGGATAGGATTTATACCTGTTTATCTGGCGTTGATGTATCTTAGCGCTGGAGAACCTGGCCTTTTTATGTGGTTGGCATTGGGCGTGTTTATTCTGGCCAGCATAACCGATTACATTGACGGGCAAATTGCCAGACGCTACAACCAGATCAGCGATTTTGGCAAATTCCTGGATCCCTTGGCAGATAAGTTGCTGACGATTGCTTCTATGGTGATGTTTTGTCAGTGGGGAATGTTCCCTGCGTGGGCGCTGATGATCATTTTGACCCGTGAATTTGCAGTGACCGGCCTGCGTTTGGTTGCTGTGGGTAAGGGAGTTGTGATTGCTGCCGGAAAGAGCGGTAAGGTAAAAACTGCCAGCACAATGATCGGATTGTGTGTGATGATGGGATTTCCTGCAATGACTCAGCTCTGCTGGATGATCGTTGGGATGATCGTTGTCACGACGGTATATTCCGGTGTAGAGTACTTTATCAAGAACTGGAATTGCTTGTGGGATAAATAAATAGGTTACGCCGGTGCTTTTGCACCGGCGTAAAATAGGGTGATAGATATGAACGAAAAAGAAATTGGCGAGCTGCGACGCAGAGTCCGGCGGGATCGCAGCAACATGACTTCTATTTATGGTTGTTATGTCAATGGACAGAAGGAGATCGTATCCTCGTTCTGTCAAAGTGTTGGTATGATGCCAGAAAACGAAGCGGAAAAATATTTTGGCACCATGAAACGGACATTGTCCGGTACGATCGGTAAGAATCTTCTGGACATCAGCTTTCGTACAGCTCAGGTGGCAGACAGCCAGGAACATAAATTTTTAATGCAACTGCGGCAAGATGGATTAAAGGATGACCAGCTCCGGATGTCCTTGTTTCAGAAAATTATCGACAGCGTAAGCTTTGATGAGAGTTATCTGATCTTAGTGGGTTGTGACCATTATGATGTGCCCTTTAAGAGTAAGGATGACCAGGTGCAGGCAGATAATTCTTCAGAGGTGTTTACATACTTGCTTTGCGCGATTTGCCCTGTGAAGCAAACAAAGCCTTCCCTCCGTTATGATCCTCAGGAAAAGGAATTTCACGATGGTGGGATTGCCCAGGTGGTCTCTGCTCCTGAGATGGGCTTCTTATTTCCTGCTTTTGACGGACGCAGCACTAATATCTATAATGCGCTTTTTTATACACGAAATACCAAGGTGGGGCATGAGGAGCTCATTGATGCTCTTTTTCATGTAGCGGCACCAAAACCGGCGGCTGAGCAGAAAAAGTCCTTTGAGGCTTTGTTGAGCACGTCCTTGGATGATGAGTGTAGCTTCGAGGTGGTTCAAACTGTCCATGATGAGCTGCGGCGCAGCATTGATATGCACAAGGAAAGCAAAGTGGTGGAGCCCTTGCTGATTTCCAAGGAGCAGGTGAAAGGTGCCTTGCAATCTTGCGGCATTTCGGAGAAATATGTTGCAAAATTCAGCGTAGATTATGATGCGGCCTTTGGGTTAGATGCCCAACTGCATCCTAAGAACATTATTGATAACCGAAAATTTGAGATCGCCACCCCGGATGTGTCCATTAAAGTAAATCCGGAAAGAAGCGACCTGATTGAAACCCGCGTCATCGGCGGCGTGAAATATATCCTAATTTGTGCCGATGAAAATGTGGAAGTAAACGGAGTCAATATTCATATCGGCGAGAATGAAGCTACGCAATAAAATTACGCCCCCCGAGTTTTCTCGGGGGGCGTGTATGTTTATTTCATCGTATTTACTAAATTGACAATGATATCAGCGCAGTTTTCGACGCCCAGGTTGCTGCTGTCCAAGCAGATGTCATAGTTATGGGAGTCGCCCCAGGTTCTTCCTGTGTAGTGCTGATAGTTTACTTTTCTGCGCTTGTCTTTTTCGTTTAAGCGGGATTTAGGGCTCTTTTCGGATTCGCCGTAAAGACGGACGATACGGTCAGCGCGAAATTCTTTGTCAGCATGTACGAAGATGTGCAGAACATCCTCCCGATCCTTGAGTATGTAATCAGCATTCCGGCCCACAATAACACAAGGTCCTTTTTCTGCTAACTGGAGGATCACATTGCATTGAATGTTCCAAAGAAAATCAGCGGTGGACAGACCGTTCATAATGCCCGGTACACTTTGGTGGGCAAATGCGTAGGAAAACATACTACTTCCGGGGGCGTGCTCACCGTTTTCCTCCACATAATTGGGGGCAAAACCAGACTCTAAGGCAATGTGGTCTACCAATTCTTTATCATAGAAAGGGATTCCTAATTTTTCGGCAACCAGACGGCCAATGGTACGTCCGCCGCTGCCAAACTCACGGCTAATTGTAATAATTTTCTTTTCCATAATTATGCCTCCTTTTTGGAATCCTTTGATACCAATATTATATCAATGGGGAAATGATATGTCAATAAAAACCAAGTAAGTAATCCGGCAGCATGAATGCTGTCGGGTTTATGAGCATTACATTTTGTGTTCAAAAGCGCAGTCGTCCAGAACCCGGAAACCCATATCCTCCGGTTGTGCCACAGGATATTTTGCAACAGATGTGGCATCAAAGATAGGACAGATTCTCTTTTCCGGATCAATGCGCAGATCGGTCTTGTCCTGCTTCTTTTTCATAGAAATCACCCCACCTATAGTGTAAACAGAATTGGCAGAACCGATAGATATCGGCTCTGCCAATTTTAGGAATTATTCTACTTTCATTCCAACAATCTTTTGACCTCTGGTTCCAACAATAACCATATCCTCAAAGACAGCAGGAGATGCTTCAATGTTTGAACCTAGACCGATGGTACTGTAAACTGTGCCGGTCAGCCCATCTAACAGGGAAACAGTACCCACAGAGTCGCAAAGGACAATATAGGATTTTCCGGTTTTTGTATATACGGCAGCGGGAGAACTCCAAGTGTAGTTGTCCATTTTGTGTTCCCAAACAGTTTCACCTGTATTGGTGTCCAGAGCGATCAATACACCGTCATAACTATGGGGCGTTCTTGCCACTGTGTAGAAGATCAAACCATCCAGGTCAGTGCCTTCTTTTCCTAGTAGAGGAGTAGATTGGACACCGCCGGAAACACCGCTAACGGTATGACAATCAAAGGTGTGCTCCCAAACGATCTCACCGGTTTTGGCATCCAGCTTATAAACGGATACAGGACCCTGGCTGTTGCTGTCAGCAGTCCAGTGCAGAGAAGGTGCGGTGTACAGATATCCGGTTGTGCCGTCCTTGGACCACTCAAAGACAGGGGTGGAATTGGAATCATCTTTTGTATCTTGAGCCCATACCAATTCCATGGTATCCAAATCAACGCAGAAGAACATGCCGCCATTTTCAGAAATATATAAATATCTGTCTACGATTACTGCGCTGGGCTCGTAGCCAAGCCAATAGTTGCTGCTGGAGGAGCGCTTTGTAGTGTAGCGAGCCTTTACAGTTTCTTCCGGAGCAACAGTAAGTGTACCGGCTGATTGGTCATATTGGGTGTTGAGCTTAATGGTGTACAAAATGCCGCTTTCACCGGGCCAGATCAGGGTATCGGTTTCGGCGTCAATCAGGGGAGAGGAGTCAAAGGCAGACCAATCATATCGAAGGGCAAAACTGTCAGAGCCACTGCGTTCATAAAGAACTTTTCCATCTACCAAACTGATGATATACATTCTGGGGGTTATACCGTTGGCAAAGTCGCCGGAACCCACATACATCAGCGGATACCCTCTGGGATCCAGAGAGCCTGCGCCCTTGAAGTTCATGCCTACCCACAGAGGATCCCGGGTGTAAGAGCCGTCATCCAGATCGTAGAAGTAGATGTAGCCGTCCAAGGTGGCGTAGATAACTTCTACAAGATCTTCCTTGGTTTTCTTTTCCTCGAACATATTCATGATCGCCTTGGTTTCTGCATCCCAACGGACGATCAAAGGCTGACCGGTCCAGCCACTGCCAGGCCAACCGTTAAAAGAACCGATATTGGAGGACCATTTTTGGGTGATGGTCTGATTTACAACATCTGCAGTACCGTAGGTAGGACCGGAACGGTAATTATCTCCACGGAAGGTGACGATGCCTTCCAGTGCAGTATATCCTTCAGCAGCACTAAAGGAGATAGGCTCATTACGACTGTAGTTGTCCACAATAGAGCCTGCTTGGATTGCTTCCCATTTGATCCCCCAGTTTTCCGGATTGCTTTGATCGGTATAACCGGGGGTGAAGGTAGGCTCGGGTATGGTTTCTTCAACAGTGCTTTCTTGCGTGGTTACATTTTCTGTTGTTTCTTGTGTGGTTGTATTAGAGCTAAATTGCTCCAGATAGATGGAGTTGGCAATTTCGTCTTGGGTCAAGGTATATTGCCGACTGCACAAAATGGTAAATACCAGAGAAATGGCAACCGCAATATACATGAGACTAAGGAGCAGTTTTGCGGTATTGTTTGCCTTTTTACCGGAGCGGATGATGATAGCGGTAAAAACGATGCTGCTGATTACCAGTGCAGCCAAGATCACAATAAGCACTACAAGCGCAGACTGCATTGTCTTCAAGGGGGTGGCAGCCGCGGACAAGAACATAAGTGCAGGTGTTTTCATGATTACCTCCTATGTAGAAATAATTTCTGTTATTATATCACTAGTAAGAATCCTGCGCAAGGGAAATCATAAGTTTTTCGTTGAATTTTGGGAAAACAAAAGGTAATAGCAGATTGCGTATAGGCAAGAATTATGTTATAATATCAGCAGCTAAATCAAGGGGGAACATTATGAAACCGATCTCTGAACGCCTGGCAGAAGAGCTGGGCCAAAAGTTACAGTATGTAGAAAATATCATTGCTTTGCTAGATGAAGGAAACACCATCCCTTTCATTGCGCGTTATCGAAAAGAAATGCATGGCGCTATGGATGATACTGCCCTGCGCAACTTGGAAACTCGTTTAAACTATTTACGCAATCTGGATCAGCGTAAGGAAGAGATCCGCAATGCCATTGAAAACCAGGGCAAACTGACAGAAGAATTGGCCCAGGCTATTGATGCAGCCACAACCTTGGCGGAAGCTGAGGATATTTACCGCCCCTATAAGCAGAAACGGCGCACCCGGGCAACTGTGGCAAAAGAAAAGGGCCTGGAACCTTTGGCAGAGGCGATTTTCGCCCAGAATGGTGAAGATCCCAATGTCCTTGCCCAGGATTACATCGATCCGGAAAAGGGTGTGGAATCTCTTGAAGATGCCCTGGCCGGTGCATCGGATATTATTGCAGAGATGATTTCTGATGATGCAGATATTCGTAAAGCCTTGCGTTTGAAAATGGAGCGACAGGCAGTGATTATTGTCCAGGCAGAGGATGCAGAAAAAGAGAGCGTTTATCAGCTTTATTACAGCTTTCAGAGCCCTGTTTCTCGTTTACAGAATCATCAGATTTTAGCAATTAACAGAGGCGAAAAAGAAGAGTTTTTGAAGGTTTCTATTACGCTGCCCGGTAATGAGGGACAGGCTTTGGTATGCCGCTGTGCCTTAAAGCCCACTGCCCATATTTGTCCCGTTGTTCGTGCTGCGGCTGAGGATGCTTATGTCCGTTTGATTGCCCCCAGCGCAGAGCGGGAACTGCGAAGCACTTTGACTGATCGGGCAGCAGAGGCAGCCATTGGCAACTTTGCTTTAAATCTAAAGCCGCTGCTCATGCAACGCCCGGTAAAGGGATTTGTCACTATGGGTCTGGATCCCGGATATCGCAATGGTTGCAAGGTGGCGGTGGTAGACGGCACTGGTCGCGTGTTGGATACCGCTGTGGTATATCCCACATTCTCTCAGCGCAAGAAAGAGGAAGCTATCGAGATACTCTCCCGGATGATACGGAAATACGGGGTAAAACATATTGCCATCGGCAATGGCACAGCATCTCGTGAAACAGAGGCTATGACTGTGGAAATGCTGAAGACCAATCCTGGGGTCAGTTATATGATCGTCAACGAAGCCGGCGCATCTGTTTACTCTGCTTCCAAGCTGGCTGCTGAGGAATTCCCGGATTATGATGTAAATTTGCGTTCTGCAGTTTCTATTGCCCGTCGGATGCAGGATCCTCTTGCGGAGCTTGTAAAGATCGATCCCAAAGCCATTGGCGTGGGTCAGTATCAGCATGATATGCCTGCAAAACGGTTGGACGAGGCCCTGGGCGGTGTGGTAGAAGACTGCGTCAATGCAGTCGGTGTAGATGTGAATACTGCCTCCGGCAGCTTGCTGCAGCAGGTTTCCGGCTTGAATGCTACCACGGCAAAAAATGTGGTTGCATACCGGGAAGAAAACGGTGCGTTTACATCCCGGGCACAGCTGAAAAAAGTGCCCAAGCTTGGCCCGAAAGCCTATCAGCAATGCGCTGGATTCTTGCGGGTGCCGGAGAGTAAAGAAATTCTTGATAACACCGGCGTGCATCCGGAAAGCTATGATGCAGCCAAGAAGCTTCTGGAGCTGTGTGGTTATACCAAGCAGGATGTGGCAGCCGGCAGGCTGGCGGAACTTGCCGAACGGTTTGCTGCATTGGATGCCCAGCAGGTGGAAACCGCCTGTGGCGCAGGAATGCCTACCCTGGAAGATGTGGTGAAGGAACTGCTGAAGCCTGGCAGAGACCCCCGTGATGAGTTGCCTGCACCGATTTTGCGGACAGATGTTCTGGAAATGAAGGACTTAAAGCCTGGTATGGTGCTGTCCGGTACTGTACGAAATGTAATCGACTTTGGCGTGTTTGTGGATATCGGTGTTCACCAGGATGGATTGGTTCATATTTCCCGGGTCTGCAATCATAAAGTCCGGCATCCGTCTGAGGTTGTCCAGGTAGGTGATATTGTTAAGGTCGCCGTTCTGGAAGTGGATGAAAAGCGTAAGCGCATCAGTTTGACCATGAAGGATATTCCGAACGAAGCATAAAAAATAAACCAGCCGCAGAGGTTACTGCCTCTGCGGCTGGTTTTGTATATGATGATAGAGGATGAGAGGAATCGTTTGCATTTTCACCGATGGTGAAAATAAATGTAGCCACCAGTGTTCGCACTGGTGTCAGCAATATGCCACTGGCATATTGCGATTTACATTGTTCGATTCCCCATCAATGCATCGACAGAATAATAAAAGCCACCCGGTTGGGTGGCTTTTATTATTGGTGGAGGTGAGGGGAATCGAACCCCTGTCCGAAAGCAACTTGGAAAGAACTTCTCCGGGCGCAGTTTGTTATTTACATTCCCTCGTTCCGGCGGGAACAAACACCCTACGGAATTTGGTAGCTTCATAATGCATGGTACGCGCAAAGCTTTGCGTACGCACGGTCTCCACTCAGATCACACCCGAGCCCGGCTCGTGGACCTTCCGGGGCGGATGGGCGCCTAATTAGGCAGCCAGAGCAACAGTATTGTTGTCAGTT
>JAZREX010000006.1:0-2837 GCA_045661025.1 Faecousia sp. | reverse complement strand
CCTGGCGCCAACTATTTGTATATGGCAAAGCCGGAATCCACACCCTCTGTACTGGATATTCTGCCCCCCAACTTCGTGCTGCGTATTTGTATTATGGCAGCGGTGATTATCGCCCTGCATTTCCTTGCCTATTTACCTTGGTATCTAAAGGACAGAAACGTGCGCAAAGCCAAAGCTGCAGATGTAGCCGAAATACAGTAATACAAAAAGGTAGTTTCTGGAAACGGGAACTACCTTTTTTGTTTTAGATTGCGTGATGCCTGGGCTTTTATGCCGGAAAAAATATTTTTTTACAGATTTTGCAATTTTGTCTTCAATATTGTGGAAATCTGTGTTATAATGTCTCGGATAAGTGAATTACTGCATTGACAATACATAAGGAAGGTGCAAAATTGGAAAATTATACCAAGTATCGGTTGAAGCCGGCAGAAGAGCTGACCGGGCTGCTGGGTGGCCTGGACAATATTTTTGTACTGGCTTGCAACAAGTGCTTCAAGGCGTTTGACACCTTGGAAGAGACTGACCTGGATGAGTTTTTGGCTTTGGCAGAACGCCTGGGCAAAAATATCACCGGAAGCGCAAAAATTGATTTTGTTTGTAATCAGCCCTTGACTGCCAAAAAACTGGCTGGTCTGATTCCTGAAAACACCCAGGCGGTGTTTGTGATCGCTTGCGGTCTGGGCATCCAGACAGTGGCAAGCCTTCTAAGCTTGCCTGTATTTGCTGCAAGCAACTCTTTGAACTACACCGGCCACCATGGTATGGCGTTGACAAAGAAGGCTTGTGATGCTTGCGCACAGTGCTATTTGAAT
This sequence comes from Faecousia sp., assembly GCA_045661025.1. Classification (GTDB taxonomy): domain Bacteria; phylum Bacillota; class Clostridia; order Oscillospirales; family Oscillospiraceae; genus Faecousia. The sequence goes on along the minus strand of JAZREX010000006.1, from coordinate 2,025 downwards.
ATCACCGGCGGTATTTGCCCCATTGTAGATTGCTCCAAGAGCTTGGTCAACGGACAGTGTGGCGGCGCGAAGGATGGCAAGTGCGAGGTTGATAGCTGCAAGGACTGCGCATGGCAGAAGATCTATGAGCGGCTGGAGCAGCAGGGCCGTCTGGAAGAGTTCCAGAAGCAGAGCGTACAGATGCGCGATTACGCAAAGATCAACCACAAGGTTATTTCCGAATTCGTAAAGGCAAATCGGGAATCCCGTTATGCCGGCTATTATGGCGGTCTGCATCCCGTGGAGGGCAAAGAGCCTACAGAGCATAAGGCGCTGGTCGCTTTCCCTGCGCCTAAGGTTGCAGTGTTCCCCCTGTCTATGCATTTAGGCGCACCTGCCACAGCGATTGTGGAAGTGGGTGATACTGTAAAGGTAGGTCAGAAGATTGCAGAGGCATCCGGCTTTATCAGCGCGCCTGTTCACAGCAGCATCAGCGGTAAGGTTATCGCCATTGAAGACCGTCCCCACGCAAACCGGGGCATGTGTCCTTCTATTGTGGTGGAAAATGACGGCTTGGATACCTTGCATGAATCTGTACAGCCCCATAAGAGCTTGGAAGAACTGACTGCCGAAGAGATCATTCAGATCGTAAAAGAGGCAGGCATCGTAGGTATGGGTGGCGCAGGCTTCCCCACTTATGTGAAGCTGAATCCCGGCAAGCCCATTGAGGCGGTGCTGATCAACGGCTGTGAGTGTGAGCCGATGCTTACGGCTGACCATCGGGTGCTGTTAGAGTATGCCGATGATGTGATCTTTGGTTTGCAGGCTATGATGAAGTGTGTAAATGCCCCCAGAGGTGTCATCGTGATCGAGGACAATAAGCCGGATGCCATTGCGCTGATGGAAGAAAAGGTGGCAAATATTTCTGGCATCGAGGTGTGCGCTGCCAAGACCAAGTATCCCCAGGGCGGCGAAAAAATGCTGATCAAGCGTGTGTTGGATCGCATGGTGCCCAGCGGCAAGCTGCCTGCAGATGTAGGCGCGGTTGTGGGTAATGTCAGCACGGTGAAGGCTATCTCTGATGCGATCCAGAAGGGCATGCCCTTGGTGGAGCGTGCGACGACTGTAACCGGTCCTTACATTCCCAATCCTGCAAACTTCCTTGTGAAGGTTGGTACCAATGCGGCAGATTTGGTTGCTGCTTGCGGTGGCATCCAGGGTGAGGATGTGACGATTAAGGCTGGCGGTCCGATGATGGGCTTTGTTCAAAAAGATGTAAACTTCCCTATCATGAAGGGCTCTAACGGCATCATTGCTGTGGATACCGATCATACCCAGGAAGTGGAGTGTATTAAGTGCGGCCGTTGTATGGATGTTTGTCCCATGCAGTTAGAGCCTTTGCACTTTGCAAAGCTGGCAAACAGCCAGGATTGGGTGGGCATGAAGGCCCATAATGTAATGGACTGCATGGAGTGCAGATGCTGCGAAGTGATCTGCTCTTCTAAGATTCCCCTTGTGTCCAAGATCAAGGCCGGCAAGGCGGCAGTAAGGGAGCTGAAGTAATATGTTAATGACACAATTAAAAGCCCCCGAGGTATTGGAATCTCTGGTGAGCGGCAAGGTATTTATTCTCAACTGTCATGGTTGTAAAGAAGTAGGCTTCCCTGAGAAGGAAGCAGAAGCGTATCAGAAAGCTCTGGAGGAGAAGGGCTTGGTAACAGGCGTCCTGACTACAGACCATATCTGTAACCCCGAAAATATGAAGCTGCGTTTGCAGAACCGTCAGGCACAGATTGATGCAGCAGATATGGTGCTGGTGTTCTCCTGCGGTGTGGGTGTGCAGACTGTTGCAGAGTATCTGCCCGGGAAAAAGGTGTGCGCAGCGTGCGATACCTATCCTCTGCCTGGCTTCCAGGGCGTAACAGCGCTGGAACATGATTGCGACCAGTGCGGCGAGTGCTACTTGAATCTTACTGGCGGCATCTGCCCCATCACGGCTTGCTCTAAGAGCCTGGTGGATGGCCAGTGTGGCGGCGCAAAGAATGG
>JAZREX010000005.1:0-15164 GCA_045661025.1 Faecousia sp. | reverse complement strand
TGCTCCCCCCGCCAGGAACGGACTTATCCGTTCCGCGCGCCATCCCCACCGGATACCACGCACCGCCTTAATATTTTCCCCGCCCAAACCGAAATTTGGCCTTGACAGATGGAAATCCTGGTGATATAATAACCCGGCGATGGTGCTCAGGCACTTGTGACTTATGGGCCCTTAGCTCAGTTGGTTAGAGCCTCCGGCTCATAACCGGATAGTCCCGGGTTCGAATCCCTGAGGGCCCACCACGAGAAATAAGGCGATGGCCTTTTATATATAGGGGTATAGCTCAATTGCTAGAGCGGCGGTCTCCAAAACCGTAGGCTCAGGGTTCAAGTCCTTGTGCCCCTGCCAGAAAAACAGTCAGTAAATCTTACGATTACTGACTGTTTTCTTTTGCTTTGCGTGGCTTTTAGGGGTAAAATGTTGGGTTGCAGAAAATCGCTCCCCGTTTTTCTCTTATAGGGTGCTGATTCTCTCATAGAATTGTTGCATTGATTGGCGCTTCCAGTTTGTTCCCGTTCTGTTTGCTGCCCCAGCTTGTGCGGATAGCACAAACTGGGGCAGTTCGGTCAGTCAGCGGTATTTTGTTGCATCAAGAAAGTCACGGGGGAAGTTCGGTTATAGCTCGGTAAATTCGTAGACGTAGGCCACACTGCCGTTGTCGTAGGTGTAGACGATCTGACCGCCGGGCCGTTCCTCCTTGGAGAATTTCTCAAAGTCCTTGCCGTGCTTCATGCGGACAAAGTCGTCGGTATTTGCCAGCTCTGCCTCCTCAAAAAAGGTCTGCGGCCGACCGGCACCGCCACAGGCATTGTAAAACTTTGCAACGATCTCGTATTCCTTCATAGTGGATCCTCCGTCATTTTTCTTGGATTATACTACAAACTTTGCAAATTCTCAATGTGATTTTATCACAGAAAGCGCGGAGGAAATTGGATATACTAAGCTCAGAAACCAACAAGGAGGTTACCTGTTATGAAATTTCAAAATAAAGTTGTCATTGTTACCGGCGGTAGCCGGGGAATCGGATACGCCACCGCCCAGGCTTTTTTGAAGGAGGGGGCGACGGTGGTCGTCACAGCCAGCAAGCAGGCGAACGCCGACAGAGCCGCCCAGCAGCTCCGGACGGAGTTTCCGGAGGGGAGGGTGCTGGGCATAAGCCCGGACCTTTCTTCTCACAAGGCGGTCGCAGAGGCTTTTCAAGCGGTCCGGGAGCAGTTTGGATCGGTGGATATCCTGATCAACAACGCCGGCGTTTCTGAAAGCACGCCCCTGTCGGACTACACCCAAGAGCTGTTCGAAAAGGTCATGGACCTGAACCTCAAGGGCGTGTTCAATGCCACCAGCGTTGCCGCCGGGATTATGGAAGATCAAGGTGGGGGCGTGATCCTGAGCACATCGTCCATGGTCAGCATTTACGGCCAGCCCAGCGGTGTGGCCTATCCCACATCAAAATTTGCCGTCAACGGCATGACAGTCTCCCTGGCCCGGGAGCTTGGCCCCAAGGGCATCCGGGTCAACGCCGTGGCCCCCGGGATCACAGAGACGGACATGATGAAGGCCGTTCCCAAGGCGGTCATTGAGCCGATGATCAAGCAGATCCCTCTGCGTCGGCTGGGCCAGCCGGAGGACATTGCTAACGCCTTCGTATTTTTGGCATCTGAGGAAGCCTCCTATATCACCGGCGTTGTGCTGTCGGTAGACGGCATGGCAAGATCCTAAGTGACTTGCAGGGATAAAAACAAAGGAGGACAAAGCGATGGCAGCTCTGAATATCAATAAGAACAACTTCCGTCAGGAGGTTTTGGAAAGCGAAAAGCCTGTACTTCTGGACTTCTGGGCGCCTTGGTGCGGCCCTTGCGGCATGGTAGCCCCGATTGTTGAGGAGATTGCCCGGGAAAACCCGGATATTAAGGTGGTCAAGATCAACGTGGATGAGGAGCCGGAGCTGGCCGCCCAGTTCCAGGTCATGTCCATCCCCAGCCTGTTCGTGATGCGAGACGGCAAAATCGTAAAAAGTAGCACAGGTGCTCAACCCAAGCACCAGATCCTGGAAATGCTCAAATAAAGGATCTGACCCTATATCAAACAAGAGAGCAAGCATATTTCTATGTGCACCTGTAAAATGAAAGTAGACACCCACACTTTTGTGAGTGTCTACTTTCATTTTACAGGTGCAACACCAAATGGTGTCGCCCTTGTTTTTATTGTTTGGTGATGACTTTGCCGGTGGCGGCTCTTGACAATTCGCCTTCTTCTACTGCCGGGACACCGTTTACAAACACATAACGGATACCCTTTGGAGGCAGGGAGGGATTGTTGTAGTCTACCGCATAGCTGAGGTTTTCCCAATCTAAGAGAACCAAATCTGCCTGCATACCTTCGGCAATTTGACCACGGTCAGAAAGGTTCATAATGGAGGCCGGCAAAGAGGTGATGCGGCGGATGGCATCTTCCAAGGTGATAAGACCCTTTTGTCTGCACATTTCCACTAAGTAACGGACAAAAACCGTATAGGCGAGGGGCGGGTTGCCGTAGCCGGCAAAATTGAGGGTCTTGTCGGAATTTGCAGGGAAGGCCACGGTGTCAGTCATAGGCATACACCGGGGATGCTGAATCAGCCGGTCTGCACCCTGATATTCCCGTTTGTCCTTAATCAGAGCCCATTCAAGCCGGGGGTCCTGGCAGACCAAATCAAACAGCACATCCAAACAGTGGTGGTAGACCAAATCCGTGCGGGTGCTGTTCGGGAAACGCTCCTTGGTGATTTCCATCAGGGTGCGACCCAATAAGCTCTCGTCCTTGGCGGTGCAGAAGGCATAGCAGTCGGACCAGTAGGGGTCGGTTGCTGGGGAGAGCATACCCATTTTGAACTTGCCGCTCTTAATATATTTCTTCAGCTGCTCCCGGAATTCGGAGCAGGATAGTGCTTCTGCCAATTTGTCCTGTGCGGCATAGGGCTTCAGGTTTGCGTCATAATTGAGGCTTAAGGATAGGTCATAAGTCACCCGCTGGACACTGGACAGGCTGGGAGCACAGGGAATCATATTGAAATAAATATCGAGGCCCTCGGCTAAAGGTTCGTCCATAAAAATCCGCAGGGTTTCTTCAATCATTGCGTTTTCCATCGCCTGGCTATGGGGGATGGGAGCTAGGAAGGCATTGGTCAGGTGGGAGTAAGCACAACGCAGCTTGGGCGTCTTTTTGGCGTGCTCCAAAAATGCCAAAAGTCCGTGATACCGGCCGCAAATGATATCCCCCGGCTCGCCTACATACACGCCGTAATAGTTCCGTCCGTCGTCGCTGACCCACTGATTTTGGTGGTGACGGGTGTGGGCGGTGATAAAGGAATTTCGTTTTTCCAAAAGGCTGAACAGCTCGTCCAGTTCTGTATCGTCGGCATAGTGACCGGCCTGCCCCGGGTCAGCAGTATAGGACATACCGAAGGCACCGGCATCCAAAGCCTCATTCAGCAGGTCGGCAATCTGCTTGCGTTCAGGTTCTGTGGAAATGCGGCTGTTGTCGTTACCCAAGACACTGCCGCGAAGGGCATTGTGGGCAACCAGCGGTACATAGTTGGCACCCAAAGGCAGCTTGCGGGCAAAGTCCAACCATTCAGAAAAGGTTTTCCACTCCACTTCCATATGGCCCTTCAGCAGAAGCTTTCCCATCATATAGCTTTCGATAAAGCCCTCATCGTGGGCCGGGGCAATACCCATACCGCAGTTGCCGCCCACAAAGGTGGTGATACCCTGCATCAGCAGGTTGTCGCAGCCAGGGGTGAAGGACAAAGAAACATCAGCGTGGCTGTGAATGTCGATAAAGCCGGGGCACAGCAGCATTCCCTTTGCATCGATTGTTTTGGCAGCTTCCGGCAGGGGCTGACCCTCGTTTAGAATGCAGGTCAGCTTGTCGCCCTGAACGCCTACATTTGCCTGATACAGGGGTGCACCGGTACCGTCGGCCACGGTGGCATTTATAATCAAATAATCCAGCATATCCGTTCTCCTCTGTTTGACATATATTTAGCTAATTAAAACGATAGCACGGGCAAGCAGGGTTGTCAATACGTTTTTCTTTGGATAAGCCTTGCAAAAACAGGCGTGTTCGGATAAAATAAAAAAGAAAGATTTTTTGGGAAGGGTATTCCTATGACGGCTGAACTGATTCAAAACCGAATTTCTGCCATTGGCTATGTGGAAGAGGCGTTGTATCCGGCGGGTTGGTCCTTTGATACCCATAAGCACGACTGCTATCATATGTTCTGTGTGTTGGCCGGTACGCTGGAGCTGCATATCGGCGGAAAGACCTGCCGTGCAGAGGCGGGGTCTGCATTTTTGGTGCCGCCCCAGGTGCTGCACGGGATGAAAAAACAGGAAAACAGTGACCAGCAGGTCATTGAGATTATGTTTGAGACAGATGAAACGCTGGATAACGAGTTGCAGGCGTTGGGGTATGTGGTGCGGCTGGACACCGTGGCCACGGAGTGCCTGAAGAAAGTGGCACTGTTTGCCAATTCCCGTGAGCAGCATCTGCGGAGTCGGGCGTATCGGTATTTGGATACGGCCCTGACCCAAATTTGCACGCTGACAGAAGAGGAACTTGACCCGGTGATGCTCAATGCCCAGTTTGTCGATATGACCGGCCTTTCCGATGTGACCAAGTTGGTGATTATTTACATTGACAAGCATTATGGCGAGCAGTTTACGTTGAACGATATGGGAAAAGAGCTGGGCTATAACAAAAGCTATCTTTGCACCGTGTTTAAAACCGACACAGGTACTACCATTAATGACTATTTGAATCTGGTGCGGATTACCCATTTTGCCGAGTATTACTCCTACCAAAGTGAGGACATTGCCAAGATTTGCAGCTACTGCGGGTTTACCAGTGCCAGCCATTTTAACAGAACCTTCAAAAAGTTTCTGGGCACGACCCCCAGCAACTATAAGAAAATCCGTTTTCCGCATTTTAATACCGATGTTCTTACCAGTGATTTGAAGAGTAATGAGGATAATTACTATAAGGTAAAAGGGATTTTGGAGCGTATCTGCACGCCTCAAAAATAAGACTGTCACCACGGTGTTTGGATAACACCGGGGTGTATATTTTGTTATCGGGGCATCAATAAGCATATATTTGGATTTTACAAAAAATATATTGACAAAATAAGCCTGTAGTGGTTATATATTTATATAATACAAGGGGAGACCCTATAAAATCTAGGAGGATCGCTATGACAGTTAGCCAACAGATGATTGAAAGAGCAAAAAAGGTAATTCCCGGCGGTGTCAACTCTGCCGTTCGTAAAATCGAGCCCTTCAAGGCCTGGAAAAACGGCAAGGGTGCATACCTTTACGATATGGAAGGTAACCGCTATATTGACTACAATGCAGCCTGGGGCGTCAACGTCTTGGGTTATCACTATCCCGAGGTGGACAATGCCGTTATGCAGGCAGTGCAGGAGGCTTGCCTCACCGGTTTGGGCACCACCAATCTGGAAGTGGAATTTGCAGAGCGTGTCTGCCGTCATGTCCCCTGTGCCGACAAGGTGCTGGTTGCCGGCTCCGGCTCCGAGGCTACTTATCACGCCATCCGTCTGTGCCGTGCAGTCACCGGCAGAGAAAAGATTATTAAGTTCCAGGGCTGTTTCCACGGCTGGCACGATTTCGTTTTGAGAAACTGCTATTGCAGCAATCCCGCCGACTTGTACGCCCGAGCTCCCGGCTCTGCCGGTATGCTGGATGCAGCGGTGGATGCTACTTTGGTTTGCCGTCTCAATGACCTGAATAACGTGGAAGAAACCCTAAAGGCAAATAAGGGTCAGGTGGCTTGTATCATCGTAGAGCCGGTGGTACACAATATGGGTGCTGTGCAGCTGGAAAAGGAATTTTTACAGGGTCTGAGAAAGCTTTGTGACGAACACGGCACCAAGCTGATTTTTGACGAGGTTGTCACCGGCTTCCGTGTGGGCCTGGGCGGTTATCAGAGCATTTGCGGCGTAATGCCCGACCTGTGTACCATGGGAAAGGCTCTGGGTAACGGCTATCCCATTGCCATCGTTGCCGGTAAGGCAGAGCTGATGGACCACTTTAACACCCACCCCGACGGAACTGCCAGCTTCCAGGGTACATACAACGGCCAGCCCTTCTGCCTGGCTGCCGGTATTGCGGTGATGGACTTGATGGAAAAAGAGCCTGTGCATAAGCACCTGTTTGAGCTGGGTCAGTACTTCCGCGAGGGTATGCAGGGTATTTTTGACCGGGCAGGCGTGGAGGTAGAAATGCTGGGCTACGGCTCTATCAATGTGCCGGTTTTTGCCAAGGGTCCCTTCCGCAACCAGGAAGAGATTATGAAGGGTGATGCAGAGAAATCCGTTGCTTTCCGTATGGCAATGGTGGAAAAGGGTCACTTCTTTGTGCCTGCCGAGCCCAAGCGACTGGTTGTCTCCTACAGCCACACCAAGGCCGATGTGGATGAGACCTTGCAGGCAGCCGAGGATGTTGTTAAGGCGATGAATTGGTAATGGCTATGGAAAATAAATTTACCGAGATTTGCCAGATCGGTATGGTGGTGCGGGATCGGGAAAAGATCCTAAAGTATATGGAAGAGGTGTTCGGTGCAAAGCCTGCCCTCATTGCCAATACTGTGGAGGACGAAAACAGTCGCTATTACGATGAACACGGCCAGTTTGAGGCGGAGCTGATTTTCTACCGGTTTGCCAATATCGAGCTGGAGTTTGTGGTACCCATTTCCGGCAAGAGTATTTGGCAGGACTTTTTGGATGAACACGGGGAGGGTATCCACCATTTCCTGTTTAATGTGGATAGCTTTGAAGGTGCTAAACAGCAGATGGCGGAAAATGATATCCCCATTATTCAGCAAGGCTCTTCCATTATGGGCGTGCCGGGGGTAAAGTGGGCGTATTTCGACACCACCAAAAAGCTTCCCTTCATCGCAGAAATTAAGAATACCGCCGAGTTTGCTCCCAAAAAGGACGAAAAGTAAACAACAATCAGCCCGGAGAATTTCTCGAGAATTTCTCCGGGCTGTTTTTTTCTTTCTACACTTGATAGTATAATTCACCATGAAAAAAAGGAAGAGGATTTTGAAAAATCCTCTTCCTTTTTCAAGTCTCCGGTTGTGTAAACAATTCAAAATGGTTTCGGGAGGTCTTTAGTTGCCCTTCCTTTTGCAGTTTGCTCAGCTCCGCAGACATGGCCGCCCGCTCCACACATAGGTAATCTGCCAGCTGCTGCCGGTCATAGGGGATATCGAAGGAAAGCTTGCCTTGCTTGATGGATTCGGAGGATAAGTAGCTTAGCAGCTTATCCCGGGTGCTTCGTTTGCCCATATGGGTGATTTTGTTATTTAAGGTCAGCACTTTTTGTGCCATCACGGATACCAAATTGCGAATCAGCTTATTATGGTGGGCACAGGCGGTAGGGCAGGTTTGCATCAGCCGGGTCATATTCAGCAGCATAATTTCCGTTTCTTCTGTTGTCACCACACTGATATTCAGAACCGCCCCAGGGGTGGCGGCGAAGGGCTCTGCAAAATACTCCCCCACGCCGATCCGGTCTACAATGTTGCGGTAGCCCCACAAATCTTCCTGAATTGCCAGCACACTGCCGGAGAGCACCAGCCCCATATATTCTGTGCTGTCGCCTACCCGGAAAATATATTCATCTTTGGCTTTGTGCAATACGGTTGCACTGACACAGTGCAGCACGGAAAGGATTTCCCCGTCCGCCATTCCCTGAAAGAAGGGCGTGTTCCGTAATACAAACAAGTACTGTTCCATATTCGGCTCCTTTGCGGTTACTTTCTATTACCATACCAAGGATTTAACCTTTTTTCAATCCCGGATCTTGCCGTCCACGCCCACGGTCACCACCTGCAAGGGCAAATCTTTTCCGCTTTGCAGGAGGGCATTTTTTGCGGCAAATTCCAAGCCACCGCAGCAGGGAACTTCCATTCTTAAAAGCGTTACGGAGAGTATATCGTTGTTTTGGATAATCTGGGTGAGCTTTTCGGTGTAGTTGACGCCATCCAGCTTGGGACAGCCAACCAAGACAACCCGACCGCGGATAAAGTCACGATGAAAATCAGCGTAGGCATAGGCGGTGCAGTCTGCGGCAATCAACAGGTCTGCCTCTTGAAAATAGGGGGCCTGAATGGGTGCTAATTTAATTTGCACCGGCCAGTTGTGCAAAAAAGATTGGGTTAAGGTTTGGCAGGCTGTGCCGGGGCAGGCGGTTTTTGCTGCCATATTTGCCTTGACGGCGGCCTCGTCGTAGGGGGCGGCTTCCCGCTCTACAAAGGTGATGGCACTGGTGGGACATGTGGGGAGGCAATCCCCTAATCCGTCGCAGTAGTCGTCCCGCAGAAGTTTGGCTTTGCCGTTTACCATACCGATGGCCCCCTCGTGGCAGGCGGAGGCACAAGCACCGCAGCCGTTACAGAGGGCTTCGTTGATCTCAATAATTCTTCGCTTCATCCGGCTTTCCCCCGTTTCTGATTGGCGACAATCTCCATCATCGCATTGTACATTTCCTCGCCTACGCACTGCTTGGCATATTTGCACCACTGCACGCAGGATAAATTATCGTTATAGGCCACAAAGCCGCAGTGCTCACAGGGCATTTGGGTGTCGATGGAGAACATCTCAATTTCGTGTCCGCAGTTGGGACAGATTTTTTCAATAATGGTGGGCGTTCTGGGTTTCCCTTGGCAACCTTCTGCAATCATAATCAGTTCCTCCTTTTCTTCTTGTGCCCATATGATACCGTATATAATCCAAAACGTATGTTGGAAATCAAACAAACAAGAAAGAAATCATATAAAGTTTACCATAAAAAGGCGGGCGACACCGAGATTTCGGTGCCGCCCGAGGAGAAATAAGGGGGTAATTCTTTTTATATGGGAATGTAGCCGGAAGGGTTTGGTATCCCGGAAAAGCGGTTACCGCTCACTTTTCCGGATAGACCGTCTACAAAACCTTTCTAACGCGATTACAGAGGAAACTCTGCGATCATACTCCAGCCAGCCTCTACAAACTGAGACAGCGTACGCTGGGAAGCACCGAAACGGATAAACTCAGTTTCCGGCAGCTTCTCTACATTGTATGCCCGGACGAACTCGGGAACCGTAGACAGATTTTCGATAGTCTGTGCGGCTACCGGTTCGCAGAAATGCTCCACATATTCGGTTTCCTTGCCCAATGCGGTGAGGATACCGGCGGACAGGGAAAAGCTCATATCTGCACCTGCCAAAGCCACGGCGTGATAGCCGCCACGCATACCGGCGGGCATCAGCTTAGCCTCATAGCCACGCTCTTTGCAGATGGCGTATGCCTTCTTGATCGCGGCAGTACCGGCCTGAATGATATCGCTTTCCGGCACGTTTGCCTGCATATCCTGAGCAACATCCCGCAGGTAGTCGTCCAGGCGGCCCACCATGATGACGGAGAAAGCAGCACCGGGCTTCTTGCCGGCGGCACGGCAGCGGTCAATACCTCGCTGCTGGGCAGCGGCAATGGCAACGCACTGGGGGGTGGTGAAGCTGACAGTACCCACGGTGGTGATACCCTCTGCAGCCAGCTCCTCGATGGCACGCAGACCGGCAGCGGTTGCGGGGATTTTCACAGCAATGTTGGGAGCCCAAGTGGCCAGTCTGCGACCCATTTCCACCATAGCGGCGGTGTCGCCCTGCTTCTTGGGATTGACCTGGGCACAGACATAACCCTGAACGCCCTGGGTTGCCTCATAAATGGGTTGGAACTTCTTTGCGATTTCCACGGTGATGCAGCGGATGATTTCCTCTGCCTTGGCATCGCCGGAAAGACCCTCAGCGGATTTCAGGTAAGGACGCCAGAAATCCGGGAAGGCGTACAAAGACTTCTTGACCAGAATGGGGTTGGTGGTAACGCCGGTGGCACCGTTTTCAATGGCTTCGTCCATTGTTGCGTAGTCAGCACTGTCGGTCCACCAGTAACCGGCGGTTTCACTGAGCCATTTTAAGTAAGGATTGGTGACCATAATCGTAATAATCTCCTCTCAGCCTTTAGATTCGTTCCACAGTGCCTTCCCAGGTGTCCATTGCCTTCTTGCGGGAATGCTCGTCATACCAGTGCTTGGTGACGGTCTTGGCGCGAGTGTAGAAACGGATGCCGTCCAGGCCCAGAACGTGCTGATCGCCGAAGAAGCTGTCCTTGTTGCCGGAGAAGGGGAAGTATGCAGAAGGAACGGGGATGCCCACATTGACACCTACCATGCCGCCATCGGTCAGCAGCTCAAACTGACGGGCATAGTAGCCGTTCTGCGTGAAGATAACGGAGCCATTGGCGAAGGGGTTGGCATTCATGATCGCCAAGCCTTCCTCAAAGGTCTTGACACGCTTGATAACGGTGACGGGTCCGAAGATCTCGCGGTCACCGATGGACATTTCGGGAGTAACCTTGTCCAAAATGGTGGGGCCTACGAAGAAGCCGTTCTCAAAGCCGGGAACAACAATGTCGCGGCCGTCCAGCACCAGCTCTGCACCCTCGTCGATGCCCTTCTGAATCCAGTTGCAGATGGATTCCTTGTGCTTTGCATTGACAACCGGGCCCAGCTGAGTTTCGGGGTCGTAAGCACAGCCGACCTTCATAGCCATTGCCTTTTCCTTCAGCAGAGCAACGAACTTGTCAGCGATAGATTCCTGCACCACGATGACAGGCAGAGCCATGCAACGCATACCGGCACAGCCGTAGGTGGAGTTGATGATGGCGTTGACGGAACTTTCCAGATCGCAGTCCTCCAGCACCAGAGCATGGTTCTTTGCTTCGCACTGGGCCTGGACACGCTTGCCGTGGGCAGCTGCCTTGGAGTAGACCTGCTTGCCGATGTCAGTAGAGCCAACAAAGGTAACGGCCTTGACGCGCTCATCGGTCAGGAACAGCTCGGATTCTTTTCTGGAGCAGGTGACCAGGTTCACGACGCCTGCGGGGAAGCCGGCCTCTTCGTAAAACAGCTCCATAATACGCATAGAGGTCAGGGGGGTGTAGGAAGGGGCCTTCAGCACCACGGTGTTAGCGGTGGCAATGGCCAGAGGCACCATCCAGCCCCAGGGGATCATAGCGGGGAAGTTAAAAGGAACGATACCGGCAACAACGCCCAGGGGCATACGGTAGGTAGCGGTATCAAAGCCGGTGGTAACCTGCAGGGATGCAGAACCCTGACTGATAAAGGGCGTGGCACAAGCAGCCTCGGTGGGCTCGATGGCCTTCAGCACATCGCCGCGAGCCTCAGCCAGGTTCTTACCCAGCTCCTTGGCGCACAGAACTGTCAATTCGTCCAGGTGGGCAACCAAAACATCCCGCCACTTGAACATCATCTGGGTACGCTTACTCAAAGAGGTCTGAGACCATTCGGGGAATGCAGCCTGTGCGGCGGCAATAGCCTCCTCCACTTCGTCCACGGTGCAGCAGGGCACCTGGGCAATCACTTCACCGGTAGAGGAGTCGGTGACGTCCATCCACTTGTCGGTCTTGGATTCCTTCCACTGACCGCCAACGCAATACTTTTTACGTTCTACTGCCATTATGTATCTTCCTTTCTAATTTACAAAAGTTAATTTCAATATTCGGAATTGTATTCCGTTAATATGATTATAAGCCTCAGGCAGGTATTTGTCAACAGAAAAAGCAGAAAATACACCTTAATAATAAAAAGAAAGAAGCACCGGTTGGGTGCCTCTTTTTCTATTTAATAGCCCATACGGAAGGAAATTTCCTTGGACAGTTCCTTGAGGGCGGGCAGTGCCACCTCGGCAATGTAGCTGTCTGTCAGCCGGTCGATACTGCCAAAGGCACTGATAGCAGCGGCTACCGTTCCGGTGTAGTCATACAGAGGTACGGCTACGCAGCGGTGACCGATCTCACATTCCTCGTTGTCCAAAGCGTATCCCTGCTGCTGCACGGTGGTCAGTTCCTTCAAAAGGGTGTCCCGGTCGGTGATAGTCTTGTGTGTCAGCCGCACCTGACCTTTTTCGTCTAAAATTTGATTGACCCGGCTGACGGTCATAGTGCTGAGTAGGATTTTTCCGGAGGAGGTGGAGTGCATCGGGGCATCCTTGCCGATGCGGAGCATGGTGTTCACAGAGCCGTGAGGGGCACTGACCAAGTCCAGATACACCAGCATACCTTCCCGCTCTACGGAAAGCAGCACGCCCAAATTATACCGGTTGGCAAAGTCGCTGAGCAGACCGCCCGCCATATTCCGCAGCACCAGATTGCTCTCCAAAGAGCTGCTCAGCCGGCAAATTTTCCAGGTCATGGCATAGTGGCCGGTGTGGTCATCGTGATACACATAGCCCTGATTGCACATGGTCCGCAAATACCGCACCACGGTGGGCTGGGAGATTTGTAAATCGTCTGCGATATCCTTCAGTCGCACCGGCAGCCGCCGGGCGGACATATATTCAATAATCTGCAGCAGCTTATCGGAGGAGAGATTTGCCTCCGTACCCTTTGTTCTGGCCATTTTGAAGTGCCTCCTGCCATTTCTTTTTGTTCAGTATAGCACAGTTGGCAAAATTTTTCCATCATAATTTTAATAATTGGAATACTCTATTAATTCGTTACGCCCGGTATTTTTTCTTGCTTTTTTATTTGTGAACGACCAATTTCTTTTTGGCAAACGGTTATATCGACAGAATAGATCTTGACTTTCTCAAATCTCTAACATATTTTACTTTATCCGCATTTTCTCACGCCTGTGATTTTTCATTTCAATTCTACAAATCAAAACACATATAATTATTCTAGAAGTATTAAATTCCCTTGAAAGGATTCTTTTTCCTAACCTTTACGTATAATGCTATCACAAGGTGATGAAAATTACAATAAAAAGCGGCGGGAGCGAGCCCCCGCCCTACATTATTGCATTGTGGGTCGGGCCAGGGAGGCTACCAGGTCGTGCATTTCTTTTTCGCTTCGGACGTTGTGGGCGCGGTTTAAGATGGCTTGTTTTTCCTCTTCGGTCATGGCGGAGTAGGCGTTCATAGTCGGTTCGTTCACAGCCAGAGCCATTCCGAAGCCGATAGGGACTTTGTAGAAATCCATAATCGTTTCTCCTTTCATTTTTAGGGGACGGATTGCCACGGCTTGCAGAGCAAGCCTCGCAATGACAGAGGTAGTCGGTGGTTGCTGCGGCTATCGAAAACCATGTCATTCCGAGCCTGCGTCAGCAGGCGTGGGAATCCGTCCTCTTTTTATGCGGCGGCGTCGAGCATGTTTTCGATGAAAATGCCATAGCCGGTGGTGGGGTCATTCACCAGCACATAAGTAACTGCACCTACAACCGATTAACACCGGCAGGCGTAGTGGATTTTGAGGCTAATACGCCTAACAGCGTTAATTCAGCATGCAAAACAGAAAAAGCCAGAAGATCTAAGCATTAAAGCAAAAGGCCTTCTGGATCAATTTAAGAATGAAGTTCATTGACTCCGAGAGAGCACGCGGCTATTTTTTAGCCAGTGAAAGTCTGGTACCGGGCGTGAACGAATGTAGGGTAGGAGTACTCTATCCATTCGTTGCGCTCGGTATTTTTTGTTACATACACTGCCTGTATGATTTTTGCACTGTAAGCAGAAAGGAGCTAATTATGCCGAGAATGTCAAAACGAAACAAACAGGAATGGGAGTTGTTTATCAATCCCAAGACTGGCAGAAAGAACTACAACGATCTGTGTCGCAAGTGTTTGCGGCAATGCAAGCAGAGCTATCGCGTGATCGTAGTATCCTGCCGAAAATTCGCACCGAATTGGGGACGGAAAAACGCCCCGGATGTACAAGAAAATAAGGAAAGCGAGGACCCTATATAGCAACACTATCCCATATAAAAACGCCGCTTAGAACGCAAGAAACGGGGTGAAATTGCCCCGAATATTCCAGAAAAAAGGAGAGTACCAATGAGTAGAGAAAACGCATGGTGGCAGACCATAACATTTGACTTTATGAATCAACAGCATACAGAAGAAGGTTGGTTCGATCTACAACGCCGCGTTACCGACTTTTTGCTGAATGAAGCGACACCAGAGGAAGATGAGTGCTTTGTCGATAGTGGTGCTGGCGAATCGTTGGACATGATTTGTTCCGGTTTCATTTGCTTCAAAGATAAGAAATCTGAAGTCAACTAAATCAACAAGTCCATTGCGTGATATTGTTATTTGGGTCAAGATTGGGTAAATTCTGGGTCAAAAAGTTTCGCCCCCTCGAAATCGATGGGCGAAATATTGAACTTTTCTTACTAAAAACAAAGAAAAAGTTCCAAAATCCGAAGATTTTGGAACTTTCTTGGTGGAGATAAGCGGGATCGAACCGCTGACCTCTTGAATGCCATTGTCCGCCCACGGTGGACAAAGTGGATAAAATAGTATAAACAGTCCAATAAGTCCAAAATAAGCGCATAAATATACAAAATAGCACTAAATGGTATACGGTGTTTCGTCGTGATTCAAGAATAATTCAAGAAAAAAGTAGCGCAGAACTGAATTGTAGCGCAAAAAGTTTCGCGGTGTTCCGCGGAAAAACATGATTTTAAGAATTGCGAGGAATATTGTATGAATTACTTAAATGTAAGAGAAACTGCTGATAAATGGTGTGTAAATGTTTCTTTAGTTAGGAAATATTGTGGCGATGGAAGAATCACGGACGCGGTACTCCGGAATGGTATTTGGTGCATTCCAGAGGACGCAGTCCGTCCTGCAAGGGCAAAAAATGAGTATGCATACGAGGAGGTGTTGCCAGAACTCCCCAAAAAGCTGAAAAATCAGAAGAAAAAGCGCAATTTTCACGGATTGTACGATTTTGTGGTGATTGACCTTACTTACTCTTCTTCCCGTATGGCAAGCTGCAGATTGACTCGCCAGCAGGTAGAAACTATCTTCGGAAAGGGCAAGATCCGGGAGTCCTTTGAGCCTATGAAGGTGTTTGATGTGATCGAGGTGCTGAACCATATCCACTGTGTCAACTATATCATCGATCATGTGATGGAGCCTTTGACTCAGAAGTTTATCCGAAAGCTCCACGAGATTCTGATGACCGGCACGGTAGATGCTTACCGTGATCAGGTCCGGCCGGGTGAGTACCGGACGATTACATCTCGGCCCCGAGATCGTCAGCTG
>JAZREX010000004.1:0-3945 GCA_045661025.1 Faecousia sp. | reverse complement strand
TATCCTGAAGGATGCTGGCGCTTCCAAGCTGAACGTCATCAAGGTTGTCCGCGCTGTTACCGGCCTGGGCCTGAAGGACGCTAAGGACCTGGTTGACAACTGCCCCAAGACTCTGAAGGAAGCTGTCTCCAAGGAAGATGCAGAGAAGATGATTGCCGAGCTGAAGGAAGCTGGCGCAGAGGCAGAGATGAAGTAATTTTACTTCTCTTTACACAAATTACAGCCGCCAGAAATGGCGGCTGTTTTGTTTCTAACTTTGAATGGAGGATTCCATGGAAACTATTATCTCATTATTCAATCTGATTGGTATTGATTTTAATACCTTCTGGAAAGCAGGCTTAGTCCTATTATTGGGAACGATACTGCTTAGCGTAATCGGTCGTTTTGCCTTTGGAAAACGCTCTGTGTTAAATCACGCTGTGTCCTCTGCCATCGGCATCTTGTGTATCTTCGCAATCACCGTTGCATTACGCACCTTTGGCACCAACATTGAGCACTTGATCGCCCCCCTGCCCTTTGTCAGTATTGACACAAATACATTAACACTGTTTTCTTTCCAGAATGCCCACTACACCATCATTTGCGGTGAAGTGCTCAACATGATCATTCTGGCCTTTCTGGTGAATTTGGCCGACAACTGGATGCCTGCCGGAAAAAACATTTTAACATGGCTGATTTTCCGGATCATAACCGTAGTGATCGCTTACATTCTGCACCTTGTGGTTGTAGGCTTGTTAGCTACATACCTGCCGGAGGGCATTTTAACATACGCTCCTGTTGTTCTGTTGGCGATCCTACTTCTGTTGCTGCTCACAGGCGCATTCAAAATCGTTATTGGCGCATTGATATCCACCGTCAATCCCATTATTGGCGCCCTTTACACATTCTTTTTTGCGAACATTATTGGTAAGCAAATTACGAAAGCTGTACTGACAACGCTTATTCTTGCCGGAATGGTAATCGGGCTGCAATCGCTGGGCATTCACACCCTTTTGATCAGCGCAAGCGCACTGGTCGCTTACCTGCCACTTTTGATCATTTTGATCGTTTTGTGGTTTATCGTATTTAAGATCTTTTAAAAAAACCTCCCGAAACAGTTGTTTCGGGAGGTTTTTATTATTTTGCATTCTCAATGGCTGCAATCACATCTGCAACACCGTCTGTATTGACCTGTTCCATCTTGCCGCTGTCGTAGTGTTCTGCCACCACAGGATCAATGGGCAACCGAGCCAGCACAGGCAGGTCAAATTCTTTAGCAACCCCATCTAAGTGGCTCTTTCCAAACACCTGAATCTTCTTGCCGCAATCAGGACATTCCAGATAGCTATAGTTCTCTACAAATCCCAACACAGGAATGTGCATCATGTTCGCCATCTTAACCGCCTTTGCAACGATCATTGATACCAGATCCTGAGGGCTTGTAACAATAACGATCCCATCTACAGGCAGGCTTTGGAACACAGTCAAAGGCACATCGCCAGTTCCGGGAGGCATGTCAACAAACATGTAGTCTACATCTTCCCAGATCACATCGGTCCAGAACTGCTTTACCGCACCGGCAATCACAGGTCCGCGCCAAACCACAGGATCAGTACTATTATCCAGCAATAAATTGATGGACATTACCTGAATGCCAGATTGGGTCAACGCAGGATACAAACCATCTTCCGTTGCGCCCTGACATTCTGTAACACCGAAAGCTGTGGGCGCAGAAGGACCGGTGATATCCGCATCCAGCACTGCCACACGCTTGCCTTTTTTTGCCATAGCTACCGCCAACATAGAGGTTACTGTAGATTTACCTACACCACCCTTGCCGGATACGACAGCAATCACCTTTTTAACACTGGCCTTAGGATTCAGCTGAGCCAGCAAACTCTCCGCCTTGCGATCTGCGCAATCAGAACCGCAGGAAGAGCAATTTCCACTACAACCGCTCATATATAAACGCTCCTTATCTCTAGTCTTTTGCTATTATAGGCAGGTTTTTAGGCATTGTCAACTCACATTTGCGCAGACTCCCATTGTTCCATCAAATCAAGAAGTATTATTTCCTGAGATTCTTTTTCTTCCAGCAAACGGGTCAGTTCCTGATAGTCTGTAGCCGCCTCTGTGATCTTCACTTCTAGATCAGCAATCGCCTGTTCCAGTTTCTGGATCTCCCGCTCCAGACGGCGCACCAGCTTATCCGCCTCTTTTGTGCCGCCTTTGGGTTTTTCTTTCTTCGGCTTTGGCTCAACCACCGCAGGAAGCTTTTGGGCCTGTTCATGCTCTATAATCGAGCGATACTTTTCATAACCGCATTTGAAATCCCGGATACTTCCATCTTCCAAAAGCCAGATGCGCTCAGCAAACTTTTCAATAAAATACCGGTCATGGGAGACGAACAGCAACACACCCTCAAATTCTTCAATGGCCGCCTCGATCCATTCCCGGGAGGCAATATCCAAATGGTTGGTAGGCTCGTCGAGGATCAGCAAATTGATCTTCTCGTCCATAAGCATACACAGCCGCAAACGGGATTGCTCTCCGCCAGACAGTTCGCCAACTTTCTTGAATACATCTTCACCCTGGAACAAAAACGCACCCAGGCGGTCTCTGGCGCTCTGTGGGGTACAGTTTTTCTCATAGAGCATGGTATCGTAAAGACTGCGCTCCGGATGGGCAAAATGAATGGTCTGTGGCAGATATCCCCATTTGACTGTAGGGCCAAACTGGATCTTTCCCAAACAGTTCTCCTCACCCAACAAACACTTGATAAATGTGGTTTTACCAGTGCCGTTATCGCCCAGAATAGCGATCCGTTCTCCGCCCTCTACTTTTAAGGAAACATCAGAAAACAGCAGGCGATCCTGAAAAGATTTTTCCACATTTCGCATCTGAAATACCACATCTCCGGAAAAATCTTTTTCCCCGAATGTGGCTTTCATGGTTTTTTCTTTGGTCGGCCGCTTGGTTTTCTCAATGCGTTCCATACGATGCTGGATAGACATGGCCCGGCGGTACAAGGTGCGGTTATTAATGCCCCACCCTTTCATTCGCTCCACCGTATAGCCTAATTGCTTCAGTTTTGCCTGTTCTTGCTCATACTGTTTTAGCTGCAAATTGAAGCGGGCCTGTTTTTCTTCAATATAGAACGAGTAGTTACCGGAATAAAACGCTCCATGGCCGTCCACGATCTCGATAACCCGGTCCGCCACTGTATCCAAAAAGAAACGATCATGGGAGATAGTAAGCACAGTGCCTTTAAAGCTGTTAATATACCCTTCCAACCACTCCACGCTTCTTAAGTCCAAGTGGTTCGTCGGCTCATCTAAAAGAAGAATATCTGTCTGCTCCAACAAAAGTCTTGCCAGATTCACTCTCGTCTTCTCACCGCCGGAAAGACTGGCAAAAATTTGCTGCCGCTGGGAAGAAGAAATGCCCAAACCATTGCAGACCTTATCCACTTGCACATCCATATCATAACCGCCACCAGATTGGAATCGGTTAGACAAATCATCATACTGCCGCAAAAGCTCCGAAGAAGCATCTGTGGACATCTGCGTTTCCAGCACTTCCATCTTTCGCTTAAACTGCATCAACTGTACAAAGGCAGAGCGCAGCACATCCTCAACTGTAAAGCCTTCTGGAAAATTGGGGATCTGAGATATCAACCCCAAACGCTTTTGGGGATTCACATAGACCTCACCGTCATCATAGTCCATTTGCCCGGTAAGAATGTTAAACAGCGTAGTTTTTCCGCAGCCATTGCGGCCCAGAATCGCCACGCACTCCCCTTCCTGCACCTCAAAGCTTAATCCGTCCAAAAGGTTCTCGCCAATCACAAAAAACTTTGTTAAGTTTTTAACAGATATATCAACCATACTGACTCTCCGTTTGCTCCATCACAAATTGAGCAAACTCCTCTTTTGTATATAACAAGTTCACCGCTTGCAGCATTGC
>JAZREX010000003.1:0-1753 GCA_045661025.1 Faecousia sp. | reverse complement strand
GTCACAGGAGAGAATTTCCTGGGTTTCTCCGGCCAATACCAGGGTGTTGCCCCAGGGGTCGATCACGGCAGAATTGCCGCCGTATACGGTTTCTCCCGCTGTACCGCAGGAATTGCAGCATACCACAAACATCTGGTTTTCAATGGCCCGGGCGGTGGTCAGGCTTCGCAGATGGAAGGTGCGGACCTTAGGCCATTGGGATACCACAAAGAGCATATCAAGACCCGGCACAGTTAAGGTTCTGGTGAGCTCCGGGAAGCGGATGTCATAGCAGATCACAAGACCGCAGGATACCCCATCTAAGGTAAACCGGGCCAGATGATCGCCCTTTTCAAAGAAATCGTCCTCTCCCATAGGGGTGAACAGATGGGTCTTGTCATACTGGGTAGCGCAGTTGCCCTCCCGGTCAAAAACATAGGCGGTGTTATACACCTTGTTGTTTCGCAGGTTAGATACGCTGCCGGCTACAATGTTGACGTGATGTTTTTTTGCCAAAGCGCCGATCCGAGCCTTAACGGTAGCGCCGTCATCATCGCACAGGGCAGGTAAATTTTCCTTGGGGAAAAAGCCGGTGTTCCAGGTCTCCGGCAGCACCAGTACATCTGGGGAATCTGCCATAGCTTGGGTGATCATGGCTTCTGCTTTCAAGAAATTTTCTTCCGGTTGGCAGAAGGCCATGTCCATTTGCAGAAGCGTTACTTTCATGCCTTGTATTCCTTTCCTAAGGTCAAAGCTTGATTGTTCAGACCTACCAAAGCAGCCTTGCTGGCAGGCACCAGCTTTTCTACCACTTTAGCCGCGCCATCAAAGGAAAGCTCCTTATGGTTTTCAAGCAGCGCGCCTACAATGATCATGTTAGCCAGGGTGGGGATGTTATTATCCTTTGCCATCTGGGTTGCAGGAATGTAGAAGACCTCCACATCCTGCCGCTCTACCTTTACATCGATCAGAGCGCTGTCTAGATAAATCTGCCCGGCGGGCACCACAGTGTCCACATACTTCTGCAAAGAAGGCAGGTTCATGGCGATCAGCACATCCGGGGCGGTGATAATGGGAGATCCTACGGGAGTGTCAGACAGGATCACATTACAGTTGGCAGTGCCGCCACGCATTTCCGGGCCGTAGGAGGGAAGCCAGGAGACCTGCTGATCTTCTAAAAGGCCTTTATATGCCAGGAACTTTCCGGCAAACAGAATGCCTTGGCCGCCAAAGCCGGCAATCAAAATCTGGGTTGTTTTCATTTGTCTGCCTCCTTTGCTGCGGAGCGGTCTTTATACACACCCACGGGATAGTAAGGCAGCATATCGCTTTCTACCCACTCCAAAGCCTTCTGAGGTGTCATACCCCAGTTGGTAGGACAGGCAGAAACCACTTCCACCAAAGAGAAGCCCTTGCCCTCGATCTGGTTCTGGAAGGCTTTTTTAATGGCTTTCTTGGCGGCATTTACATTTTTTACATTGTTCACGGCTACACGGGTAATAAACTCCGGACCTTCCAGGGATGCCAGCATTTCGCTGACCCGGATGGGCCAACCGCAATGATTCACATCTCGGCCATAGGGGCTGGTCTGTGTAACCTGTCCGGGCAGAGAAGTGGGGGCCATCTGGCCGCCGGTCATGCCGTAAATGGCGTTGTTGACAAAGATCACGGTAATATTTTCGTTTCTGGCGGCGGCGTGGACAGTTTCTGCCATGCCGATAGATGCCAGGTCGCCATCGCCTTGGTAGGTGAACACCACATTTTCCGGGCGGCA
>JAZREX010000002.1:0-2172 GCA_045661025.1 Faecousia sp. | reverse complement strand
TCAAGCAGTACCGTTTTGTACGATATAAGTGCTAAGCGCCGTAGCAATCACGGCGCATATTTTATTCTGGTAGGTTTTTTCACGAAGAAGCCGCTCTTCTTCATAATTGGATATAAAACCGCATTCGATCAGCACAGCTGGACAGTTAAGCTTCTCAAGTAAGTAAATTCCAGACCCAGGTTTTATCCCCCGATTACTTTCGGGGTTGATCGTCTGGACAAAGGACGCTTGAAAAACTCCCGCCAACATTTTGCTCTCCATCCCGTTGCCATAAAATACCTGAGCACCATGATATTTAGCATTTCCAAAGTAGTTTTGATGGATGCTTATAAAAATGGGATTTTTGATTTGATTGACCAAATATAGCCGGTTTTTCATATCAGAAATTTTTTGTGAAGCAATGGTATTTCCTTCCGTTGCAATGGACTCCTGGGTTGTCCGGGTTAAAACTGTATGATACCCCAAAAGGTGCAACACATCATTTAGCTTCAATGCAATATCCAGGTTAATATCCCGTTCTAAAACACCAGTACAGGAAGTAGCACCCCCATCAATCCCACCATGACCTGCATCGATCACAATTGTTTTCTCTGGAACAAAGGTGCGATTTTGTACAGCTACCGTAACACCGCGGCTTCCTAAAATCGCAACCATTAAGATTCCACACAGTACAGATAATAATGCCACCACCATGGAAAGCGGATAAGCTTTCGAATTCATATCCAACACCTCTCTAAAGTGTATGTGGTAAATTGAAAAAATGAACATTCCACCAGAAAACGTCATAGAATGCACAGGAATGACATTTCCTACTAAATTTATTGGAGGCGTGAATATGGATAAACAACCAACACAATGGGAATTCGAAGGGCGATTGCCTGCGCGTGCCCCCTTAGCAAACCCTTATGTCCCTTTCCAGGCTGAAAACCCACCGAAATACGAACTTGGAAAGGCGCTGGTGAGAGGTACGCTTTTCCCTGGATTGGATTTGCCCTTTATGGGAATGTTCAACAAAAACGAATTACCTGTTACTCCTTTGACAGAACTGCAAGCTTTGGGCTTTGCGATCCAAGAACTGGCTCTGTATCTGGATACCCACAGAGATGATGCTGACGCTCTGGAACTGTATCGCCGTTACCAAAATTTGTATAAAGAGGGCAGAATGAAATATGAAAAAATGTGCGGACCGCTCAATCACAGCTCCCCTACCGAGGGGCCATATCAATGGTTAGATGATCCTTGGCCCTGGGAATATTCCAAAAATCGGGAGGTATAATTATGTTTGTGTATGAAAAGAAGCTGCAATACCCTGTGAAAATCGATAAACCCAATCCGAAACTAGCATCCATCATCATCTCTCAATACGGCGGCCCTGACGGAGAATTAGGCGCATCATTGCGTTATTTATCCCAGCGCTATTCTATGCCTTTTGATGAGCTCAAGGGCCTTCTGACCGACATCGGCACGGAAGAACTTTCTCACTTGGAAATGGTTGGCAGCATCGTCCATCAGCTTACCAGAAATTTAAAAGACTCGCAAATTGAAGACTCTGCCTTCGCTCCTTATTTTGTAGACCACACTGTTGGTGTATATCCTCAGTTTGCTTCCGGAACTCCCTGGAATGCAGCAACCATCGCAGTAAAGGGAGATCCCATGGCGGACCTGACAGAAGATCTGGCTGCAGAGCAAAAGGCCCGAGTCACCTATGATAATATTCTACGGCTCAGTGATGATCCGGATGTAAACAATGTAATCAAATTCCTGCGTGAACGGGAAGTTGTACACTTCCAACGATTTGGTGAAGCAATTGAATTATTACGTCAAAAATTAAACCAAAAAAATGTATATTATATGAATCCCGGATTTGATATGTAAAAGAAACCCGGCAGGTAGTCCTGCCGGGTAATTTAATTTCTTCTGTCAGTCAAGCTTCTTGCCAAAGCAATCATGTATGCGTTGTCCTCAAACACGCCCAATGCATCGACTGCTATTTGTGTATGTTGGCGAACCAATTCATCACATTTTTCGACCCCATAGAGCTGGACAAACGTGTTCTTTACGGTATCTACACCCACAGCTTTTCCAAGTTCCTTCTGATCGCCAATGACATCGAGCATATCGTCTCGAATCTGAAAAGCCAGTCCTAAATTATCTGCAAATTCCTTTGCAGCT
>JAZREX010000001.1:0-5711 GCA_045661025.1 Faecousia sp. | reverse complement strand
GGAAACGTCAGCAAAGTCCAGGTTAATAATCACGCGATCAGAGTAGCCAACCAGCTCAGAGATAGAGGTCACAGCCTGCTTCAGCACATCATCAGCGATGCCGAAAGCGTTAGCAAAAGTGATCTTCTGGTCGGTAACATACTTCAGACGGTCATTGGGAATGATGATCAGAGAATCCACCTTGCCGTGCAGTGCGTTGATGCCGCTCTCAGCCTGACGCATACGGTTTGCACCTTCAAACTTGAAAGGCTTGGTAACAACGCCGACAGTCAGAATGCCACCCTCACGGGCCAGGTCAGCAACGTTAGGCGCGGCGCCAGTGCCGGTGCCGCCGCCCATACCGGCGGTGATGAACACCATGTCAGTGCCTTCCAGAATCTTAGCAATAGCAGCTCTGCTCTCTTCAGCGGACTTCTGGCCGATCTCGGGCTTGGAGCCTGCGCCCATGCCGCCGGTGAGCTTCTCACCGATCTGGACCTTATTCTTACAAACAGACTTATTCAGGTCCTGCTTATCGGTATTGATAACCACAAAGTCAACACCGGAAACACCGGCCTCGATCATGCGGTTGATAACATTGTTGCCGGCACCGCCAATGCCGATTACCTTAATTTTTACGACGCGATCCTGGAACATTTCAGACATATGCTCTCCTCCTATGTATCGTTGCAGCGTGGTAGGCCCACTTCTGCCTTAATTATAATGTTACCTGTACATTCTAACGCGAAAATTGGATTTGGTCAATAGAAAATCTCAATTTTCGTCAAAGTTTTTTGTAAAAAGTTTTCCTTTACTCGTTAATGGGAGTAAATATCACTTCATAGGCCTTATCCGGGTCGGGCTGAACTGTCATGCTGGCATCCAAAACACCACTGTCATAGGATTCCATATAGTCCCGAATGGCCACTGTGATGGCACCAATCTTTCTGGACAGCTCTGTGCTGTCACCCAAAAGAACCTCAAAACGGTCTGCATACCACATTTTCAAATCGCTGGTGTTAGACACATCCACACTGGCAATTTCGCCCAGGACTCTTCTGTCCTCCAGATACTGCAAAATCGATACCGCAATATCCAACTGTTGGGCTGCATTGACCGTCACAGGCACCGTCTCCCCTTCCGGGGTCGTTTCCTGAGAAGCGGGCTGATAGGCCACCGCAGGCTTTCCTACCTCCGGCTCAGTGATCTGCACACCCAGAACCTTGGTGTAAACCTCAGCATCAGCGCTATTGGTTTTTTCTACCAAACCGCCATCGGCACGCATGAGCCACCAGCTGCCATCCTGGGCCTGTACAGCATAAACCACATCCAGCTCTTTTACTTCAATTTTTACCGTATCCGGTAGTTTTATTCCCATGCGGACAGCATCCACATAAGGAAGCTTGGAGATAATATTACTGCTGATTCTCGCTTCACTGAGGGTCAACAAATTTTCTCCATCACGGATACCGGAGGCCTCACGAATATCCCACTCGGTATATTTTTCCATACCTGCAACGGTAACCACTTCCACTTTGAAGAAAATGGACATACCGAACAGCAGAGCCAACACCACCGCAACCACAGTCACAAGCCGCAGAATAAACCGTGTTCTGTTAAACGGACCCGGCTGAGTATACACAACCTCGGGCGCTACCGACTTAGGCGTTGGTTTGCGCCGACGGGATGCAGTATTCTGATAAATTTTCCTGCCCGTACCACCGGCTACTTTTGTTCCCGAAGCTCTGGTAGTTGCAGCTTTCCTTTTTACCGGCGCTTTTGTGCCCACCGATGTAGACCGATTGGTTTTCGGTCTGCTTCCGGTCGCCTTTTGAGGCTTTCTCTGTTTGGTATCCATGTATTGCTCCTTTATTTTCTTATCAAGGTCTGCATAATATCGCAAACGCGTTGGGCAGAATCCGGTACACAAAGCTTATGCAGTGCCTGCTTCATTTGCGCTCTGGCATCTGCATTTTCCAAAAGCCTTTGAATCTCTGTCATTAAACGCTGGGAGGTGCACTCCGATTCCGGAAGCAGCACCGCCGCGCCATTGTCCGCCAGAGCTCTGGCATTTTTGGTTTGATGGTCATCGGTCACATTGGGAGACGGTATCAAAATGCAAGGTGTACCAGCCGCCGCGATCTCATTACAAGAAGATGCACCTGCTCTGCTGATGATCACATCTGCCGCAGCCATCATAGTAGGCATATTGTAAATATATTCCTGGACAGTGACCATCTTGGTCTTTTCCAAGTCCACACCAAGGGTTTTTACACGCTCAGGCATCCATTCCCAGCCATAACTGCCAGTGGCATGAATATGCCGGAAGGGGTAACCTGCCTGCTGTTCCAAAACCAAAAGCTCTGCCACAGCTTCGTTCATCGCTTTTGCGCCCTGGCTGCCAAAGGCGGATACAATCAAAAGTTCATCAATGAGCCCCAATTCTTTCCGGGCTTCTTCCCGCTTTGTAAAAATAAATTCCTTACGCACCGGCATTCCCACAGTTTCCACTTTGGAGGCATCCTTGTAATATTTTGCACTATCCGGGAAACAGGTCAAAACCTTATCTGCCCGCCGGGCAATCATCCGCGTGGTCAGTCCGGGCATAGCATTGGCCTCATGGACACAGGTGGGGATCTTCAAAAGGCTTGCAGCCATCAGAGCTGGAAAACTGGCAAAACCGCCGGTTCCCACCACAATATCCGCACCAAATTCTTTTAAGATTTTCTTGCACTTTCCAACAGACTGCAAAACATAAGTAATTGCTTGGATGTTCTGTTTTAGCCCAGCAAAACTCAAGCTGCGAGACATCCCCTTGGCCTCAATAGTCTGGATCTCAAACCCTGCCTGGGGCACTAGATCCTCTTCCATCCGCCCCTTAGAGCCCACAAAAAGAATCTTGTCCTCCGGATGGCGTTCTTTCCAGCTATTTGCCACTGCGATTGCAGGATTGATATGTCCTCCTGTACCACCGCAGGTAAATACCACATTCATTTTTTTGCCTCCTGTTGCGCATTTTGATGGAATTGTCGGGAAATCCCCAACACAATTCCCATCTGCGCCAAATTCACCGCCAAAGCTGTCCCGCCGTAAGAAAAAAAAGGCAGCGCAATGCCGGTAGAGGGCAGTAAATTGGTCACCACCCCAAGGTTCAAAAGCGTTTGCACCGCAATAAGTGTTACAAGTCCGGCGCAAAAGACTGTGGAAAACCGGTCTTTTGCCCGCAAAGCGATCCAATATCCTCGCAAAATCAGCAGGGCAAACAGCAATACAATCACCGCTGCCCCTACCAGACCGATTTCTTCACAGATAATTGCAAATATATAATCGTTATACTGAAACGGCAGATACAGATACTTCTGTTTGCTTCTGCCAAGGCCCAGACCAAACAAGCCACCGGAACCGATGGCATATAAGGACTGCAGGATCTGATAGCCGGTATCCCCCGGGTCTTGCTCCGGATGAAGCCACGCTGTGATACGGTCCCCGGCGTATCCCATAAAACTAACATAGATGATAACAAAGACAACCGCTGCCCCAGCCCCGGTCAATAACCATTTAGGCGCTGTACCTGCCACATACATCATCACAACTGCCACCATACCCATAAGCATAATGGCAGACAGGTGTTTTTCCAGCGCCAGAGGAATCAATATCCCCAAAAGCGCCATCCCAAAACCCAGCACACCCTGGCGAAAATTTTTTGCTTTCGGCCCAAACCCTTTGGTCAACCGAGCAAAGAGCAGGATCAGCGTAAATTTGGCGATCTCCGAAGGTTGAAACTGTAGACCACCTATGCTGATCCACCGCTTTGCCCCATTGACGGATGTGCCAAACAGCAATACCGACAAAAGCAGCGCAATGCTGATGCCATATAAGGGCCAGGCTGTCCGCAGCCAAAACTCCACAGAAATTCTGCTGCAAATAAACATTGCTACCAGACCGATCACAGCGCATATGCCCTGTTTTACCAGGTATTTTGTGGTATCCGTATAACCTGTATCATAGGCGCTTTGGGCATAGCTTGCAGAATAGAGCATTCCAAGTCCAATCCCTAATAGCAGCAACAGCAACACAAGAAACCAAATATCCACCCTTGCTCCCCCGTGCATCAGCACAGGGCGTTCCTCTTTGGTGTACAGAGTTCCCTCCGCACCCATTGGAAGCTACCTCCTAATTATCGTCCTTGGATACCGAACCAAGCCAAAATGCACATTACCACAGATACCGCAGTAAATACAAGTACAATTTTTTCTTCTTTCCAGCCGCACATCTCAAAATGATGGTGGATAGGTGCCATTTTAAAAATACGCTTTCCGTGGGTCAGTTTAAAGTATCCTACCTGCAAGATCACAGAGAGGGTCTCCATGATGTACACAAATCCCACCAGAAGCAGAATCAGCGGCATATCCAGTGCAAAGGACAACGCACAAACCACGCCTCCTAAGAATAAAGAACCGGTATCGCCCATAAAGACCTTAGCCGGATGCCAATTATAGAACAAGTAGGCGATCAAACCGCCGGTCAGCGCAGCAGGCAACAGCGCCAGATCCCATTTTTCCTTAGCGATGGCAACTGCTGTAAAGAACACCATAACCGGAACGGTTACAGAACTGGAAAGTCCGTCTACGCCGTCGGTCAGATTCACCGCATTCACGCAGCCCACCATCACAAACATAGCAAAGAAAATGTATACCAGAGGATGAATGTGCAATGTTACATCCACGAAGGGAATATACAAATCACAGGACATGACGCCCTGCTTGTACAGCAAATACAGATACAGCGCAGAAACCGCCATCTGCAGCATTGCCTTTTGGGCAGAGGTCAACCCAAGATTTCTCTTAAATTTCAGCTTAAAAAAGTCATCCAGAAAACCTACCAAGCCAAAGCACAAGGACAGAGCCAGCACATAAAACCCGGTATAGTCGGCAGTGCTGAACAAATTGCCCACCAGGCATAAAATAGCCGCCAGAATGAACATTAGGCCACCCATCATAGGTGTACCAGCCTTATAATTATGCCAGGTCGGGCCTACCTCCCGAATAGACTGTCCTGCCTTCAGTGCCCGCAGCACCGGCAGTAGGAAATAGCCGATCACACCGGTCAAAACAGCGCTCACCAGCGCCGTTACAATGATTCTTGTCATAACTTCCTCCGCTTATATCTCTTTCTGCAGGAACTGTTCTAGAATCAGTTCCATCCGCATTCCCCGGCTTCCCTTAAAGAGCAATGTATCTGCAGGCTTTGCCACTTGCCGCAGCACTTGCACCAACCGATCCCGATCAGTAAAGGCTCTGGCCCGTCCTTCCGGCATACCACCTGTCAGACAGCCATTGAGCACCCGCATACTGTTGGGGCCGTAAGCAAATACAATATCCGCATGTTCCGCTGCTGTTCTACCCAGCTTATAATGCTCTGCCTGGGTACAGGAGCCGAGCTCCAGCATATCTCCCAGCACCGCGATCCGCCTGCCGCTCTTGTTGCCAAGCACAGCCAAGGCTGCTGCCATAGATTCCGGGCCTGCATTATAGCAGTCACGAATGATGGTGAATCCATCCTGCTGATAAATTTCCTGCCGGCCTTGCATATTCTGGAATTGGGCCAAGCTGCTACTGATCTTATCAGCAGGCACATCCAAAGCAAGGCCAACCGCAACCGCCGCCAAGGCATCCGGGATATAATGATTGCCCTCCAAAGGCAATTGGATCGACAATTCCCGCCCTGCATGC